>JADFNR010000067.1 GCA_022563275.1 Chloroflexota bacterium | reverse complement strand
CTTCCGCTACGTGAAAGAGTGGGAGACCATGACCGACCGCATCGGCTACTGGGTCGACATGGAAGACCCATACGTCACGCTGCACAACGACTACATCGAGTCCGGCTGGTGGATGCTGAAAACCCTGTGGGACCGGGACCTGCTCTACCAGACCATGCGCGGCACTCCACACTGTCCCCGCTGCGTGACCAGCCTCAGCTCCCACGAGGTGGCCCTGGGCTACCGGGAGAACACGCCCGACCCCTCGGTCTTCGTCAAGTTCCAGGTTGACCCGGCGGCTACATCAGGAAAGGCCGGGGACAAAGCCGCCGTCCTAGAAAAGCTGGGCGCCGGCGATTTTGACGTGTTCTTTCTGGCTTGGACCACCACGCCATGGACCCTGCCCGGCAACACGGCCCTGGCCGTGGACAAGGACGCCGACTACAGCATCGTTGAACTGGAAGACGAAGGCGGCCGCCACCGTTTGGTGCTGGCGCAAGCATTGGTCTCGGCCAATATCAAACAAGAACACACCATCGTCGGCTCAGTCAAGGGCTCCGACCTGGTGGGGCTGGGCTACACACCCCTCTATGATCCCAACGAGTTTGGCTCTCAGGTGCAGCGGTTCGTGCACCGGCCCGGGCCTGGCGGAATGGTCACCGAGCTTGAGGACGGCGGAGATTTCGCGCCCCAGGTCATCGCCGCCGAGTTTGTCTCCCTGGACGACGGCACCGGAATCGTCCACATCGCCCCCGCTTTCGGAGACGATGACCTGGGCGTTGGCCGGGAGAACGAGCTTTCCTTCGTTCAGCCCGTGGACCTTCAGGGGATCATCACCGGCAGCTACCCCTTCGCCGGCAAGTTCGTGAAGGACGCCGACGAAGAGATCATGGAAGACCTGAAGGGCCGCGGCCTGCTCTTCCACCGGGATATCTACCGCCACACCTACCCCTTCTGCTGGCGCTGCGACACGCCGCTGCTCTACTACGCCAAGAGTTCCTGGTACATCCGGACCTCGGCCTTGAAAGACCAGTTGGTCGAGGGAAACGACACCATCAACTGGTACCCCGAGTACATCAAGGACGGGCGCTTCGGCGAGTGGCTGCGGAACAATGTGGACTGGGCCATCTCCAGGGAGCGCTACTGGGGCACGCCCATCCCCATCTGGCGGTGTCAAGAATGCGGCCACACCATCTGCGTCGGCGGTGTGGATGAGCTTAAGGGAATGGCCGGGGTTAACGGGAACCTAGATGACTTGGACCTCCACCGGCCCTACGTGGATGACATCATCCTCGACTGCACCGCCGAAGATTGCTCCGGAAAGATGCACCGGATCCCTGAGGTCATGGACGCCTGGTTCGACTCGGGGGCCATGCCCTTCGCCCAGTGGCACTACCCCTTCGAGAACAAGAGCATCGACACGGACGGCCGCTTCCCCGCCGACTACATCTGCGAGGCGGTGGACCAGACCCGTGGCTGGTTCTACAGCCTGCACGCCCTGTCCATCCTGCTAAAGGGCCAACCGGCATACAAGAACGTCATCTGCCTGGGCCTGATCCTGGACGAGAAGGGCCGAAAGATGAGCAAGCGGGTGGGCAACGTGGTCGATCCTCTGTCGGTGCTGGACGAGCACGGCGCCGACGCCCTGCGCTGGTACCTGTTCACCGCGTCCCAGCCGGGCGAGCCCAGGCGGTTCTCCGGCAAGCTGGTCAGCGAGACCCTGCGCAAGGTGATGCTCACACTGTGGAACGTCTATTCCTTCTTCATCGGCTACGCTGAGATCGACAAGTTCGACCCGTCCCAGAAGCCCGATGGCTGGAAGCCGGAGAACGAATTGGACCGTTGGGTGCTGTCCGAGCTGAACACTATGATCGCCCAGGTCGACGCCCACATGGATGGCTATGAGCCCACCGACGCCGGGCGGCGCATCCAGGTGTTCATCGACCAGTTGTCCAACTGGTACGTGCGCCGCAGCCGCCGCCGTTTCTGGAGGCACGAAGGCGACGCCGACAAGCTGTCGGGCTACATCACCCTGCACACCTGCTTGGTGACAGTGGCCAAGCTGATGGCCCCCTTGGCCCCCTTCATCTCCGAGGAGATGTACCAAAACCTGGTCTGCTCGGTGGACCCATCCGCGCCTGACAGCATTCACCTGTCAGAGTACCCGGTGGCCGACCCGTCCCTGGTCGACCAGCCACTGATGGAAGCCACTCAGTTGGCCATGCGCATCTCCAGCATGGGCCGGGCCGCGCGGTCCAAGGCGGGACTGAAAGTGCGCCAACCCCTGGCCAATGTGCTGGTGAAGGTCCGCACTCCGGAAGAGCGGGAGTACATCGGCCAGGTGCGGCCCCAGGTCCTGGAAGAGTTGAACGTCAAGAACATCCAGGTCCTGGAAGACGACGCTCCGCTTGTGCGGCAGGCGTTGGAGGAAGCTGGAGACCAGACCGAAACAGCGGTTACAGTGGACAATTACACCGTGTCGCTGGAGGGCGGGTACATGGTGGCCGTGGACGGCGATATCTCGCCTGAGCTGGCCGAAGAGGGCCTGGCCCGGGAGGTGGTGCACCGCATCCAGGGCATGCGCCGGTCGGCCAAATTCGACGTCACCGACCGCATCGTGACCTACTACCAGGGCCCACCTGCGTTCGCGGAAGTGATGCAGGGAGCCTTCTCGGACTACATCCGCGACGAAACCCTGAGCACGCAGCTTGTGGACGGCACGCCGGACACCGGCGCCGCCAGCGAGGTCTTCAAGGTTGAAGGCATGGAGATCACCCTGGCCGTCCAGCAGGTGTGAGCTGGGGATTTTGAAGCCCAGAAAACGCCGCTCGTCCTGAGCTCCGCCGGAGGCTGTGCGTCTCCCCGATATACCGGGCAACCTGTACAAGGGCCGCGATGGAGGCTGCGATGGAAAATAGTTCCTCTCGAATCCTAACCACCCACGTGGGCAGCCTGGTGCGTCCACCCGAGATCAGAGATTTGATGCGGGCCAAGGAAACCGGCCAAGATTACGACCGGGAAGAACTGGCTGGGAGAGTCAAGGCCGCGGTCACCGAGGTAGTGCAAAGGCAGTTGGCGGAAGGCGTGGACGTTCCCAGCGACGGCGAATACGGGAAGTCTGGATTTTCGGCCTACGTCAACGAGCGTCTCACCGGTTTTGAATCTCGCCCCAAGGACCCCAATCAGGGTGTTTTGCTCAACTGGGGGCGGGACCGGATGATATTTCGAGAGTTTTATCAGGAATACGACCGGACGGCTGAGACCGCCTCCGGGAGGCCGGTGGTCTGCACCGGTCCCATCACTTACCAGGGCCACGCGGCGGTACAGAGCGACATCGAAAACTTCAAAGCGGCGCTGGCCGTAACGAATCACACGGAGGCGTTCATCCCCGCGGTGGCGCCCGGCACGATCGAACTCCAGCGGAAGAACGAGTATTACCCCACCGATGAAGCCTACCTTTTCGCCATCGCCGATGCCATGCATGAGGAATATAAAGCGATAGTGGACGCGGGCTTCATCCTCCAGTTGGATGACCCTCGAGTCGTAACCCAATACGGAATGCCGGACCCCGCGCCGACCATAGAGGAATACCGCAAATTTGCCTCGATGCGGGTCGATGCCATCAACCACGCCCTGGAGGGCATTCCCGAGGACCGTGTTCGCTACCACCTGTGCTGGGGAAGCTGGCACGGCCCCCACGTCACCGATGTGCCTCTTAAGGATATTGTCGATATCATCTTGCGGATTCGCGCCGGCGCCTATTGCATCGAGGCCGCGAATCCCCGGCACGAGCATGAGTGGCAGGTCTGGGAGAATGTCAAACTGCCCGACGGCAAAATTCTCATCCCCGGGGTGGTAGCCCACACCACCAACCTCGTAGAGCATCCAGAATTAGTAGCCTTGCGCATCACGAACTACGCTCGACTGTTGGGGAAGGAAAACGTCATCGCCGGGACCGATTGCGGGTTCTCCCAAGGCGCCTTCACTGTCCGGGTCCACTCATCAATCATGTGGGCTAAGTTGCAGGCATTGACGGAAGGAGCGGCTCTGGCCACGAAAAAACTCTGGTCGTCTTAAGGCTAGATGGATTCATCGCAACATCACCGCCTTTTCAGAGATAACCTCGGTCTTATCTGACCGCATCAGACCCCGCTGCGCCTTGTAAGGAACGATTCGGTATGGCATAAAATCGGGCTATGTTATCATCGGGCCGCTAACCAAACGAGCGGAGGTGCGGTCATGGCATTCGGTGGCAATGATTGGCTCGCTTTAACCCAGGAACCCACTTTGGAGCCGGAGCTTCCCATCTGTGATCCCCACCACCATTTTTGGGACCTCCGCCCCCAGAGCACCCCCTACCAGCGGTATCTCCTCCATGAGCTGAACGGCGACATCTACAGCGGCCACAATGTCCGGTCTACCGTCTTCCTCGAGGCCAGGTCGATGTACCGGTCCGGCGGCCCGGCTGAGCTGCGCCCGGTCGGCGAGGTTGAATTTGTCCAAGGCCTGGCCGCGGCCAGCGCCAGTGGTGTCTACGGCCCGGCCAGGGCGGCCGCGGCCATAATCGGTCACGCCGACCTCAAGTTGGCCGGCAATGTGGCGCCCGTCCTGGAAGCATTACAGGCGGCCAGCCCAAACCGGTTTCGGGGCATTCGCCACAACGTGACCTGGAACCCCGACCCTGATTGGGACAACCGGGAAACCGAGGGTATCTTGGCCAACGCCGACTTTCTGGAAGGGGCCAAGGTTCTGAGTCAAAGCGGGCTGTGCCTGGACCTCATGCAGTCCTTCCCCCAATTGCCGGAGATTGCCGACTTCGCCAGGGCCGTGCCGGACCTGCCGGTCATCGTGAATCACATCGGCGGCGTTAGCCGTGTGGGCATATACGCCAACAAGGACGACGAGATAATTCCCCATTGGAGAGAAGGCATCGCCGCGGTTGCGGCCTGCCCCAATGTCACGATGAAACTCGGCGGCATGGGCATGCCCCGGTTCGGTTATGGCTGGCACTCCAGAGGGGTCCCAATCGGCTCGGAAGAGTTGGCGGAAGCCATGGCCCCCTGGATGAATCACTGTATCGAGCAATTCGGCCCGGACCGGTGCATGTTCGAAAGCAATTTCCCGCCGGACAAGGTGTCCTTTTCTTACAACGTGATGTATAACGCGTTCAAGATTCTATCCAAAGATTATTCGGATACCGAACGCGCGGCCATGTTCCATGACACAGCGGCAAGGGTCTACGGGATAGACCCTTGATCTAAAATTCGGAGGCTCCCGCCATGGACCCGATGATTAGAAACGTACGCGATATCTTCGACGGGACCAGGGCCCGGGCCATCAACCCATATAGGGAATTATCCGGTCGCCGATCAGGTCTATGGTCTTCATGATCTGGGCGTGGGACGGCCCCCCAGAATGGGCGTGCCGCAGCCTCAATAGGCAGGACTCGGCTCCGGTCCTCTCACTCCACCGCTGAAATTCGGTCAGGCATTCCTCGGGGTCGCCCATGATCAGCCGGTCTTTGGCGATGCGGTCCAGTGTCAATTCCGATTCGTCCTTGATGGACTTGAACTCGGACAGTCCGTTCCGCCAGTAGTACCGGTACGCGGCCAGGACCTCGGGTCCGTAGACCTCTTCCGCCTCCTTCCTGGAGCCCGCCACCCAGGCGTCCCGCATGATCACGGGCGACGGCGTTTTGCCGGCAGCCTCGGCGGCATGCTTGTATTCATCGATCAACCGGCAGGTGTTGTCCAGTGTGGTGCTGGGCGTGGTGACCAACGCATCTCCGATGGTCCCAGCGCGCCGTGCGCTCACCGGCGCGCCGGCCCCGATCCAGATGGGAGGGTGCGGCTTCTGCACCGGGTCCGGCCGCACCCGAAGGTTCTCTATCTGATGGTGTTTCCCATGGAAGGAGAATTCCTCGCCCGACCAGCAACTGCGCAGTATCTGGACCTTCTCTTCAAACAGCTCGACGCGGTCCGACATCTTGACGCCGAACGCCCGGAAATCCGCGTCTTGGTAGCCCAGGCCGACGCCCACGGTCACCCGCCCCTTGGAGATGATATCCAGGGTTATGACGTCTTCGGCCAGGCGGACCGGATGGTGCAGCGGCAACAGGATCACCGATGTCCCCACCCTGAGCGTGGTTGTCGCCGCCGCCACGGCGGTGCATATGATCAGAGGTGAGGGGAGAAACCCGTCCCGGTCCTGGTGGTGTTCCCCAAAGAAGCATGAGTCGAACCCAGCCTGTTCGGCCAAGCGCGCCTCCTCGATCACCTCGTCCACGCACCGGGGAAGGTCCTCGCCGCGGGGCGGGTTGGCGATGGAACTGTAGATTCCGAATTTCATGGGCTCACCACCTACTTGGGTTGTTTATTGCCACTCGTCGTAGAGGGTATCACCGTATAGAATGTCGTAGTTCCAACACAATGGTTCGACAAGCTCACCATGAACGGGAGGAAGAACAATGGCAACGTCAACCACCGCTCATCCTGAGCCTGTCGAAGGACCCCCAAATGCCCGAACTGCCTGAGGTGGAGAACACGCGCCGGAACCTGGTCCGGGCGGGACTGCCGGGTTGCACCATCACCAACGTCAACATCACCTGGGCCAACACGGTCAAAAAGCCATCGGCGGCGAAACTGGCGGAGGGTCTAAAGGGCCGGACCATCCAGGACGTTCAGCGGCGGGGCAAGTACCTGATACTCCCACTCTCGGGTGGCGGCCCGGCTACGTTCATGATCCATCTTGGCATGACCGGCAGGCTTCGGGTACAGCCCCTGTCTGAAGACCCCGACCCGATGACCCGGCACTTCTTTCCCCTGGACGACGGGCGGGAACTACGTTTCGTGGACGGCCGCAAGTTCGGCAAATTGTGGCTGGTTGACTCCCCCAGCGAGGTGCTGCCCACCATGAGCCCCGAGCCGTTTGACGACGGGTTCACGGTCGAGACACTGGCGGAGTCCTTCGCCGGCAGGAAGGCCCCGGTGAAGGCCCTGCTCCTGGAGCAGTCCATAGTCTGCGGCCTGGGCAACCTCTATGCCGACGAATCGTTGTTCCTGGCGGGCATCCACCCGGAACGGCCGGCGTCGGGACTTTCCATCGACGAAGTTGCCCGGCTGCGCCAGGCGATAATCGACTCCCTTGCCGCCGCCTACGGCGTGTACGACCGGGCCCGCGACCAGCACTGGCCCGACCCGCCCACGGCCCTGACCACCTGGACCCATCCCCGGGACATCAAGGCCGCCTGTCCCAACTGCGGGACCAACATGTCAGCCATCCGGGTCCGCGCCCGGGGCACCTATTTTTGTCCCAAGTGTCAGGTTTAATTCCGGCGTAGGGCCACGGCCCGTGAGGAATCATATGGCGGAAACCCAGCACGACCTGTTGATCATCTACACGTCCAAGAATGGCCGCACCGGCGCCATGGTGGAGCCCATCCGCCAGGGGATGCAGGAAGGCGGCGCCAGCACCCTGGTCCGCACCGTGGAAGAGGTGCGATGGGAAGAGATGCTGGCCGCCAAGGGTGTGATAGTTGGGACTCCGGTGCGTTTCGGGGACGTCGACTGGCAGATCAAGCGGCTGTTCGATGTCACGGCGGTCCAGGACTATCCCGGCCCGCTATCGGGCAAGGTTGGCGGGGCGTTCACCGGAGGAAGCCGGCCGGGCAGCGGCGCGGAACTGGCCCTGCTAAGTATGCTCCACATCCTGCTGAACCACGGCATGGTCATCCAGGGCAACGCCCATACCTCCCACTACGGCCCGGTGGCCCTGCGTGAGTCATCCGAGGATGAAATAGAGGCCGTCTGCAACGCCTGGGGACGGCACTGGGCGGAGTTGGTGCAGCGCCTTAACCCGGCTGGGTAGCGGCGTGGTGGTCCGACCAGCTCACCGCGAACGGGGTGTAGGCATGGCGAACGGGGACGATTCCGTTCGTCCTGAGCGTGTCGAAGGGCGCGCATAAGTCATAGTCCTGGTGGCAATGGCGCCCAACTAGGGTGGTTCGACAAGTCCGATTTCATCGTGACTCTCGACGCCTGTCGGAGCTCACCACGAACGGGTCCTGGCCCCGACTCGCCTCACTGAATGTTCGGGGCCCGCCACTCGCCGAAAACCTGGCGCAACGCACCCGAAACTTCCCCCACCGTGGCCAGCGACTTGATGGCCTCCAAGGTGGGAGGCATCAGATTTCCGCCTTCATTCGCCACCGACTTCAGCTCTTCCAAGGCACGCGAGAGGGCCCGTTGGTCCCGTCCCTTCCGCAGCTCGTCAATCTCGCCTTTCACGGTGCTGGCCACGGCCGGGTCGGGATGGTGAAGCTCGATGGGAGGGGCATCTTCCGTGGTGAAGCGGTTCAGTCCCACGATGACCCGTTGCCCCTGCTCTACCTCACGCTGAAAGCGGTACGCCTCTTCACCGATCTCCTGGACCGCCCAGCCGGACTCGATGGCCGCCACCATACCCCCGCGGTCATCGATGCGCTTCATGTACGTACCCACCTGCTCCTCGATCTGATCGGTGAGGTTCTCAACGTAGTAAGAGCCGCCCAATGGGTCGATCACATCAGCCAGCCCGCTCTCGTAGGCAACTATCTGCTGGGTGCGCAAAGCCAAGGTAGCGGCCTCCTCCGATGGCAGCGCCAGCGCTTCGTCCATGGACGCCGTGTGCATAGATTGCACCCCGGCCATGGCGGCGATGACCGCGTGAAGAGTCACCCTGACAACGTTGTTCTCCGGCTGCTGGGCCACCAGCGTGCTCCCGCCGCTTCCGGCTCCGGTCCGGAAGGTCAGGGAACGCGGGTTTTTGGCCCCGTAGTGTTCTTTGAGCAGCCGGGCCCACAACCGGCGGGCGGCCCGGAACTTGGCCACCTCTTCCAGGACGTTGTTGAACACGCTGAAATTAAACGCGATACGGGGAGCGAAATCGTCCACGTCCATGCCACGGGACAGCGCCTCGTCCAGATAGGCCCGGGCGTTGCCGAAGGCGAAGGCCAACTCTTGCACCAAGCTGGACCCAGCCTCCCGCACGTGGTAACCGCAGATATTGATGAAGTTCCACCGGGGCAGGTGCCCAGCGCAATACTCGAAGAGGTCCACCGCCATCTTCAACGACGGGCCGGGAGGGAATATATAGTTTCCTCTGGCGATGAATTCCTTCAAGATGTCGTTCTGGGTCGTCCCGCCGATCTGCTCAAGGGTGATTCCCTGTTGTTGGGCGGTCACCACATACATGGCCAGCACGGACTGGGCCGATGCGTTCACCGTGAGGGATGGAGTGACCTGCTCCAATGGCAAATCCCGGAAGAGGGTCTCCATCTGGCGCACCGAGGGACAAGAGATGCCAGTTTTCCCAACCTCTCCCGTAGCTTGGGGGTGGTCCGGGTCCATGCCTAATTGGGTGGGCAGGTCAAAGGCCACATTCATGCCGCCGAGGCCCTGTTCCAGCAGATGCCGGAACCGCGAATTGGTCTCTTCTACAGTGTCGAAGCCGGCGTACTGGCGCATGGTCCACAGGCGTCCGCGGTACATATCCGGACGGATCCCCCGTGTGAAAGGGTAGGTCCCAGGGAATCCCAGATTTTCCAGGTAATCCCGGTCCGCCGCGTCCTCTGGTGTGTAAACAGCCTTTAGTGGCATGCCGTAGCTGGTTTGGGGAGCTTTTGGCGGCTCCCCCTGGCGAGCCAACAGGTCTGCCAGCCTGCTCTCGTACTCCCGCGCGGCTTCCTGCAATTCTTCCCTGGCAGCATCGTCGCCCATGGTCCCTCCTGCCGTCACCGGTCATGACGGGGCAATCGTAGCATAAGGGCGGGTTGGGGCAGAGGACGAATCAGACAAGGAGCAGGACGGTGGTTCGACGGAACTCACCACGAACGGAATCTCAGCCTGTTTGAGATGCGGATAATGGCATCACTTCGTAGGCGCGGGTTTTTAACCCGCCCACCTGTGCAACCGTCAAGTCTCCTGGAACAAGTATGGCTGACGCCGCACCGTGGTTCGAAGGGTCCCCCGATATATCGGGGAGGACGCTCGAAAGAATCGGCGCTCGACCGCGGTCGGAGCTCACCATGAGCGGTGTTTTGGATGCGTTTTCGATGGATGGAAATTGACTCTGATGCGTCGGGCAGGTTTTAAACCCGCGCCTACTCGGGTTCCGCTACGCCAGCCTGCTCACCCAACCGCTCATCCTGGGTTGAGCGAGCGCCACCTACATACATTTTGGCTTCGGGAATTGTCGTTCAAGCGGTCCCAGACTGGTTCAGCTGGTTTTCTAGTGCCGCACGATATCAAACCATGGCGTGGTTGGACTCTACTTTACTTCCCCGTAGAGGAAGCCGCATTCGATAACTTAAGGTAAGTCCTAGTCGGAGACGTATTTCAGTCCTGCCACCCGGACGCCGTCAATTATTAATTGACGGAATCGGAACAGGCCCGTACTAGCCAGTCGAAAGGCGTGTCTCAGGTCGCGGCGATCCTTGCCGATGCACAGAGTTTCGAAGAGAAATCCCGAAATATCGTGGATATTTTGGCCCGGGTATCCAAGGCTGACCGCATTGTCTTGTGGCCAGGCAATCTCGGTGGCGTTTTCCTGGATCTGGCAGCCACAGCACAGCCTGCGGCTAGAGATATTAATCGGCCGCCGTTGTTGATAAAACAAAATTCAGCTTCGGCTAACGCATTTTGACAGGGAGCAGCTATTGTGATCAATGATTGCCGGATGGGCCAAACTTGATGTTCGGGCCCGCGGAGAATTGATTAGCGTGACGACCCGCCTTGGACTTCTGCCCGGATAATCTCAGAGCGGCCTGGCGATTCTCGGCTCAACGGCTCTGGTAGACTGTGCCTCTGCTCCAATGCGCTCGATGATTTCGGACTCTTTCTATCTGATGGCTACTTGCGATCCGTGCCCCTTTGCTTACTTTCATAGTCCAACCTTTTTCTGGATCGTTCGAGGCGCCCTCTAAGAATATCTAGATTGGTAGAAGGCCTAATTATTTCCCGGCGCGTTGGGACGGCCTCAGAATGACAGTTTTAGGGCAAAACCTCGCTGCGGAGGAAGGGACTTTATTTTCACCCTAACGGCCCACCCTGATGGGTATTAGAATGTTTGGACAGATAACTTGAGGGAGCAACATCATGTCAACCGTGAATACAGTTTTGGGGCCCGTGGACACGGCGGACCTGGGATTCACCCTGAGCCATGAACACCTGGCCACCAGCGCCGCCGGCATCCTCCGCACCTTTCCCGAACTCATCGACCGTTCGGGGATCATCGAGCAGGCCAACGCCACTTTGAAGGAAGCCTACCGTGAAGGTCTCCGAACCATCATCGACGTGAGCACCATCGACCTGGGACGGGACGTCGAGATGATGAAGCAGGTCTCCCAGGCCACGGGCGTGCATATTATCGCCGCCACCGGGAACCACCTGGCGGTGCCGCGCCCGTTCATCGATTTGGCGCCCGAGGTCATCGCCGATCTTTATGTCAGGGAGATCGAGGTCGGGATCGAGGGGACCGGGATAAAGGCGGGCATCATCAAGGTCGCCAGCGATGAGGGCGGGATCACGCCGCCGCAAGAGATAGTGCTGCGGGCCGCCGGTCAGGCCTCTGTCCGCACCGGCGTCCCCATCTCCACTCACACCTGGTCGCCGGACCGGGTGGGGGAAGAACAGGTACGTATCCTCATGGACGAGGGTGTTGACATGGACCGGGTCTACATCGGCCACAGCAACGATGACATGGACATGGGCTACCTGCTGGGCCTCCTGAAAAAGGGTGTCTGGCTGGGTCTGGACCGTTTCCCTGGCGGACGCCGGCCTGGCACTCCCTTATGGGAGGAACGGACCCAACTGGCCAAGCAGTTGATCGACGCGGGCCACGCCGGCCGGATCATGCTCTCCCACGACCACTCGGTGCCCAAGGCCAGGTACGGGCTCGCCGTACAGGAACAGCGGATCAAGTACAACCCGGACGGCTACAACTTCATCACCCGGAACGTGCTCCCCCGCCTAAGGGAACTGGGCGTCTCCGATAAAGTGATCGACCAGATAATGGTCCAGAACCCGAGGCGGTTCTTTGAGGGGAAGTAGGGGTAAATTGTGGTTCGATCTAGCGACTTATCATATCGGTGAAGACTCAGCCTAAATTTTACGCTAGAATCGTCAAATGGTTATCCCTTCTGGATTGGACTAGGCACCAAAAGAGCTCTTTATTTTGAAAGATGAGATTCTCACCTATTGGGAAATGTGCGCCAGGCAGGGTATGGCTTTACAAAGGGGTATGTATTTCAAAAATCCGCCTTCTCACGGGATTATTTTGATGTCGCGACGCAAAAATGCGCCCTACGCGGATGAGATGAGTGAAGATGAGTCTATTCTCATTTATGAGGGTCATGACGTTCGCCGGACACCTGAGAAACCAGACCCAAAGAATTTTGATCAACCATATTTCGATACCAACGACAAGGCTTCCCAGAACGGCTTGTTTGCGAGCGCCGCCGAGGATTTCAAGAACAACGAGGCGGAAGCCGCAATCTTCCGGACATACGAGAAGATGCGCACAGGGGTTTGGACTGATCGCGGCCTGTACCGGCTTGTCAACTACAGCTATCAGCAAGATGGGGAGAGAATGGTTTTCAAGTTCTGGATGGAGTCCGCGGGATTTGACTCGACGTCCACTCGAGAGACATCCGAGATAGAAACGGTTGTTTCCAGACAAATTCCCTCTTGGGTTAAACAGTTGGTTTATAAACGTGACAAGGGGAAATGCGTGATATGCGAGTCCGAAGACCAGCTTCATTTCGACCACGAATTCCCTTTCTCTAAAGGTGGGACCAGTGTTCTTCCCGAAAACGTCAGAATACTCTGCGCCCGCCACAACTTGGAAAAAGGGGCCAAGATCGAATAATCCCCTATATCTATTTAGGTGACGGACTTGCAGCTACGCCGACGAATACCCGCCGTCCACCGCCAGGACTGACCCCGTGACGTAGTCTGAGGCAGCGCTCGCCAGGAAGACGGCCGCGCCGCCCAGTTCCGACGGTTCGCCCCAGCGGCCGGTGGGGATGCGGCGGTTGATGTTGTCGTAGCGCTCTGGGTCGGCGTCGGCGATTCCACGGGTCAGGTCGGTTACGAACCAGCCGGGCAGCACTGCGTTGACCTGGATGTTGTCCTTGGCCCAGGCCACCGCCAGACTCTTGGTGAGTTGGACCAGGCCGCCCTTGCTGGCCGCGTAGGGCGCGCCCCAGTCGCTGCCGAAGATGGAATACATGGAACCCACGTTGATGATCTTGCCCCCACCGGCGCTCACCATGTGGGCGTATACCTCTTTGGACGCCAGGAATGCCGCCCGCAGGTTAACGTCCACCACCGAGTCCCACTGGGCGGCGGTCAACTCGTGGGGCTGGGCCCTGACGGCGATGCCCGAGTTGTTCACCAGGATGTCCAACCGGCCCAGATGGTCGATAGTGTCGGTGACCATCCGCTGGATCGCCGGTTCCTGGGTGACATCGACGGTGATGCCATGGGCCTTGACGCCCAGGGCCCGGATGTCTTCCAACGCCTGAGCGGTCTTCTCGACACTGCGGGCGGCGATGACTATGTTGGCCCCGGCGCCGGCCAGTCCCATGGCGATGCCCAGGCCAAGCCCGCCGTTGCCGCCGGTGACTACCGCAACCTTGCCGCTCAAGTCGAATGGGCTCTGCTTAGTCACGTTTAACGGTCCCGGAACTTGGGCATCACTTTCTCGCCGAACAGCCGCAGTGATTTCTCCACCTGCTTCGCGGGAATCTGCCCGACGTTCGGATTGAGCAAGACGTTGCGGACGCCGATGTCCCGCAGCTCCTCCATCTTTCCGGCCACGGTGGCCGGTGTCCCGGCCAAGAAGGCGTGCTCGACCATCTCGCTTGCCGGGGTTGGTGTGCCGGGAGGGGGCGGCGGAACTCCGCCGGGATTGAACCGGACCCTGGCGTCCAGAAGGTGGGCCTTGTAGCGGGCCAGTCCCGCCTCGGCCACCTCCAAACCCTCCTGGTCGCTGTCGCAGACGAACAAGGCGCGTTGGGCCCAGGTCTGGTCCAGGGTGTTCTCGATCTGTGCTTCGTTCAGCCCCGAGCCTTCCAGGGCTTCCTGGTAGAGGCCGAACCGGCGGCGAAGGGTTTCCAGGGTCTGGACTCCGATCAGCACCGGCCTCCCAGCCTGGCCCATGGCGACCATCGACTCCTCGGAGATGCAGGCCCGGACGATGGGCGGGTGGGGTTTCTGGTAGGGCCGGGGCCGCAGGCCGGGGAAGGACAGGTCCCAAAATTTGCCTTTATGCACCACGTCCTTGCCGGTCCAGGCCTTCACCAACAGTTCCTCGGCTTCGTCCAGCATCTCCCGCCCCTGTTCCAGAGTGATGCCGAAACCGATGTATTCATACTCGTTGTAGGCCGAGCCCCGGCCGGTGCCCACGATAAGCCGGCCGTTGCTCAGGTTGTCCAAGAGCGATGTTTGCACCGCCAGACGCACCGGGTGGTGCAGCGCCAGTTCAACCACCGCGAACCCGATGAGCACGCGTTTGGTCCGGGCAGCCACGGCGGCGCCGAAGACCAAAGGGTCGGCGTAGGCCACCGCCCCGTCGAAGTGGTGCTCGGTGAGCCAAACGGCGTCAAACCCCACCTCCTCGGCGATCTCTATCTCATGGAGGGTCTGGGCGATCACCTCGTGGTCGGCGTTCTGGTCGGCGCTGATCGAAAAAACGAAGCTGCCGAATCGCATCTGTGCTCCTGATTATCTTTGGTTGGTCGAGTCGGCCACTTGTTCGCCAATCATGCCTGCTTGATCCAGTCGGCGGAACCGGCGCCGACGATTATATAGTCGTATTTCATTTTGGCTTGCTCCATTCCCGGGATAATTTAGTTCTTTCCTCGTTGCCCGCAGACTTTGGGTGGGTCCCGAAGGAAACCTTGGGTCCGCGGCCAAGATAGTAATGCATCGTCCTTGGGAGGCTAACGCAGGCATCCAGGCCGGAATCGCCTACCTGGATGTGCCCTCTGCAAGAGGCTATTGTCACTCTGGTCAAACTTGGAGGCTTGCTGCAGGCAGACGGCATTATCGCATATCAGCCCAGCGGCGGCATCTTCGGGACCGGTGGACGGGGCCGCTATTGGTCGACATTGAAGATGAACTGGAGGTTTGACAGGTTGCGTTTGAGAGTGAAATCCCTGGCGCGGAGCTCTGGAATCATGGCGTTGGCCGCTTTCAAAAGGGTGTTGTCCTGGTTCTCGGCGGCCTGCAATTCCAGAGTGAGCCATACCAGTACTCGCCCGAAGTGTTCTTCAGCTTCATCGTGCAGGCTCTGGGCCCGGTCCGGCGGGGATAAACTATGCAGGCTGTCGATCAGTTCTTCCGTGGACCTGACCAGGGCGGCGCGGCTGCTGACCGACTCACCGGCGGTCATGGAAGTGTTGAGGTTCTCCGCCCGTTGCTCCGAGTTTGCTGACTCGGCGGCCAAGATGGCCTCCAAAGCTGTTAGATAATCGGCGATGGTCCCCCGTTCCCGGTCTTCCCACTTCACCAGCCAACGGTTGAATTGGGATTCGAACACGCCAAGGTCCAGGCCCGTTACCGTCTTGATCGTAGCGGACAGACTGGACCCGCGGCCCATCTCCACCACCATATCTTTGCCAGACAAAGGGCCGTAGGTCTCGTTCAGAAAACGGACCACCATGTAAGCCTCGGCGTACTGGAGAGCGAGTTCGTCCCGGTCGGTGCGGGAGTTCCAGTCAGACTGGCTTTCCAGGGCGGCCAGGCTGAATAAGGCGCCCGCTTGGGCCGCCGTGCGCGCCCGGTCGGTAGCCGCAAATTGCCGCAGCCGGGAAGCATCAGGCCGGGGCCCCGACAACGCGGTGTCGAATTCGTAATACTTGGAAAGCCCCTCAGTCAACCAGGCCGGCAGCGTTCGTTCGTTGGCCAGACCGTCGAAGATATGGTGGATGTACTCGTGGGTCAGCAACCGGCGCACCTCGGTGCCCGTGAGGTCGGTGCGCATGAAGATTCCGGGACGCTGCCCGAAGTTGATGTAATACCCGTCTTCCAAGCCCAGATCGATACCTGTCACGGAACTGACCATGGTCATCAATTCGCGGTTGCCCGCCAGGTATACATCGGGGATCTGGCCCATCTCCGTCTGGGTCCTTCGCTCCAAAAGTAAGGCTGTGTCGCTGAGGTGCTCTTGGAGGTCGACCACCAAGGCGGCGGGAACCAGGTCAGAGTAATAGATGTCGAAACCCGGGGCCGGGTGCCGCGTCAGCAGCGTTCCCAGCGAAACCGTTTCCACGTCGCTTAGTTTGAGGCTGTGCATGGTATAGGTGATCGAAACCGAGCCACCGGCCACATCGATGTCCATCGACCAAGCGCCCGTTTCGTCTTGGGCGCCGTACCTTTTCCAGTCCAGCACACCCGAGGCCGCCGGGTACATCACGATCGTTGTGGCTTCTGACCCGTCCTGTTCCAACACCCGCACATCTTCATCTGTGATCCATGATGCGGGAACTCCCTGAGGGTCGATGAACGTGATCGTAACCCGGTCCCAGGGGGGCAGGCCTGACAGGGAGAAAGAGACGTCGCGGCCTGCGATCGCGGCCTCGGGTGAGACGCTCAAGAAAACCCCAGCGCCCAGGTCGAGCCTGGTTGTGTCTGGTTGAGGCGTCGTCGGCGTGGCGGTTGGCCGGGGGGTTGCGGTGGGTGGCGGAATTGGAGTCGCTGTTGGCTGCGGGGTGGCGGTGGGCGGTGGTGGCGTGGCAGTCGGATCGGGGGTTTCCGTTGCCACCGGCGTGCTCGTTGCTGCAAGCGTGGGCGTAGGTTTGGCGGCCGCCGTGGGCAGCGAAGTGGAGGTGGGCACCATGACCACGGTGGGCGGCGGAGTGCGGGTATCGGCCGAAACCGGGATTGTAGCGGCGACGGGGACAGTGGGCGGCGTGTTTTGTCCGCCGGACTGAGTGCAGGCGGCCAGGGCCAATAAAATGGCTGCGGCGGCGGAGAACGCCACGGTCAGCGTGCCGCGGCGAAGCGGCATCGACATGCAAGACATCAATCTAGTCTGTCACAGTGGGATTATTAAGGGCAAGCGCGCCCGGCGGCCCAACTTGGAAGTTCAAGCTTCAGGTCTAAACTTTAAGCTCAAAGCCGTGTTAGGATGTGTTTGGTTTTTGAGGCTCCGCCGGGGGCTGTCCTGCGGCGGGCTGTAATCTCCGATAACCACTGGGCTACAACGACTGGAGGGAGCCATGAACGTCCACGTTTACACGCAACCTGGTTGATTCAGCTGCCGGACTCTGGAGGAATTCCTCAGGTCCAACGGTGTTCAGTATGAACACCACAATGTACTGGAAGACCAGCAAGCGATGGAAGACCTGCGCAGCCGGGGCATCAAGGCCTTACCGGTGACGATCATCGATGACACAGAAGTCATCATCGGCTATTTCCCCAAGAAACTGATACCCGCATTCAAGCTAGACGTAAAGGTCGATCTATCAAGCAAAACCGAATGGCTCGCCGGTAAATACGAAAAAATCCTTAGCGCGGCGTGCCGGGCTACCCCCCAGTTCTCTCAGGAGCAATTGGACGCCGATGTGCCGTGGCGTCCCTGGACGGTGCGGAAAACCATTCTCCACATCATGTCTTTCCCTGAGGTCGCTTACCTGAGTCACAAGGTGGGCAGCATGAGCCAAGATGACATGCGGGCATCCGACGAAAGATTGAAGGATGTGTACACCGCCGCCGAGATGGTCGAGTATGGGAATAAAGTCCGCAACGACATCATCGCCTTCCTAAACAGCGGCAACAACGAAGCCTTTGACCGGGAGGTTCCCGCCCACTACGGCGGCGAGGTCACGGTTTTGGAGTTGCTGAACATAATATTGAGCCACAGCACCCACCACTTGAAGCAGGTCTATCACTACATGCAGACCGACCTTGGCGTCACCCCGGAGTCCCCGGCGGGCGATGCCGACTTCGACGGCATCCAAACGCCAGAAGCGTTGTTCTAAAACCTCGCCGGAAGATTCCGGCCCAACCAACATCCATGGTCCTTCCGCCGCGTGTTGGTCCCGCGGCGGAAGGACCGCACTTTTACGGGAGTGGACATGAAATACGACTATATCGTCCTGGGCGCCGGCTCCGCCGGGTCCATCGTCGCAACCCGGCTTTCCGAAGACTCAAGCAAGAATATATTGCTGCTGGAGGCGGGACCGGACTACCCGGATTTCGAGCAACTGCCGGAAGAAGTGAAGTTCGGCTACGCGACAGAGATCGACATCATGGTCAGCGACCACAACTGGCAGTTCGTTGGCAAGGCCACGGAAAAGGCCCCGGAGATGCTGGTCCCCCGGGGCAAGGTCACCGGCGGCTCCAGCGCCATAAACGGTCAGGTTTTCCTCCGAGGAGTGCCCGAGGACTACGACTCCTGGGCGGCGATGGGCAATACCGAATGGCGGTTCCAAGACTGCCTGCCCTACTTCCGGATGATAGAGACCGACACCGACTTCAGCGACGACTTCCACGGCACGGAAGGTCCAATCGTGATGCACCGTTTCGCGCGGGACACCTGGCACCCGGCCACCGAGGCCTTTTACCTGGCCTGCCGGGCCGCCGGCTACCCGGATTCTCCCGACCACAACAACCCCGATTCCACGGGCGTGGGCCCAACGCCGCTGAATAACCCCAACGGCATCCGCATGAGCACGGCCCTGGGCTATCTGGACCAGATCAGACACCGTCTCAACGTGACCATCCGGGCCAATTGCCACGTGCAACGCATCCTGTTCCAGGGGAAGAGGGCCACGGGCGTCGAAGTGGAGAGCGGCGGCGAGACCTTCACCGTCGAAGGAGAGGAGATAATCCTGAGTTCCGGGGCCATCGGCTCGCCCCATATCCTGATGCTGTCCGGCGTCGGACCGGCGGAGCATCTCCAAGAATTCGGCATACCGGTGGTCCACGACTCGCCCGGAGTTGGCCAGAACATGCGTGACCACCCGCTGGTCTACGTGACCTGGCGCACCAAGCCCGAGG
>JADFNR010000066.1 GCA_022563275.1 Chloroflexota bacterium | reverse complement strand
CACCTGTCTGAGTGGCTGAAATCTGGACCTGCTACAACTGGCGCAGCCGCGGGTCCAGCTTGTCCCGGAGCCAGTCCCCGAAGAGGTTCAGCGACATCACAGTGAGCATTATCGCCAACCCAGGGAATGTGGCGATCCACCAGAACCCGGCCAACCGGTCACGCCCATCGGACACCATGGAGCCCCAGGCAGCGGTGGGCGGAGGGACCCCAGCGCCAAGGAAGCTCAACACGGACTCCAGAAGGATTACTATTCCCAACTGGAGAGTCGCCACTACTATCAGGGTATTGATCGTGCCCGGAAAAATGTGGATCAAAAGGATTCGCGGCGTCGATGCCCCGGAGACCTTGGCCAGGGACACATAGTCCATATGCTTCAGTTGCAGCACTTCTCCCCGCACTTGGCGGGCGAAACGCGGCCAGATGAACAAGCAGAGCACGGTAACGATAACGGAGAATGACTGGCCCAAAGCCACCACCAACACCAACGCCACCAGTATGAGGGGCAGGGAAAGCATGACATCGACGAGCCGCATTATCAGTTCGTCCACCCAGCGGCCGTACCAGCCGGCCACCAGCCCCAGCGTCACACCGATGGTGCCGCCGACTCCAAGAGTCACCATGGCCACTACGAGGGAGATGCGGGAGCCGTAGATCACCCGGGAAAGCAGGTCCCGGCCCAACTGGTCGGTGCCCAGCAGGTATTTGGTGCTGCCTCCGGGCCGGATGACTACCTCAATCGAATCCCCTACGGCCGCTTGTGGGTCGATCTGCCGGGCAAGCCTCAAGGCTATAAATTTACCCTGTACTTCCAAGCCGACAGTTTCGGCAACGGTCTTGAATGTGGTTTCATCCCCAGACCAGAAGGGGGGCAGGTTCCGTTCTTGCAGGATCCCACGGTCTGGGTCGTGGGGAGCGATCCAGGGCGCCGCCACGCCTGATATGACCACCAGGGACAATAGGAAGACCGGAATGATGGGCCACGTACGGATCGCGTGCCAGACGCCGCTCAGGTCGATTTTGCGTGGTCTTCGGGCTACAAGGACGTCTGCAATCTCTTGATTCGCCATCTACTCTTTGCTCCTCGGCCCTAGGTGTACCGGATACGAGGGTCTATGAAAGCGTATAGCACGTCCACCGTGAAAGACGCGAGCACGTACAAGAGAGTGAATACGATGACCACCGCCTGCAGGACGGCATAGTCAAGGGCGAATAGGGCGTCTACGGCGAGCTTGCCCAATCCGGGCCAGGCGAACACGGTTTCTGTAACCAGAGAGCCGGTGACCAGAGCGCCCAGCGTTACGCCCGCGAAGGTCAAAGCCGGTATCACTGCGTTTCGCAACGCGTGTTTCACGATCACGGTCTGGGAGGACACGCCCTTGGCCCGCGCCAATTTGATGTATTCAGAGTCCAGTACGTCCAGCATGGCCGAGCGGATCAAACGGAGGTTGGCGGCCGCGTAGAACCAGCCCAGGGTTATGGCGGGGAGGATTATGCCCCGCGGGTCTTCACGTCCGAATGGGGGGACCCAACCCAGATGCACCGAGAAGAAGAACATGAGCATGATGCCTAGCCAGAAGGGCGGCGCGGACTGGCCAATGAGGGCCACCGCCCTGCCAAACAGGTCGATCGGAGTTCCCCGCTTGACCGCGGCCAAAACGCCTAGGGGGACACCGATGAGGAGGGAGAGGGCGAACGACGCTCCAGCCAGTTGCAGGGTGGCGGGAAGGCGTTCCATCACGATGTGCATGGCCGGGCGCCCCTGTTTGATGGACATCCCAAATTCGCCTTTCAGGGCGTCTTTAATGAAGATGCCGTACTGCTGGTAGTAGGGCTTATCCAGGCCCAACGCTTTCCCCATGCGTTCCCAGTCCTCCATGGTGGAGTAGTCATCCAACAGCATGGCCCGGGGGTCGCCGGCGGCCCGGCTCATTATGAAAATGATCACGGACACTATCAAGATTGTTACGATGGATATGAAGAAGCGCCGCACTAAAAACTTTTGCATCCCCGTACATCTCCAATCAATGCCGGCTGGCCAACGATGCGGCCCTATTGCAAGCCTGGGCTGGGCGCGCTGCCAGAGCAGTGCGCCCAGCCCGATTCACCTAGATATCCTAAGACTACCGGCCGTGTGCCTATGCAAAGCGGCAGGTAACCCTGCTACCTGGGCTTGATGAACTCATACCCGTTGATGTTTCTGAGGTCAGTGAATTTCACGTGGGCTTTCCACTCCTCAATCTTCGGGCCCACCGGCCAGATCGCGCCTACGCTATAGAGCCCGATGTAGGTGAGGGCATTATCGAATACGAATTCAGCGAGCTCAATTTCCAGGGCATGCAGCACATTCGGGTCAACGGCGGCGTTCATCCTGGGCATTATTTCTTCCATGAATGGGTGGGTCGCCCCCGGGTTCCAAGCGGCGGCCATGGTCAATAGGGGTTGGGAGCCGGCCGTTACTACCCGTGCGCCGGCGGCATGGCAGGTGGCTCCCTGGTAGGTGCGGGCCACCATGGTCGGCCGGAGCGTGGAATAGGGGAGGCTCTGCAATTTTACGTCCATGCCGATGTCGCCCCACATCTGGGCCACCGCGCTACAGGCCTCCACCTCGGCGGGTGCGCCCCGCAGGGACGGTGTGAGCGTGATGCCGAAGCCGTTGGGGTAACCGGCCTCGGCGAGAAGCGACCGGGCCCGGTCAGGGTCGAAGGGCCATTGCCGGCCCGGTAGCGTTACCTCCCATTTCGATAGCCATATTGGAATGGGCTCAGCAAAACCCCTGAGGAGCGTGGCTATGATGGTTTCCCGGTCAATGGCAATGGCCAGCGCTTCCCGGATCTTGCGGGCATTTTCCCACTCCGGGGAGTCCAATCTCCAATTGCTGGAGATCCACGGGACCTCGGGGTCGTAGGAAGACCGATTCTCTATCGCTGGGTCCGATGCTTCCGCATAGTAGCCGCCGTAGAAGTTGATGCCGTAGTCAATAGCGCCGGGCATCGCCATCAACTTGGCGCCTTCTACCTTCTCAACCTCTGGGATGGAGTCGAAAGCCATCAGGAAGGTGTCCAACGCGCCGGTCTGGAATCCGGCGATGCGAGACGACTCCTCGGGTATCTCCCGGAAGATCAACTCAGCGAAGGCCGGCGTTTGGCGCCAGTGGTCCTCCACCGCGGCCATGCGCCATATCTCGTTATCACGGTGCTCCATGATCTCCCAGGGCCCCGTGCCGGCGATGTCCCGGTTGGCCGCCTCCATTCCAATCTCGTCGGACTGCTTCTTGCTGGTCACCCAGTTGGAGGAGCCGGACGGTGTCTTGGCCATCCAGTTCTCCAGCACCACCAACTCCGAGAGCGCCCCGCCGGTGAAGACCTCAACGGTGTACTTGTCGATCGCCGTCACCTTGCCTCCCTCGGCCTTCCAGAAAGTGTTGAAGTCGGGCGTCCTGGCGTGTAAGGGGTTTTCGGCCCACCCATCTCGGTACGACCAGATAACATCTTCGGCGGTCATCTCGCCGTAGCCCTTGTGGAACTGTACCCCCTCTTGCAGCTTGAAGGTCCAGGTTTTGAAGTCTGCCGAGATGGCCCAGGACTTGGCCAGCATGGCCTGGACCTCTTTGTCGATGTTGATCGTGATCAAGCCCTCGGAAATGGGAGCCGTCTGCTGCACGAAGAGGGCGGGGTTAACCGCCAATGCGGGATGACCTTGGAAGGTTCCCAGCTCCTTCTCGCCCACTGAGATGGAACCCGCCGGTTTTGCAGCCGCAACAGGCGCCGCCGTTGCCACCGGCACTGCAGTGGGCGCCGCAGCGCCACTGGGCACGGAGGTGGGACTAGGCGCGCTAGCAACCCTAGTCGCGCTAGGCGCGGAGGTGGCCGCCGGACCTGTAGCAGCCGGTTGGGGCGTCGCCGTTGCTGAGGACCCGCAGGCCACCAACACAAATAAGCCCAACATTAAGAACGAAAGTAGGAAGAAACCAGGTTTTTTGAAACTATGGGACATGATCTCAACACCTCCAAACTTCAAGACAGCTAGGATTTCGTGGCCGCCCTCCGGCGTCAGAACCAGTTAATGCCGTAGATAAATCACCGTATGAATCGTGTAAATATAGCTCTTTAACTTAAGAAATCTTCGATATGGTTACAATCCAACGAGAATAGCTACGAGAAACTGTAACTACATATGATTAATCGTGTGACGCAATATAATATATCGCGTTTAGTGATGTCAACCTTTAATCCTGCCTCAAATGGGCCTGTTAACCAGATTGGCGTGAATAACCTTGAATCACCCCAGTGCTCTCCGTTGCTTACCATCCCAGCAGCTATGGATGTCAACGGCATCAACCACACCTGCATTTAACCCCAGACCGATCCTCCAAAGCTCCTCTAG
This sequence comes from Chloroflexota bacterium, assembly GCA_022563275.1. Next base: position 14,944 of record JADFNR010000066.1, on the reverse strand, counting down.
CTACCCCGCCAACTACGTTTGCTGTACCCCTGAAGACCGCATACGCAATCGAATCTTGTCGCCATGGTAGAAACCATCTAAGCCTTCCGCCGAACCATGCGCGCCGCCGGTGTTTTAATTGCCGTTTTACCGGTCCTATGCGTGGTCAGAGTTCGGGACTTCCCGGCAGGTCCATCTATCCGGCTTTACCTGATAGGTAACTGATGAGACCATCGAGGTACGTTGAGAGGTCACCGCAAGCACAAATAACCAGATGCGGAAGCGGTTTTTCAGCCTATCTACCGGCTGACGATAGCGCGGGACATTCCATCGTCCATTCCGATGCGGGCCCCGCGCCAACGAACACAACATGGCATGGCGGCGAAGGGGAGCGGCTTTGGTTCACGCTTGCGGCCGGTGAAGGAATGAATGGCACGGCAACCGAATTATTCTCCGAAGTAGAATCGGACGGACTCTCCCTTTGAGCTTCCTATACAACAAGCGCCAATATATTTTTTTATTGTCCGTCTTGGGACTCGGCACCATCCTGTCCATCGCTGGGTTCGTAGTCGTTCAATCTCGTGACGACGTTGTACCCTGGCAACCTTGGGTGCTATTGGTTGGCGGTTTGTTGCTCACGGGTTTGCTGCTGGCCTATATCTTGGCGGCCCTCGGCCGCACGACCACGGTGGAGCGGTTGGTTGGGCTGCGCACGCAGGAGCTCTCGCAGGCAAACCAACATTTGTTGGAAGAGGCCGCGGTACGCAAACAGATGGAGGCCCGCTTACAAGGCAGTGAGGCGGGTATCCGCGCCATCCTGGATGCGACAGTGGATGGAATCATCACGATGGATGAAGAAGGGACCATCGAGTCGTTCAACTCAGCCGCGGAGAGTATCTTTGCCTACTCGGCCGCTGAAATAATTGGCCAAAATGTAAATGTTTTGATGGCCCAGACCAACCAAACCGAGGCCAATGGCTATCTGGGCCAATATATGGGGACCGGAGAAAAAGGGGTAACGGGCTTGGAACGCGAGGCTGAGGGACGGCGTAAAGATGGAACAACGTTCCCCATGGATATAGCCGTGAACGAGGTGCAACTGCCCGACCGGAGGCTTTACACAGGCATAGTGCGCGATATCTCGGAACGGAAGAAATTAGAAAGCGAGATCATCCAATACACCGAAAGCCTGGAGAAAGCATACGCAGAGCTTCAGGAGTTGGATGAGCTAAAGGATAACTTCCTTTCTTCCGTTTCCCATGAGTTGAGGACCCCGCTGACGGCGATCAAGGGTTCGGCTGAGATTCTATTGAATGGCGAAGGCGTTGATGAACAGATACATGAAGAGTTCCTCACGATAATCAATTCTGAATGCGACCGTCTAACGCGCCTCATCAATGATGTATTGGACCTGGCCCGCATGGATGCAGGTCAGGAGCGGTGGAATGATGGACCGCATTTCATGGGCGATATCGTCGCCACGGCGGTCTCTGGGATTCAGACGCTGGCAATTCAAAAGAAAATTGACATAACTGTAGATCTGGATCCTAACTTGTCGCGCGTTTGGTGCGATGACGACAAGATCGTCCAGGTGCTGACCAATCTCTTCAGTAACGCCATCAAATTCACACCGGACGGCGGTTGGGTCCAGGTATCCGGTGCGGAGTCCGAAACCACTAATGACGGTGGCCGCGCCATCGAGATCAGGGTATCGGATAACGGCATCGGCATGGAGCCCAAGGACCTGGACAAGATATTCCAAAAATTCAAGCAGGTGGGAGACATACCCTCTGACGTGCATAGAGGCACCGGGCTGGGGTTGCCGATCTGCAAAGAGATAGTTGGCCATTACGATGGCAAGATCTGGGCGGAAAGCGAACCCGGCAAGGGAAGCGTGTTCATATTTACCCTTCCGGTCCATCAACACGATGGGGTTGTGGGGCCGCGGGTCGATGACGAAGACGCCTCAACCGCGCCATCGACTCGGCAAAAAACGATATTGGTGGTGGACGACGAGACCAATGTTCGCCGGTTGCTGAACCATGAATTGACCAATCGAGGATATCTTGTTCTCGAAGCCGGTAACGGGGGAGCAGCCATCGACCTGGCACGGGAACACCATCCCGATCTGATCACGATGGATGTTCTGATGCCGGTCCTAGACGGCTACGACGCCATCAAATTGATCAAGGGCGACCCGGCGACCAAGGATATTCCGATCCTGATATTGTCCATCGTAGAGAACCAAAACCTGGGGATCGAGTTTGGGGCCAATCAATTCATCTCCAAGCCATTTACGGTAGATGAGATGTTGGAAAGTGTCAGCAGGCTGCTGAGCGGCGCCGCCAAGAAAGTATTGATCGCCGACGATGACGAAGTATTGGCGGAGACGCTTCGATTCCAGTTGGAACAACGGGGATTCATCCCATCCGTGGTTCACAACGGGAAAGATGTGTTGGACGCCATCGTTGTTGAGCCGCCGGACTTAGTCGTATTGGACCTAAAGATGCCCGAGATCGACGGTTTTGAAACTCTCACCGAGATGAAGCGCAGGCCGGAGACTGCGAATATTCCGGTGATCGTGTTGAGTGGCCTGGAGATAGATGGGGTCAAGGTAAGGGCGCTATCGTTGGGCGCGGCCGACTTCGTGCCCAAGTCGGAGGGACTGGCCAGGTTGCATGAAGAGATTGAAAGTATATTTAGCGATTAGTTAGCGGACGCAGACCGATTCAGAGGCAGGATGGACCGCATTGCCGCGGTGGAGATTTCAAAAGGAGGCAGATTAGATTTTGGCTAAGATATTAGTTACCGAAGACGAACCCCATATCTATAAGATGCTGGAATTTCGGCTCAACACTCTGGGCCATGAAATATCGCTGGCCACCGACGGCGAGCAGGCCCTCGCGCTGGTGGGCTCGCAGCGTCCAGACCTGGTCTTGTTGGACGTGATGATGCCCGTGATGGGTGGATTCCAAGTCCTTCGCAAGCTAAAGGAAGACGACGACACCAGCAGCATTCCGGTGATCATGCTGTCGGCCAAAGGCCAAGAGAAAGATATCGTCACCGGACTTGAACATGGGGCATTCGATTACATCACCAAGCCCTTTAGCTTTCCGGAACTGATCGCACGGATCGACCGGGCCCTGGCTTCGATCAAATAACCGGCAAAAGGACCGAGAACGGCACCATGTTCGCCGCCATAGCAGCCATAGCGATACTCCAGGCGATCGTGGCCCTGGCTGTGCTCGGTTTGCTCATCGAACGTCTAGCGAGAAATCATTATGCCCGGAGTTCTGAGACCAGATTAAGAAGTTATGAAACCCACATCCTCGGCCTCCTATTAGACCCAACCGATATCGGATACCTGCAAAGAGCAGTCGATACGAGGGACCGCCGGACCGTCCGAGACAAATTGCTGCGGCAATCCGAGCAACTTAAGGGGATCGACAAGGACCACATGACCGATGTCTTCCAGCGGTTGGGCCTCGTGGACCAAGAGATTGATGCCCTGGCTTCAAACAAATGGTGGCGCCGTTTGGAGGCCGCCGTCAATCTGGGCAACATGCGTAGCCAAGAAGCGGTCCGGCCGCTGACCGCCGCGGTGCAAGATTCCAATGAGGATGTTCGGCTGGCTGCGGTCAGGTCCCTGGGTCAATTGGGGACCGCCCAAGGATTGCGGGTGCTGCTGGACGCCTTGGAAGATGAGAGTCAGTGGACACCCGCGAAAATATTGGAGATCCTGGTGAGCATCGGGCCGGAGGTCGCACCGGAGATCGTCCCCAGACTGGCTGACGGCCGGAACCCCACCAGCCGGAAGTTGTACGTAGAGCTTTGTGGACACCTGCGGCTTCTGGACGGGGTTACACCTCTGCAAGCTCTGGCGGACGACCCTGATCCCGAAGTGCGCGCCGCGGTCGCCCAGGCATTGGGTATGATCGGCCACGATTCCGCCACGGAAACGCTAAAGGGCCTCCTCACCGATCAGGAAGACCTCGTTCGGGCTGAAGCCGCCCGGGCTTTGGGAGGGCTGGGTTCGGTGGAAACAGCGGAACACCTTCAGCGGGCGCTTGATGACCCTGATTGGCAAGTCAGACGCAATGCGGCGGTATCCCTGTGCCGCCTTGGCCCCGCCGGACGAGAACTGCTCCATGCCGCTTCCACATCTGGCACGGCCCCAGCCAAACAGACGGCTGCCCATGTCATCGAGTTGGACCGCTTGGGTATTCCGGTGATCGGATAAATACCGCATTGGTGACCGACGTAATCTTCGGGATCAACCTGTTCATGGTGGCGTACTTCGGGTTCATCAACGCCTCGTATCTTTGCTTGCTGATCTTCTCTTACTTCACGATTCAAAAGTATCGAAGACAAACGAACCGCGAGCAGTGGCGCCAGATGATCCAGTCTCCATTGACTCCGGGGGTTTCGGTGTTGGCGCCGGCCTTCAACGAAGAAGCCACCATCGAGCAGAGCGTCAGGTCTCTTTTGATGCTGGAGTACCCCAGATTCGAGGTCGTGGTTGTCAATGATGGGTCCCAAGACGGGACGTTGGAGACATTGAAAAGGGCTTTCCTATTGCAACCGGTGCCCATAGACCTGGAAACGAGGCTGCCGTCGGAGACGGTCTTGGGAATCTACCGCTCTCGCGAATATCCCAACCTTGTGGTCCTAGACAAATTCAACGGCGGCAAGGCCGACGCCCTGAACGCCGGAATCAATGTTTCAAGTTTCCCGCTGATCTGTTCCACCGATGCGGATTCATTGATCGAAGGCGCGGCTTTGTTGAAAGTTATCCGGCCGTTCTTGGAGAAACCTGAGACAACGGTGGCGGTTGGAGGAATAATACGGGTCGCCAACGGATGCGAGATAGTATCCGGACAGATCACCAAGCTGGGACTTGCCTCCCGGTATCTGCCGCTGGTCCAGACCGTTGAATACCTGAGGGCATTCCTTTTCGGCAGGGCTGGCTGGAGTGCCTTGAACAGCCTGCTGATCATCTCAGGAGCTTTTGGCGTTTTCAGGAAAGATGTGGTTGTCGCGGTGGGCGGCTATCGGGCCGGCAGCGTGGGGGAAGACGTGGAACTGGTCGTCAGGATGCACCGTCATCTCCTCGAATCCGGGCGGAAATACGAGATGCATTTTCTACCGGACCCTGTGTGCTGGACAGAAGTGCCTGAGTCGCTGGCGATGTTGGGAAGGCAGCGCAACCGTTGGCAGCGGGGGTTGATCGAAAGCCTGATGCTCCATCGAAAGATGTTCTTCAATCCGAAATACGGCCCCATCGGAATGATCGGCGTCCCCTATTTCATCATTTTTGAGATCTTCGCCCCGGTGATCGAGTTGGCTGGCCTCGTCCTGGTCGTCATAAGTTTCGCGTTGGGGTATGTTGATCTACTATTCTTCGGGTTGTTTATGGCGGTCACGGTCCTTTTTGGTTCGGTCCTAACAACCGGTTCTGTATTACTGGAGGAAGTATCCTTCCGGCGGTATCTCAAAACCACGGACCTCCTCAAGATGATTGCCGCGGGATTCGCCGAAAATCTTGGCTACCGCCAGCTAAATCTGTGGTGGCGGGCTTCCGGCTGCCTAGATTACCTCCGGGGTAAAACCGCCTGGGGCCAGATGGAGCGGCGGGGGTTCGGCAAACGTTAGAACGGGCCGTGCCAGGACCTCGATCGTCCACGCTCCGCCGGCCGGTGTTCAACGGGAGTCCGGTCATCCCCGTCTCCACCGAACCAAATCAAAACGCCCCGGCTGTTTAGAGCGGGGCGTTTTGTGCTTGAAAGCGACCGGATCGGCGGTCTAGAGACCACAGAGAGTGGCTAAAGCGGACCACCGTGAAAACTAGCTGTCTGCTTGCGGTAAACCTGGAGGCGTTGGCGGGAGCACTCCACCACAAAGACCCGGCCCTCATCGTCCACTTCTACCGCTATTGGCCCGTGGAACAGCTTCTCTCGCTCTTTAAGACCCTGGGCCCTTTCCCTGCCCCGTACCATCGACGGGTCCAACTCCACCCGCTCCCGGCCCCACTTTGACAACGTCGCATCGCCAGTCAGCTTGGTTATAAAACCGCCATCGGCGTCGAACACCTGAAGACGGTCGTTTTTGAAGTCGGCAACGTAGATGATGCCATCTTTGTCAACCGCGACTCCAGTGGGACGGTTGAACTCACCATCATCCTGTCCGGACGTTCCAAATTTCATCAGGAACCGGCCGTCCCGATCGAATTTCTGGATCCGGTCATTGCGCCAGTCAGCAACGTAAACGTCGCCATTACGGTCGATCTCTATACCCCAAGGGTAGCTGAACTCGCCATCACCGGCGCCGCTGCGGCCCCAGGTTGATATGAATTTACCTTCTTTAGTGAATACCTGGACTCGGTGGTTCGCGCTGTCCACCAGGTAGAGGTTATCCTCGGCATCGAACGCCATCCCCGAGGGGCGGTTGATTTCACCGTCTTTGTCGCCGAGTGTTCCCCACTTTCCGACACAATCCCCGGCCTTGTTAAACACGGAGATCCGGTTGAGCCATTCATCGGCCACGTAGGCGTTGCCTGCTTTGTCTAATGCGACCGACGTGGGCCACATAAAGCTGCCGTCAGGGGCCGAGGCATCAGCATCTTCCGGGGGAACTTTTGTGCCGAACTCCCGGACCAATTCTTCGTCTACCGTGAACACCGTAACCCGCTTGCAGGGGAAAAACGCCGGGGTTTCGGAGCCACGGCTTACCACGTATAGCAGGTTTTCTTCGTCCCTTGTTATCGCTACCGGATAGAAGAACCCGCTCCCGCTCCGGTTTTCTTGCCGTCCGATGGTGTGGCTATATTCGAACGTTATCGGTGCAATCTCAGTAACCATTTTTCCTCACAAAGGGTGTTTCTTCATCAGGTAACCCAATCCCACAGGCCGGCGGCTGCCGGTCCGGACGGCTGCTTCCAGTTAAAAACTTCCGGCAGTTAAGTCCGGTAATTACTTGATGAAGTCAAACTGCTCGTAAGTCCCTCCAAGAATGGGATTGGCGTCGAGACCCATCCACTTTTCCAGCAACGTGGCGTAAGTGCCCCGGAAATCGTTGTTCCAGTGGAGGTCGCCGGAGTCCAGCTTATCTGGCTCCAAGGAAGGATACTCCCCATAGAGGCCACCCTTAACTGCGTCGCCGATTACGAAGGCCACTCCGCCCGAGCCATGGTCGGTGCCCGAGCCGTTCTCCTGCACCCGGCGGCCGAACTCGGTGAACAGCAAGATCACCACTTCCTCGTTGGCGTTGTGCTCCTTCAGGTCCTCGTGGAAGTCGCTGATGGCGGTGGACACATCGGCCCACAGTTTGGGTAAGGTGATGTCTTGATTGGCGTGGGTATCGAATGTGCCGGGATTCACGCCGGTGTAAAACACCCGCGTCCCGAAGTCGGAAAAATGCACCTGAGCGATGCTCTTCATCCATTGGGCGAACGGGCTGCCGCCATACTCCACGCTGGAGGAGTAGGTCTGGGGCGCCGCACTGAGGATGTCAGCTCCTTTCAGGGCGTCCAAACCGGTCTGGGACAGGTAGTCGTTTACGGGGCCGGAGCCGATCATGGGAGCGTACATGCGGGCGAAGATATCCAGGGCTTCACCCCGTTTCTCGGTGCTCTGTATCCCTGTCAGCACTCCGTAGTTGTCCAGGTTGCCTACCGAGGCTACCGAAACGCCGGGCGCGGCCAGAGCACGGGGGAGGCCACGGCCAAAGTTCACGGCGGTCAGGATGTTCTCTTTGTTGGGGTCGATGTCACGGATGGCCTTGCCCAGCCAGCCATCGGGGGCCATCTTTTCGGGCTCGGCCGTATGCCAGATGTCCAGGGAACGGAAATGGGAGCGGTTGGGGTTGGGATAACCGATGCCTTGCAGGACCGCGACTTTCCCCTGGTCGTACAGATCCTTGATCGGTTCCATGCCCGGGTGGAAGCCAACCTTGTCATCCACGGCCAGGACCCGGTCCGGACCGATCTGCAGATTAGGCCGGTAATCCACATAGTGTGGGTCGCTATAGGGAACAAATGTATTCAGGGCATCGTAGGCCCCCGTCATTTGAAGTACTACCAGAACCGGGTCTTTCTTGTTGGAGGTCATTCTTTACTCCTCAGTAAAATGAGTTATCGTCACTCCGCCTGTTAATGGGTATACGCCAAATACCGAATCCTTCGGCTAGGCGTATAGATATTCCTTAGTAGCAACAATCATCTGCAGCATCTCGCCAACTTGATTCGGGAACTCCGGAGTATCGGTAGCCGACACACCGCTCTTTTGGGCATGTTCAACCAACATCCGGTGGTTCTCATCGGTTAGTTCGTAGTGACCCAGCAGCCGGAGGCAACCCTCCACCAGTCCCTCGGGAGAGATGGTGGGGCCTTCCGAGGCCAGCTTTTGGACCATATCTTGTATGCCCGGATAGCTGACATCGCCCACGTAGTCGGCGATGAAGTTGATCCGTCTGAGCAGGGTACCACCGTCGATCCAATCCCTTCCGGTATGCCAGCCTTCGACGGATGGAGGGTTCAATATCTCCTGGCCCATCTGTTTCATTTCCTCGAAGATGGCCTCAAAGCCGGGTTTGGGAGTCGACCAGTCGCCGGCCAGACGCAGAGTGCCTATCACCGTCTCGATCGGGCCTTTGATCCTGGCGAAACGGGCGTTCTTGAAGGCGTCGGAGTTGAACATGACCCGCAGCATGGAACGAATGTTGTAATCGGAGCGGAAATACTCGTCTTCCAACATCTTTATGGTATCCGGGTCCCGGGGTGGGGTGTCCATCCAGGTCGGCACCTGGGCTTCGTCGGCCACGAAGAAGTCGTAAAGGTGGCGGGAGATGAACCGGGCCGTGGCCGGCTGCCGGCAAAGGATGTCGATGATGTCCTCGCCGTTGAAATTGCCGGTCTGGCCCAAGAAAGTCTTTTCTCCCTCGTCGTGGTCTTCAGGATTGTAGACAAAGGTCGAAGTGTAGCGGCCGTAGGGCTGCGCGGGGATGCCGTTGGCGATGGTCCAACCGGTGAAAGCCCGGGCGCACTCCTTCACGTCGTCCTCGGTGTAGTTGAATTTCCCATCCATGCCCACACCCAGAGAGAATAACTCCAGCAACTCCCGTCCGTAGTTCTCGTTGATGGCGTCTTTGTGACTCAGACAGTTGTCCAGGAAGTAAACCATCGCTGGGTCTTTGGAAATCTCGATCAGCAGGTCCTTGAAGCTGCCCATGCCGCACCGGCGGAGCATTTCCCACTCAGCATGAGACGCCACCTGGCTCTGCGTCTTGCTGTCGGCGGTGCATAAGATGCCGTGCCAGAAAAGGATCATCTTCTCTTCCAGCTGGTTCTTCGAGTTGATCATGCGAAACGCGATGTATTCAGGGACGCACCGGATGAAGTGATTCCATTCGATGAAGTACCGTTCCGCAAGGTCCAGGTCCATACCGTTGGAGTGGTCCTCGGGATGCAACAGTTCCTCCACCGTTTCCTCGTACCCCTTGGCTGCCCGGGCTTCAATCTCATGGTACTGGGCGCCGAATCCGGCGCGCCGCATCAGATGAGCCATCAAGGCTATATCGTTATCTGCCATCCGTTATTCTCCTAGTTTTTGGCGGAACAATAGTTAGTGACTATATTAGCACTTCGAATTTTACTACTATCAAGATAGCAAATCATCCGTGCCCATGCCAACCTGCGGCGAGGGCCGGGTTTTGGGACCCGCGGCATGACCGCCCGAGTGCGGGTTGGGCCGCTCTTTAGTCTTGGCTATAATAGCAGCGCCAGGCGTGGACCGGGCCTGCTTGTGCGGGCGCGGTCTCTTTACAATCGTTCACCAGAGGGATTCATACATGGCGGAAAACCTGCTCGAAATCGCGAAAAACTTCGTCCCGATGATCAAGGCGAATCTGGACCGCATGGATTCAGATTGCCAACTTCCCCCCGAATTGGCCGCGGCCATGGCTCAAAAGGGCCTGTTCAGTCTGTACGTGCCCAGGTCCTTGGGAGGGCCGGAATCAGACCCCATCACCGCTTTTCATGTGGTGGAGGAGATATCCAGAGCGGACGGCTCCACCGGCTGGTGCTCGTTCAACGGTACCGCGCTCACGGCGGCAGTCTCACGAATAACCGTCGCCGCGGCCAAAGAATTGTTCGGAGACCCGCCCGAGGTCAGCGGTTCGGGCTCCGCGCGCTCCGGAGGGACCGCCAAAGTGACTTCAGGCGGGTATCTGGTGTCCGGCCGCTGGAATTACCTGAGCGGGATCGACCACTCCAAGTGTTTGTTCCTGAATTGCGATATTGTTGACGACAATGGCCCAGTGATGTCCGGCGACGGCGCCCCGGTGAGCCGTGTGGCCATCGTGCCGGTGGCCGCGGGCACCGTCCACATCAATTGGACGACCATGGGTATGCGGGGCACCGCCAGCAACGATGCCGAGTTCTCCGGCGTGTTCGTTCCAAGCAGCCACACCTACTCGCGCACGGAACCAGCGGTCCACGATAATCCTCTGTACAACCCTCAAACGGCCATTCTCTGTAGCTGGACGCTGGCCGCCGCCAACGCCCTGGGAATGGCCCGGGGAGCCATGGATGCCTTCATGACCTTGGCCACTGCCGGCTCCACCAATTCCGCGACGCTATTACGCGACCGGTCCACCGTTCAAACGACGGTTGGAGAGTGCGAAGCGATGATCGGGGCCGGGAGAAGTTACGTGTTGGACGCAGTGGGGGCGATGTGGGAATCGCTAGTGGGGAAGAAACCTGACCTGATGGACAAAGCGGTCCATGCCCGGTTGGCGATCGCCCACGCCATCCGGCAATCGGTAAAAGCGGTGGACCTGCTGTTTTATGCCGCGGGGACAGGCGCCATTCACCAATCCAACGGCTTGGAAAGATTTTTCAGAGACCTGCACGTGAGCGGGCAGCACATATCCGGGTTACATTCCAACTATCAACTTGGCGGGCAACTGCTGCTGGGAGCCACACCTGACGCGCCAACCTATGCCTAGGTCCGCCGTTTGTACTAAGGGAGAGAAAATGCTGTTTCTTGTGATTAGCACGCCCGCGCCCACCCGCCCGTCGGAGGTCCGCGAAGCACGTAAGAGCTTTTGGCCCTGGGTCGAAGACAAACTGGCTCGCGGCTTGGCCAGGTCGTTCTACCCACGGGCTGGCCGGGGAGCAGTGGTGGTGTTCGATGTCGATTCCCATGAAACGTTACACCGCTTACTCAACGAATGGTCGGAGGCCGTACCCGCTGAGTTTGCGGTCTATCCTCTGATGGAGCCCGAATCGATCAAAGCGTTCCTGAATGAAGAACCCGGAAACTGACGGCCGCTGTGGCCAATCCATCCGCCAGGGTCTTTCAATCTTGAAACGAACGGGCCATCGGAAGGGCGGACCTTAAATCGCAAGTACGCTTCCAATCCGGAAGATTTCCATTTCGGTGTAAAATGCCACCAATACGCTAGGATGGGCAAGTCGTGACCAGTTCCGGACAGACAGGCAGGATATTCGTCGGCCGTGAGCGGGAGATGGCCGAGTTGATGGCGTTCTTGGACAGCAGCATGGCAGGCCAGGGGCGCTTGGTCATGCTGGCTGGGGAACCGGGCATCGGCAAGACCCGGACCGCCACCGAGCTTGCCTCCAAAGCTCAAGAACGGGGTGCACAGGTCTACTGGGGTTGGTGCTATGAAGGGGAAGGCGCACCTCCCTACTGGCCGTGGATCCAGTCCATCAGGTCCTACGTGCGCACCGCCACGGCCGCTCGGTTGGAATCCGAGATGGGCTCGAACGCCGCCACCATCGCAACGCTTTTGCCCGAGGTCCACGAGAAACTGCCCGGCCTGATGACTCCGCCTGAATTGGAGCCGGAGCAGGCCCGCTTCCGGCTTTTTGATTCCATCGCCGCGTTTCTGAAGAACGCCTCCGCCACTACTCCGTTGGTCATCGTACTTGAAGACCTGCATTGGGCGGACCGGTCTTCGTTGATGCTATGCGAGTTCATCAGCCGGGAGATATCTGCTTCCAAAGTCATGTTGTTGGGCACCTACCGGGACGTTGAGGTGGACCGGAACCACCCGCTATCCCAAACCCTGGGAGCTCTGATACGGGAACCCAACTTCGGCCGGGTCCAATTGGGTGGGTTGGGACCCTCAGAGGTGGGTCGTTTCGTTGAATTGAACGCCGGAGTTACTCTGACCGGGCCGAACCTGGTGATGCTCCACTCCAGGACCGAGGGGAACCCCTTGTTTCTGAACGAGTTGGTGCGCCTTCTCGATGAAGAAGATGTGGCAGCCTCAGGAGACTGGACCACCAGCTTACCCCAAGGCGTGAGGGACGTCATCGGCCGCAGACTGCACCGGCTATCCGAGAAGTGCAACGAGATCCTAACGGTGGCCGCTGTAGTTGGCCGGGAATTCACATTGGGCCAGTTGACGCCACTGATGGACGACCTTGACGAACGGCAGGTGCTGGGGGTATTGGACGAGGCTTTGTCAGCCCGGATCATCGAAGAATTCCCACGCATCATTGGACGCTACCGGTTCTCCCATTCGTTGATTCAAGAGACCCTGGTAGAGGAGCTAACGACCAACAGGCGGGTCCGGCTGCATGCGCGGATAGCGGAGGCCTTGGAGCAGCTTTATGCCGAAGAACTGGAGGAGCATGCTGCCGAAATGGCCCACCATTTCTTTCAAGCCCAGACCCTCTTGGGTGCCGACAAGCTTGCGTTGTACTCGTTGATGGCAGGAGAGGGAGCTCTGGGCTCATACGCGTGGGAAGAAGCCGGTCCCCACTTTGCTAGAGGCCTCGAGGCGAAGCAGGTGAGCCTTACAGGTCTTGAGCCGGCCACCGACCTTGAATCGGCGAGGCTGCTATTCGGATTCGGCCGTGTACAATCGGCGACGCTTCAACGTTCCCGGTTGCATGAAGCGACGACTACTCTAAGGCGTGCATTTGATTATTTCGCTAACAGCGGAGATGTCGCCAACGCCGTGGCCGTAGCTGAGCAGTATCTTCCTCCCATGACCGGGCAGAGGACCGAGATGCCCGAAATTGTTAGCCGGGCGTTGAAACTAGTTTCGCCCAATTCCCACGACTCGGCCAGGCTGTGGTCTAGCTATGGCAGGTGGGTGGGTATTGAGCAGGCCGACTACCAAGATAGTAAAGCAGCGTTTGAAAGCGCACTAATTCTTGCGCGGCGATTAGGGGATGTGGACCTGGAAATGAAGACCTACTCCTCGATCGCCCAGGTTGAAGCATTCCACTTACATTTGCAGGATTGTCTCGCGAACAGCCTGAAATCCACTGAGCTGGGCTCGAAGGTCGACAATCCAGTAGCCGAGGTTGTGGCGACCTGGTTCGTGGCTTTCTCCATGGTTACGTTGGGCGAAACGGCTCACGTAGACCGGGCTTTAGATGCGGCCCTTGAAACGGCCGAGAGGCTCCGTGAACATTACAAGTTGGGAATCGCATATTGGGGATACGCGAGTCTATCGTTGCTGCGTGGAGATTGGGACGAATGCCTCCGTTATTGTGGGCGAGGCTTGGATGTGGCGACCGACCTTCATTCGTTTTTGATACCAAAAGCCATCATGGAGTATCAGCGTGGCGACTTAGAATCAGGCGACGACACTCTTATGGCCATAATGGACTACACGAAGGATTCCATACCTGGACCGTCATTGGCGTACCTCGCACCAGCCACTGCATTTCCCATAACAACTTACATCTCCAGTTCCCAGAAATGGCAAGACCAGTTTGGCATGGTCGAAGAAAGGGCCAGGGAAGTACTTGCCTCAGCAACATGCACGCCGTTTGTTGCCATCTTCGCCCGTTGCGGATTGGGGTTGATCGCGGTTCAACGAAACGACGCTTCAACCGCAACGGAGATGTACAGAGATTTGTTGCCCCACCGTGGCACCATCCCCATAACTGGACACATAGCAATCGACCGGCTGCTGGGCCTGTTGGCCCATACGTTTGGAGAGTTGGAGGCCGCAGCCGGGCACTTTGAAGATTCTTTGGATTTCTGCCGGAAGGCGGGCTACCGCCCCGAATTGGCCTGGACTGGCGCTGATTACGCCGATGTCTTATTGGACCGCAATGGCCCGGGCGACCAGGAAAAAGCGGCAACCCTCCTCGATGAATCGCTGGTCTTAGCCACTGAACTGGCCATGCCGCCACTGATGGAGAAAGTGGCGACCGTGCAGCGCCAGATGGACGCAGGCCAGACGGCCCCGAGCCTCCCCGGCGGTCTAACCGAACGCGAAGTGGATGTGCTGCGGCTCATCGCCTCGGGGAAAACCAATCAAGAGATTGGCGACGAACTGTTCATCAGCACCCACACCGTCGCCAATCACGCCGCCAATATCTACAGCAAGACCGGGGCCGCCAACCGGGCCGAAGCAGCCACCTACGCCTCTAGAAACGGACTGGTCTAGCCTGCCCATTCCCTAGACGGCGCCGCCGCTGGCCGCCGTTTCGCTATCTCCTTTCCTTCCTTGCTAGTCATTTCCTGCAACCGGTTACGGCCTCCTTTCTCGCCCACCTAGTTACTCCACGCAATGATTGGGTATAGAGACCAAAAATAGCTATCCAGAAAACAGTCATTTCTGGCGATGTGCCCTCACCTAGTCCGGTCCTATGATGCTGCCAACACAGAACTTTGGAGGCACATCATGGCGACGATGACACTGCCCGGTAAAAACGGTTCCACCGAATACCTCACTCAGGAAGAAGAGACGGCAAACCTATTGGATGCCGTTGAGCGCATCGGCCCGATAATCACCGCCCATATGGATGAAGCCGAAGAGCGGCGGCAGCTTTCCCTCCCGGTGCTGGAGGCCATGACGGATGCCGGTTTATTCCGGATGATGGCCCCCCGGTCCCTTGGCGGACTAGAAGTGGCTCCGCTGACTTACGCCCAGGTGGTCGAGGCCGTCTCCCGGTATGACAGCACGGCTGGTTGGTCCC
>JADFNR010000065.1 GCA_022563275.1 Chloroflexota bacterium | reverse complement strand
ACGGAAGGCAATACTCCAGCAGCAACGGCAACTTGGCCACCCCCCGCACCACCACCAGGTCAAAGGCATCCCTCAGGTCTTCGTCACGGGCCAGGGTTTCGGCGCGGCCGGTGTGGACGGAAACCCCCTCCAGGCCGAGAGTGGCCACCAGATGGTCCAAGAAAGCGGTCTTCTTGGCCACGGACTCAACCAGGGAAAGCTGTATCTCAGGAAAGACCAGCTTAAGCGCCAGGCCTGGCAACCCCGGACCCGCGCCCACGTCCATGACGCGCACCGGCCCGGCCAGGGCCTCGCGCGCCACCAAGCACACCGTCAACGAGTCCAAGAAGTGCTTGACCTGGACTTGTTCATACCCGGTGATGGCCGTCAGGTTGGCCCGTTGGTTCCAGTCGGCCATTTCGTGGAAATAGGTCTCGAACTGGTCCAATTGGCAGTCGGACAAGGCGATCCCCAACTGGGTTGCGCCCGCCTTCAGGATTCCCATCTTCTCGGCCATAGTGAACCATTATATATTCCTCTTATATTCCACCGGTCTCAGTCGCGCCAAATTGACACGTTAAGAAGCCGGGCCGTAGAATGACCTCCAACACCCCGGTGAGCCCGGCACCCGGCAGTATCGAAGAGGGAGAGTCATGGCAACTAAAGCCTATCTATTGATCGAAACGGCGGTCGGAAAGACGCGTGACGTGGCCACCACGCTGAACGGTCTACCGGGCATCGCCACGGTGGACGTGGTCACGGGTCCCTACGACATAATCGCGGTGGTTTCCGGGGAGGACATGACCGTCGTCGGCGACCTGGTCACCGGGCACATCCACACCGTCCCCGGCGTCGTGCGCACCGTCACCTGCGTCGCGGTGGGCAGTTAGCGTTTTATCCAGCATTTAATTCCCAACACGACCCCTGTAGGAGAATCACTGTGGAGTTCAAGTTCACTGCCGAGGACGAAGAGTTTCGGAGAGAACTTCGGGCATTCATGAAGGCCGAGCTTCCCGACCCATGGGAAGGCGCGGGCCGTTATCCCGAAGAGGACGATTGGGACCTGAACGTAGTCATCCGCCAGAAGATGGCGGCGAAGGGCTGGCTCACAATGCACTGGCCGGAGGAGTACGGCGGCCAGGCAGCTTCCCCGGTAAAGTCGGCCATCTTCAACGAAGAGATCGCCTACATGAGGGCCCCCGGACGGGACATCTTTGGAGTCCGCATGCTGGGCCCCACCCTGATGATTCATGGCTCCGAGGAACAGAAAAGGACCCATCTGCCAGCCGTCGCCAAGGGCGAGGTCCAGTGGTGCCAGGGTTACAGCGAACCGGAGTCGGGGTCCGACCTGGCCTCTCTCAGCACCCGCGCGGTGCGCGACGGCGACGACCTGGTGATCAACGGCGCCAAGGTATGGACCACTTTGGCCCACCGCGCCGACTGGATCATGCTGCTCACCCGCACCGACCCCGACGCCCCCAAGCACCGTGGCATCAGCTTCGTTCTGGTGGACATGAAGAGTCCCGGAGTGTCGGTCCGTCCCATCATCAACATGGCCAACGGCCACGAGTTCAACCAGGTAACCTTCGACGACGTCCGGGTGCCCAGGGCCAACGTTGTGGGCGAGGAAGACCGGGGCTGGTACGTGGCGGTGACATTGCTGGACTTCGAACGCTCGGGCATCGATTACTCAGCTTCCGCCCGCCGGATACTGGACGACACCAAGGAGTTCGCCACCGAGACCAAGCGCAACGGACAACCCTTGATCGAGATTCCCTGGGTGCGCAGCCTGTTGGCCGACCGGTACATCGAATGCGAAGTAGCCCGGTTGATGGCCTATAACGTTGCTTACATGCAGTCGCAGGACCTTATTCCCACCAAGGAAGCGTCCATGAGCAAGGTCTTTGGCAGCGAGACGGTGCAACGGGTCGCCGAGGCTTCTATGGACATCCTTGGCATGTACGGCACGCTGGGCCGGGAAGAGAAGTGGGCGCCACTGAAGGGCCGGGTCCAAGAACACTGGATGAACGCCTTCGCCGGCACCATCGCCGCCGGGACCTCGGAGATCCAGCGAAACATCATCGCCGGACGAGGCCTGGGCCTGCCCCGAGGCTGATATTCCGGAGTTATGTCAAGCAGAGAAAAGGGCCCGCCTGACGCGGGCCCTTTTCTTTTGCCGGTTGGAATGACGGTGTTTGGGCGAGGCTGTTGAAGCTAAACAGGCAATCCAGCCGGTGGGAAAATCTACGTCGTCACTAAGACCTGCCTCGGTTGGGCCCCAGGATAGCCGCGTGGAACGAACGCCCTTTACCAGCACAGGGCGGGTTGGAAACCCGCCCCTACGGAGTTGTGATTGCCATTTCCCTGCAACACCGTCATTCCTCCTCATTGTCATTCCGGGCGGAGCGAGGAATCTCGTTGCTGGGGGGAGACCGACCATTGGTCCCGCAGACAAACGGCGCTGCGGCTGGGCGATGGGATTCTTTCCCGACGCGTCGGGACGGCTGGCTCAGAATGACAGATTGCGACGGCGGACTCGAGATAACAGAATGGGGCGATTATGCCACCGCGCCACGAACGTCTGTAGGCGCAGGTTTTAAACCTGCCCCGGTTGGGCTCCAGGATAGCCGCGTGGGACGAACGCCCTTTACCAGGACAGGGCGGGTTGGAAACCCGCGCCTACGTGATACGGTCGAAGACAGATGGCGCAGGATTATTCCAAAGAATACGCTTCGTCAAGGATATCCACTATGTGCCGGACCCGCCCCGGCTTGCCGCTTGACTTGAACCCCTGTTCCACCTGCAGCATGCAGCCCGGATTGGCGGTGATCACTTCCAGGACGCCGGTGGCGTCGATGCTGTTCATCTTCCGCTTGAGCAGCCTTTGGGACAGGGCGGGTTGGACCGATGAGTAGATACCGGCCCCGCCACAACAGAGGCTGGAGTTCTCCATCTCCACCAGCTCTAGGCCCGGAATAGAGTTCAAGATGGTCCGTGGCGCGGCGGTGATGCGCTGGGCGTGGGCCAGGTGGCAAGGGTCCTGGAAGGTGACCTTTCTGTTGACCGCCGCAGTGGGGGCTTGGAAGGGCAGGCCCACCAGAAACTCGGTCACATCTTTGGTCATCTCGCTGAACCGGACCGCCTTGGCGCGGTATTCAGGGTCGTCCTTCAGTAATTCATCGTAATCTTTCATGCTCGAACCGCAGCCGGCGGATGAGGTGATCACCCGCTCCACGCCGGCGGCCAGCAGCGAGTCGATGTTGGTCCGGGCCATGGCACGGCTATTGTCCAGGTCCCCGGCGTGGCCGTTCAGCGCCCCGCAGCATCCCTGGCCCTGGGGCACCATCACGTCGCACCCGTTGCGGGTTAGGACTCGCACCGTGGCCTCCATGGTCGGGCCCTGCATCAGGGGCATCACGCAGCCGGAGAGCAATGCCACGGTTATCTTCTTCTCGCCTTGGGCCGGATAAACCTTGTCTGACGGACCGAAGAATCTCCTGCTCATGGGCGGCAACTGAGACTCCAGCTGGGCCAATCCGCCGGGCAGCAGGTAGAGCAGGTGGGATAGCCGGAGCAGCTTCTGGATGCCCAAACGTTGGTAGAGACGGATGAGGTGGGCGCCGAACCGCAGCCGCCGCGGATGGGGCAACGCCCCGTTCAGAAAGAACCGGCTGAACCGCCGCAGTTCACGGGACTGGAGACCGGCCGCCCGGACCTGGGCGCGGGTGCGTTCCATGATGCGGCCGTAGGGCACGCCCGATGGACACACCGCCTCGCAGGCCCGGCACTGAAGGCACATGTCCCAGTGGGAGACGATCCTGGGGGTGATCTCCACCCGGCCCTCATTCACCGCCTTCATCAGCGCCAGGCGGCCCCTGGGCGACTCCATCTCCAGCCCAGTCTCCACGTAGGTGGGGCAGGCGCTGAGGCAGAGCCCGCAGTGGACACAGCGGTAGAGGTCGGCCTCGGCCGGGGCGTCGGGGGCGGTGAACCCCCCGGGGAATCCCGCTAACGGTTGGGTCATCTAGATACCTCCCAGGAACCGGCCGGGGTTCAGGATTCCGCCGGGATCGAAGCGGTCTTTGATGCGCCGCATGATGGCCAGGCTGTCGGGGGGGTCTCCCCAGACATCGATCTGACGCTTCACCGGGAGGGGACATTGTTCCACGACCGCCGTGCCGCCGTGCCGGTGGGCGATCTGCCGGGTCTGTTGGACCGCGTCCAGGATGGGCTGTTCAGCATCGGCGCTGGGCGCCTGGCCATCCGGGGCTTGGGGCCAGAATAGCCGGATGCTGCCGAAACCGGGGTCGGCCATCTGCTCCGGCTTCTCTCCGGAAAGGATTATCTCGCCGCACTCAGCGGAGGTCCGGGCGGTTGATTTGGACTGGACCGAGACCTTGATGACCAGGACGGAGCCAGGGCTGATCTCCGGCGGAGCATCGGTGATCCAACGCAACATTTCCTTGGCGGCGGCGCCCTCGATCCGCTGCACCGCGCTGGCCCCTTCCGCCAGTAGCAGGGCCGCGGCTTCATCCAACCTCCGTCCGGTGGCCTTGGCCCGGCCCGCGAAGAAAGCGAAGGACAGGGCGGTCTCTTCGTCTCCCAGTCCCAGGTCCTGGGATGCGGCTTGAAGTGAATCCTGCAGCCGCCGTGATACCCCCGATGTGACGCAGTGGCAGCCCATGGGAGCGGCGGTGGACTGGAGCAGCTTTCGTCCGGCGGCGAGGGAGGCGGAGAGGGATGGAAATGACGCCAGCAACGTCCCGGACTCAGGGTCGATGGGCAAGAGCTTGAACGAGGCTTCGACGATCACTCCCAGGGTGCCCAGCGAGCCGGTGTACAGCTTATTCAGGTCGTAGCCGGTCACGTTCTTGACCACCTTGCCACCGGCCTTGGTGGCCACGCCCTGAGCGCTCACCACCCCGATGCCGATGAGCCACTCCCTGGGCAGGCCGTAGGCGTATGACAAAGGCCCTCCCGTCCCAACGGACAGGATGCCGCCCACCGTCGAACGGCTGGACAGCGCGGCCTCCAGGGGGACGAATTCGCCGCCCTGAGCCAGTTGTTCCTGCAACGACGCCAAAGTAATGCCGGCCTCGGCGGTGGCGGTCATGTCAGCGGGCTGGTAGTCCAACAACCGGTCCAGCGCCCCCAGGTCCAGCACCACGTCCGCCTTCCGTGGGACGTTGCCCAGCCCGGTCCGGGTGCCGCCGCCCCTGGGCAGAACGCTCACCTCCTCAGATGTAGCCCAACGGAGAAATTCGGAGACTTGGAGCCGGTCCACCGGGCGCACCACGGCCTGCGGCGTCAGCCCGTCGACTTCATAGCCGTCAACTGGCAAGACGGCGCTACCGCCCAAAAGCCCCGCAAGCCGGTCACCTAGGGAAGACACCAATAAAGCTCCTACTTGAATCAAACGGCATCGGTCCTGTAAGAACACTACGGGCGCCACCGCTGCCGTCGTACTGCTTAGATGGTCATGCCGGTGGCGGCTGGGTGGGCGGAGGGCGTGTGCTTCTTCCCGCCGGGGAAGATCTTGCCGGGGTTCAGGCTGTTGTCCGGGGCGAAGGCGTCACGCACCAACACCATGGCCGCCATGTCATCGCCGGTGAAGACCAGAGGCATCTGCTCTTTCTTTTCCAGGCCCACGCCATGCTCGCCCGTGAGCGTTCCCCCGGCGTCCACGCAGATCCGCAGCACCTCGGTCCCGGCCTCCACGATCTTCTCCAGGGCGCCGGGCTGGCGTTCGTCGAAGAGCAGGCAGGGGTGGAGATTGCCGTCTCCGGCGTGAAACACGTTGGCGATGGGGATGTCGTACTTACGGCCGATCTCGGCCACCTGTCCCAACACCTGGGCCAACTGGGTCCTGGGCACCACGCCGTCGACCAAGAAGTAATTGGGTGCGATGCTGCCCAAGGCGCCCAGGGCGCCTTTGCGGCCCACCCAGAGCAGCTCCCGTTCCTCGGCGGCCTCGGCCGTCCGCACCTGGGTCGCGCCGGTGTCCCACAGCGCTGCTTCCACCTCGTTCCCGATCTCGTCCACTTCATCCTGTAGCCCCTCGAGTTCGATGAGCAGCACGGCCCCGGCGTCGTCGGGATAGCCGGCGTCATTGACCTTCTGCACCGCCTGGATGGTGAGGGCGTCGATCATCTCCAGGGCGGCGGGGACGATGCCGTGCTCGATCACCGCCGAAACGGCGGTGCAGGCCGTCGCCACGTCGGGGAATATGCCCAAGAGCGTGCGCACCGATTCGGGCACCGGCAGGAGCCGGACCGCGATCTTGGTGGCGATGCCGAAGGTGCCCTCCGAGCCCGTGAATACGCCCCGGAGGTCGTAGCCAACCGTCTCCCGCGCCAGGCTGCCCAGGTTAACCACCGTGCCGTCCTCCAGCACAACCTCCAGTCCCAGCACGTGGTTGGTGGTGGTGCCGTAGGCCAGGCAGTGGGGACCGCCGGCGTTCTCGGCGATGTTGCCGCCCAGACTGCAGGCTTTTTGGCTGGAGGGGTCTGGGGCGTAGCGCAGGCCCGACTTGCGGACGTGGGTGTCCAGGTCAAGGTTGACAACCCCCGGTTCCACCAACGCCATGCGGTTCTCGGTGTCCACTTCCAGGATGCGGTTCATGCGGGTGAAGGCGACCTGGATGCTGCCGGGCGAGGCGATGGCGCCGCCGCTAAGGCCGGTGCCGGCGCCGCGGCCCACCACGGGAACCCCAGCGCCGTGGGCCAGGGCGATCACCCGGCTCACCTCTTGGGTATCGGCGGGAAAGACCACCGCATCAGGCAGTCCCCGGTCCACCGAACCGTCGTATTCGAAGACCAGCAGATCATCGGAGTGGTATACCACGTTCTCTTCGCCGACGATGCCCTGGAGGCCGTTCAAAAACTGCTTGAAATCCATGCCTGGAACCCATCGATCGAATATTGCCGGTTTTCTGGCCGAATCACTGGGATGATAGAGCAAATATGAGTCCATTGCCAGGCTGGGACCACTTTGTTTGTAGGCCCTGGTGTTTATGGGTATACTGTGGCGGGATTCGCGCCGGGGCGATTTTAGCCATGGCGGCCTTGGCGTCATGCTCATGCAACGCGTCTGGTTATGGACAGCCAGGAGGGACCACGTGGAGTTCAACATCGCCGTATTGGGTGGCGACGGGATCGGCCCGGAGGTGACCGAGCAGGGCGTACGCGCCCTGGAAGCCGTGGGCCGGGCTTTTGGGCATAGATTCAATCTTAGCTACGGCGACATCGGCGGAATCTCCATCGACAAGCACGGGATTCCCCTGACTGACGAGACCAGGGGTCTCCTTGACTCCAACGACGCAGTGCTCTTCGGCGCGGTGGGCGGTCCCAAGTGGGACTCTCCAGACGCCAAGGTCAGGCCCGAGATGGGTTTGTTGGACATGCGGGCCCATATGGGCGTATTCGCCAACATCAGGCCGGTCAAGGTCTACCCCTGGCTGGCCGATTCCAGCGTCCTCAAGCCCAATATCATCAAAGGCGTGGACCTGGTGGTGGTGCGTGAACTGACCGGCGGTCTTTACTACGCCGAGCCCAGGGGACGGCGGGAGACCCCCAACGGAATCGTGGCTGAGGACACCATGCGCTACACCGAGGGCGAGATCGAGCGGATAGTGCGGGTGGGGTTCGAACTGGCCATGGGGCGGCGCAAGAAGCTGACCTCGGTGGACAAGGCCAACGTCCTGGAATGTTCCCGGTTGTGGCGTTCGGTGGCCACCAGGCTGGGTGAAGAATATCCCGACGTTGAACTGGAGCACGTGCTGGTGGACAACTGCGCCATGCAGATCATCCAACGGCCGGCCAGTTTCGATGTCATCGTGTCCGAGAATACCTTTGGCGACATCCTAAGCGACGAGGCCTCGGTGCTGGCGGCGTCCCTGGGCCTGCTGCCCTCGGCCAGCCTGGCCGGAGTGCCGGTGGCGGGACAGCGTTCCGGAGGCCTGTACGAGCCGATCCACGGCACCGCGCCGGACATCGCGGGCAAGGGCATCGCCAATCCCACCGGCTCAATCTTGAGCGTGGCGTTGCTGGTCCGCTATTCGCTGGGCCTGACCGAAGAGGGCGCCGCCATCGAGCGTGCGGTGGATAAGGTATTGGAGGAGAACGCCCGCACCGCCGATATAGCGGCTGAGGGCGCCGAACACGTTTCGACGGTTGAGATGGGAGACTTGATAGTGGCTGCCATCGAGACGGGAAACTAGACCATTTCTAGTATTCGGACTTGGGGAGAGCCTCCCCCATCTCCGACTATGTCGAGCGCCGATTCTATCGAGCGTCCTCCCCGATGATTCGGGGGACCTAACCTTCCCCCGGACCGGGGGAAGGGACTTGTTCTCTCCCCCTCGCAATGGGGAGAGTTAGAGTGGGGGCCGCTACTTCTATTCACCAGGCACGGATTGACGAGGCCCTAGACCAACAAACGGGAGGATTTCCAGATGGGCGGAGACCTAACAGTCGCCATAGCGGTCTTCCTGGCCAGCGCCGGGGTGGTGATGTTCTGCGGCGCGAAGTTGGCGGTCTACGGCGACGCCCTGGCCTCCCTTACCGGCTGGGGCCGTTTGTTCGTGGGTAGTCTGCTGGTGGCCCTGGCCACGTCTCTGCCCGAATTGTCCACCAATATATCCGCCGTCCAGTTGGACCCTCCCAACCCCGCGCTGGCCGTGGGCAACGTCTTCGGCGCCAACATGCTAAATATGTTCACTCTGGCGGCGGTGGCGTTGGCCTTTGGCGGCAAGAAGTTTCTGCAGCAGGTCGCGCCCGAGCAGGGTTATCTGATCGTGGTGGCCGTGGTCATGACCGGAGCCGCCATCCTGTTCGGCGCTCTGCAATGGGGGGCGAACGTCGGCGAGGTTGGGATCTCTTCGATCATCTTGATGGTCCTCTTTATAGCCGGCATGTGGTGGGTCTACAAGACCCGCCCCACCGGTGGCGACGAGGAGGCGAATGACCCGGGGATGACCCTGCGCAAGGCTTGGCTTCTGTTCGGGTTGGTCTCACTTGGCGTGGTGATCTCTGGATTCTTCCTGGCCTGGAGCACCGACCAGATCGCCGACATCACCGGCATCGCCTCCAGCACCCTGGGTATCCTGTTGGTGTCCTTCGTGACCACCATGCCCGAGGCGTCATCAACCATCGCGGCAGCCCGCATGGGAGCCATGGACCTGGGTGTGGCGGGGCTCTTCGGCAGCTGCGCTTTCAACGTGACCATCCTGTTTTACGCCGACCCGTTCTTCCGCGACGGCATTCTGGGCAACGCGACCGAACCGGCGCATTTCGTGGCCGGGGGCGTTGCGGTGGGTCTCATGCTGGCCGGACTGGTGCTGGTGCTGGGGCGGAACCGGATCAAGTCGTCAGTGGTGACAGTGGTGCTGGCTTTGATGGCGACCACCTATATCGTTGGAGCGGTGGTCGTGGCCACCGTGGGCGGGACCGACGATGAAGAAAACCCCAATTCCGCGCCGCCGGTCAGGACAGCCCAAACGCCCGGCGAATAACGCCGGTCAGGCCGGTCCTCGTCTCCCCGTCGCTGAGAAACGCCGCCGCGAATTCCAGGGTCTCACGGTAGCGTTCCAGGAAATCGGGGCCAACTTCGACGGCCTCCACCCTTTGCCGGAATAGCTTCACCGATTCGCCGATTCTCGCCTCCAGCCATTCCGCTCCCTCGGCCCGGAACAGGGCGCCCAAGAAATGGCCGTCTTCTTCCAGGGAGATGGGCAACTGGGGAGACCTTTCCAGCCGGTCTTTGTCGTAGGCGAGGTAGCCCAGGGACTCGGCCACCAAGGCCGTCTCGCCGCGGCGGTGGAATTCGGCCAACAACATCGCGGCCAGATCGGGGTCGGCTTTTATCAGCCGGTACATGATCCGCCACGGCGGGGCCAGGAGTGAATCGCTATCCTTCACCAGGGCCAACGCAACATCGATATCGCTCTTGAATAGCAATGCCGCCGCCTCGGGTTGGGCCAGTATCATGCCCTCCAAGGGAAAGCGGGTACCCAGGAGCAACCTTGCCGTCTCCCTAGGGTTATCCGTGGCGCGGCCGGCTATCAGCTCGAATAAGGCTTCCAGCAACGGCTCATCGACCCGGTAGTTGCCGGAGGGCTCTTCGATCAACAAAGCGATGCCTTCCCTGACCGCTAACTCGCTGACCTCGCCGGGAGTGACCCCAAGCTTGGACAGCAATTCCGCTGGGCTCAGGATCGTCCGGAGTTGGAACGGGACCGGCCGCATCAACCCGCGCACCGTCTCGCCGCTCAGGGCACGGGTCACTGCTTTGGAAGTTTCCCGGTCCCGGTCCCGGAAGAGATCAAAGAAAAGTTTCAGGTCTCCTTTCCGGTCAAGGCCGGTTTTGGCTATGAACCTCTCCAACTCCGATGCGCCTTCGGAAGGGTCAGTCCGTCCAGCTGCCAGAACGGAGTCGACCGTGGCTCCGAAAATCTTGAGGCGTTCCACGAAACTTGCGGTGGCCTGCAAGGTCTTGCCCACGGGCAATTTCGTCCCGCTGGAGAAGAGTTCCACCAGGACTTGGTTATCGACGGCGGGAAGAAAGTTAACCAGGAACGGCTCTTGGGCCAACCGGTCTGCCAGGCGTTTAGCCTGTTCGGCCGGCGGGCCGGTGGCTGAGGCCGCCAGAAAGTCCAGGGCGGAGGACAGTTGTGCGGCGCGGTCTAAGGACAGGGTTGCAAGATAGCCGGGGTGGGCCCGGTGAAGGGTTACTTTGTCCTGAAGGTACCGGCGCCAGAATTCGAAATCTTCTTCATTCTGTGGGTCGCCCATCAGAAGGTCGAATTGACCGGCTAGGTCGCGCAGCCGTTGTTTCTCCTCGGTTTCAAGCACTCTTTGTGCGGTGAGCAAGATTTCTTGGTCCACCGGTACCGGCTTTAAGGACTGGTAATCTCTCAGGTCCAGGTGTTCGAGTCCCAGCCACTTACCTGCGAATCTCCGTTCTTCTTCGGAAAGCGTCTGGAACCAGCCTGCCGCGCCGTACCAACTGCCGAACCGTCCGGCGGATAGGAAACCGCTCCAGTATTTCCGCAGGATGGGAGGCACCAGTTTGCCGCTGCCGCCGGTGTTGTAGACCACGTCCGCTTCCAGGTTGTGGAACACGGGCTCGGGGTTGTCGCTGGACACGTCGGGAAGGTTTCGCAGCCGCTGGCGGAACAGTTCATAGTCGTCGGGGGGCTGGGCCATGAAGGTGAGAATGTCCTGGTGGTAGCTTTCCATCGCCGAAGAAAGGCCGCCGCCGGCCGGCGTCTCCCAGCTGAGGTCTGGCCGGCCCGCCACCGGAAAGCCGCCCCAGTAAGAGTGTCCCAATTCGTGCATCACGCCGATGGGCGACGCCTCGCCTACCCCGGCCCATTGGCCGAACCCGTAGCTGCCGAAGAAGCCCGGCTCGCCCTCCATCTGGCGCAGGTCCAGGCTGCGCAGCAACGCCTCTCCGGCGGCCGTTGGCTGGTAGAGGGCCACGACCGCGTCAACGCGTTCTTCCACCCAGTCCACGGTGTCTGGATGGGGGGTTGGCAAAGCGATCAACGTGGGCTGAGTGGCAGTGACGGCAGGTGTGGCGGCGACGCTTTTGGCAACGATGCTGGGTGCAGGTGTGGCTGGGAGCAATGACGGGGGCGTGGCAGTCGCGCCGCCGCAGGCGGCCAGCAGGCAGATGGCGGCGGCCGGCAACCAGCGGATGATACTCAGGCGGATCAGACGACCTCGAAGGGCTCCTCAGTGACTGTTCCGTCGGTTATCTCAAAGATGCGCACTGACGGGTTGTCCATGTCCATCAGGGACACCAGCACATAACGGACGTCGGGCCAGAGCCCTGCGGTCCCCTTGGCGATGCGGACGTCGGTATCGGACGGGTAGGCTTCGCTACCGGTGTGGGAATGGTAGATGGCCAGGAGTTCCCAGTCGTTCTCCCCGGCCTCGGAATCGACTTTGACCAACTCCATGGGGTCCATGGAGAAGCGGTAGGGGCTCGCTTCCACGTTGGACATTCGGTAGGCCTTCATGACCTTGCCGTCTGGACCCGCCAGGATGCCGCAGCATTCGTTGGGCAGGTCGGCCTTGGCGTGGGCCACCATCTCATCGACGAATTCCTGTTTGATCTGGACCAAGCGCTTAACTCCCTCGAGAAATCATCGTGCAATGAATCTGGGGGCCTTCATATTTCCTTATAGATCGCTTGTTAGCATGGGCGTGTAATAGATACCGTGTCCCATTATATATGGGCAGTTGACGCCGCGGTCCCGTGTGAATATAGCAGAGGAATCCTGGGGTGAACAGCGGCATCAAAGATTGCATAAAGGGTTACGGGAATACGGCGCACCAAGATTCACACAGTCCGCTCCCAAGAAGGAATCAACAGATGTTTTATTTCAAAGCATGCACGAAATGCCAGGGTGACCTAACTCTGGAGAGTGACGCCTACGGCTTGTTCCTGAAATGCATGCAATGCGGGAAAAACACCGAGGTTATCGAGGTCAACGGTTATCAGTCCGTGTTGCATGGGTCGGCAACGAGCGAATTTCCGAGCCGGGCTGTGAGTGAGCCAAAAGTAAAAACCGCGGTCGCCGCCTAGGTCCAGGATCACGCCGATGGGTTACGGACCCATTCAGCATATCGGTGTACCGCCGCCTGTTGCTCTGGGGTCTGGATCGACCCCGGACGGAGTTCCCGCACCCGGTTGATGGCGTCGGTGGCTTCTTCCCCACGGTGCACCAGGTAACAGGCCAGGACCGTGCCGGTGCGGCCGATGCCGGCGTAGCAACTGACCACCACCGGCCTTTTTTCTTTGGTCTGTTGGTCGATGAACTCAATCATCCGCAGGATCTGGTCCGGTTCGGGCGGCGTGAAATCCGGGACCGGCTCAAACAGGTCCACCAAATCAACCATGTTCCCGGAGTCGGCGGCGATCGTCCGCTCTTCCATCCGGATCACCGCGCGGACGCCCTGATGGTAGAGGAAAGAAAGGTCGTCAAGGCTGGCCGGTCCTTGGGAACCGGCCAGTTCGTCTTTCAAGACCCAACCAAAGTTCATGACTTGCAACTTTCTCTCCCCGGCAGGCTAACTCAGCCCCTCAGCCTGGCCTCGATGCGGCGGCGTACTTCCTGCGCAGTCAAAGTTTCCACCAAGACGACCTTGTCCCGGGAGCCGTGCCCACGGACTATCTCCAGGCTGGACTTGCTTACGCCCAAAGCCTTGGCCAGCAAGGCGATCACCCCGGCGTTGGCCTGGCCCTCGGTGGGCGGGGCCGTGACCCTCAGCCGCAGCGTGCCGTCCTCAAAGCCGTCCACCTGGTTGCGGGAGGTTTTTGGCCGGACCCGCACCTTTAGCCGGCAACAATCCGCTGGTTTTAAAGCCATGTTCTAGGCACCTGTCGGGCGCGGCCGTCGGGCCGCCTGCCCGGGCCGTCTGGTATATTAAGGCCCAGGGTTAACATGATGAAACACATGCTGAAGGAGGCGTCCGTTGGAGTATACCAACATCAAACTAGAGAAAGAAAACCGGGTGGCGACCATCCGGCTGGACCGCCCGGACGCGCTCAACGCCCTGAGTCCGGAGTTGTTGACTGAACTCTCGTCGGCGGTGGCCGAGGCCGGCGGCGATGAATCTATCAAGGCGCTGGTTGTCCGGGGCGAGGGCCGGGCATTTTGCGCCGGGGCCGACCTCACCTACTTTCAGTCCACCTTCGATGACCCTACCCTGCTGCCGAAATACGCGACTCAGATCAACGAGATACTCCGCCAGATCGAGAGTCTGCCCTTCCCGGCCATCGCGGTGGTGCACGGTTTTGCGTTGGCCGGTGGGCTGGAACTGATGATGGCCTGCGATATGGTCCTGGTGGCCGAAGACGCCCGCATCGGAGACCAGCACGTGAACTTTGGCCTGATGCCCGGCGGCGGCTCCACCCAGCGGCTGCCCCGCCGCGTGGGACTGCAGCGGGCAATGGAACTGCTTACCACCGGCAAGTGGATCTCGGGGGCTGAAGCCGCTGACTGGGGATTGGCCCTGCGCGCCGTCCCGGCGGATAGCCTGGACGAGGAACTGGAAACACTTCTGACAGCCCTGCGCACCAAGAGCCGCGAGGGCTTGGCCCTGATCAAGGCGGTGACCCTCCGCGGCATGGGGCTGTCCATCGAAGACGGGGTGGCGTTGGAGAGCCACGCCTTTGTGCAGTATATGACCACCTCGCCCCACCCGGCGGAGGGGATCAAAGCATTTATAGAAAAACGTCAGCCGGAGTTTTAGGCGGTCCATTTGGGCGAAAATGAGCCTGGCTGATTCGACACCCTCCGGGGCCGATGCTATGATTTAGTGCCTCTCATGGGACGTTCCACGGTCCATGGAGGCGATATCAACGACTACGGTCAGGCACGAACAAGATCACGCTCTGCCGGCGGGTAGGTCCCGCCAGCGGTAATTGGATAGCCAGCTTGAAGATCAAAGACATCCTGAAGAAAACGCGCCCGGTCTCCTTCGAATTCTTTCCTCCCCGGACCGCCGAGGGGATACCGGCAGTGCTGGAGACCCTGGACGGGTTGAAGGCGTACCGACCGGATTTTGTGTCGGTAACCTACGGGGCCGGCGGCTCGACGCGGGCCTTCACCGAGGAGATCACCTTTGAGGCCAAACGGACCGCCGGAGTGGAGGTAATGGCCCACCTGACCTGCGTGGGTCAGACCAAAGAGGAGATACATGCGGTGTTGGAGCGGCTGGAGGCCGAGGGCGTGGAGAACGTTATCGCCCTGCGCGGCGACCCGCCTCGGGGCACCACGGAATTCGTTCCGGTGAAGGGTGGCTTCCAGCACGCCACCGACCTGCTGCAGCATATAAAGTCCAACTTCAAGTTCGGCGTGGCCGCCGCCTGCTATCCCGAAGGGCATACAGAGTCGGTCGACTTGGATTCCGACCTGAAATACGTCAAGCTGAAGGTGGACAATGGGGCTGATTTTTTGGTGACCCAGTTGTTTTATGACAACCGGCACTATTACGATTTCGTGGAGCGGGCCCGCGCCGGAGGCATCGGCGTGCCCATAATCCCAGGCGTGTTGCCGGTCTTGAACACCGCCCAGGTCCGCCGATTCACCGCCCTCAGCGGGTCCGAGATACCCCCGGCGCTGGACAAGTTATTGGACAAGTACGCCGACGACGATGACAGCGCCCGCGACATGGGGGTGGAGTATGCCACCGCTCAGGTGCGGGAGCTATGGGATTCAGGCGTGCCCGGTGTCCATTTCTACGTGTTGAACCGCACCTACTCGGTGTCCCGTATCCTGGATAACCTGACGATTCCCGGACACCACCGGCAAGGCTGACTCGCCAACCCGATTCAATCCCGATTCCATTACCGGGCGGACGATGCTTACAACAGGTGTCGACATAATCGAGATTCCCCGTATCCAACAGGTGTTGGACCGCTACGGCCAACGGTTCTTGAAACGCGTCTTCACGCCGGATGAGATCGCCTATTGCCGTGGCCGCGCGCCAAACCTCGCCGGCCGGTTCGCCGCCAAAGAGGCGACCATGAAAGCGTTGGGCACCGGCGTCCGCGGTGTTAATTGGAAGGACATCGAGGTCGTCCGAGCGGAAAGCGGCGCTCCCAGCGTGAAACTCCACGGCCGGGCCGAGCAGCGGGCGGAGCGGCTGCGTGTTGGCGAGATATCACTGAGCATATCCCACTCCCGTGAATACGCCGTGGCTTTCGTGGTAGCCCAGCGGGAAGATTAAACGGGGATAACAGCATGAAGATCGTTACCGCCGCCCAGATGATGGCCATTGAGCAGGCGTCGGAGAAGGCCGGAATAAGCACCGATACCTTGATGGAGAACGCCGGTCTGGCCGTGGCCAAAGGTGCGCGGGACCTGGTTGGCGCGGCCGGTGTGCGGGTCATGGTCCTGGTCGGTCCCGGAAACAACGGCGCCGACGGGCTGGTTGCCGCCAGGCACCTGCGCCGCTGGGGAGCTGAAGTCATCTGTTTCGTGGTCGCCGGCCGCCCGGATCTTGACCCCAAGATGGACCTTGCCCTGGAGTACGGTGTCCGCGTCATCGACGTCACCTCGCCCAGTGGGCTGGAACGGTTATTGGACCGTTCCGCGCTGGTGATAGATGCGGTATTGGGCACCGGGCGCGCGCGCGCATTGGAAGGCCCCGTAAAGCAGGCGATGCAGTGTTTGGCCAAGGCGAGGTCAGCGTTGGCTCCACCAAAACTGCTGGCCCTGGACCTGCCCACCGGCCTCGATGCCGACACCGGCGAGGTTGACCCCAATGGGGTGCCCTGCGACGTGACTTTCGCCCTGGGTTACCCCAAAGCGGGACTGTTTAACTTCCCCGGCACGGAGCATGCGGGTGAGGTGCGGGTACTGGATATCGGAGTCCCGTCTGGCCTCAAAGAAGAGACATCGATACAACTGGAATTGCTGGAGCGGCGTTGGGTGGCGGAGCACCTGCCCCAGCGGCCTCTGGATTCCCATAAGGGGACTTTCGGCCACGTTCTGGTGGTGGCTGGGTCCCGGAACTACGTGGGCGCGGCCTACCTGGCGTCCCAGGCATGTGTGCGGGCCGGGGCCGGACTGACCACCCTGGCCACCCCGGAAAGCGTCTACCCCATCGCGGCCGCCAAATCCACCGAGCCCATCTATCTGCCCTTGTTGGAAGACGAAGCAGGACGTGTCGGGGCCCAGGCGGCCCAAGGGCTCCGCGACGGGTCACGCCGCTTTACCAATGTCTTGGTGGGCTGCGGGCTGGGTCTGTCCGAGGGTACGGTGCGCTTCGTTGAAGACCTGCTGTTCAATCAGGACGATTCAGGGCTCGCGGAACTGCCAGCTTTGGTTGATGCCGACGGTCTGAACAACCTGGCCCGGATCGAGGATTGGCCGGAGCGCCGCCGCGGTCCCATGGCGCTCACCCCTCACCCTGGGGAGATGGCCACGCTGACAGGACTTCCAACCGCTGAGATTCAGGAAAACCGGGTGGCCGTGGCGCGGGAATATGCCTCCAGATGGAACGTTTGTCTGGTGCTGAAGGGCGCCAACACGGTTATCGGTCAGCCCGACGGTACGGTCAGGGTGGCCTCGTTCGCCAATCCGGGGATGGCCACCGGCGGGACTGGAGACGTTCTCAGCGGGGTCATCGGCGGGCTGATGGCCCAGGGACTCCCGCCGGCCATCGCCGCTTCCTGCGGGGTTTACCTGCACGGAGAAGCCGGACGGGAGATCGCCTCCCGGTTGGGAAACACCGGGATGGCGGCATCCGACCTTCTGCCACAGATACCGGCGGCGTTGCGGCGGGTCAGGGAAGGTTAGCGCCCATCGTTGATCTTGTCCGGGTTCTCGTCCTGTTTTCCTATGCTATACTGAAAAAACGAGCCTGGGCAGGGTATCTCACAGCGTATCGATGAGCCGTGGGCAGCGCCAGAAACGGCCGCGGTAACTCAGGATCGGAACTGAAGATAGATGTCGTTCGAATTCTTTCTCGAGAACGTTTCAGACCCGGCGGGTCGTATCTCCTCAGCGGACTTCTACGAGATCTCAGACCTCTCACCAGAGGAACTGGGGCTTTTCGCCGCAGCTTGGTACCCACTACCAATCGAACGGCAGCGCGCCATTGCCTCGACCATGGTCGAACTGGCGGAAGACAACCCCGAATTGGACTTCGCGGCAATATTCAAGTTGTGCCTCAGGGGCGACGACGAACCCCTTTTGAAGATCGTCATAGACGGCCTCTGGGAGCATGAAGACCGCTCGGTGATTCCTGCTCTGCTAGATGTGCTGAGGTCTGATAAAGGCTCCGAGGTGCGGGCCGCCGCCGCCATCGCCCTGGGACGGTTCCCAATGTTGGTCCAGCAGGGCAAACTTCTGGCCAAAGACGGCGAGGTGATCCACGACAACCTGATGCAGGTCCTGGAGGACGAAGAGGAACCCCTCGATGTCCGGCGGCGTTGCATGGAGGCCCTGGCGCCCTTTAACACCATGGAGATCAATCAGCACATCACCCTGGCCTACGAGAGTCTGGACCCGGATTTTCGCGCCAGTTCCATATTCGCCATGGGCCGCACTGGCGAGGTTGGTTGGCTTCCAATCTTGCTCCAGGAACTTCAGAATGAGGAGCCGACGATCCGCTATGAGACCGCCCACGCCTGCGGTGAATTGGGCGAAGAGGACGCGGTTCCCCATCTGATCCTGCTGCTGGAAGATGACGACTCCGAGGTCCAATTGGCCGGCATTGGAGCCCTGGGCAAGATCGGTGGCCCGCTGGCCAAGAAGGTGCTCAAGTCCTTGGTCAAGGACGGCGACGCCAACCTTGAAGAAGCCGCCCGTATCGAGTTGGAGGACTTGGAGTTCGACGAAGACCCCCAGGGCTTCCTCGGCGCGGACGCCTAGGCCCGCCCGGACCCCGTGCCCAAACTCACTCCCGCCCAAGACCGGTTTCTCCGTTCCGCGCGCACTGGCCACCTGGCCACCGCCGACGCCAAGGGCCGGCCCCACGTGATTCCCGTTTGCTACGTTTTCGATGGCGAGGCCATCTATTCGGTTCTGGACGCCAAACCCAAGACCACGCCGCTCAGGCAACTGCGCCGGGTGCGGAACATCCTGGCCAATCCCCAGGTGGCCCTGGTCGTGGACCACTATGAAGAGGACTGGTCCCGCCTTCGGTATGTGCTGGTGCCGGGGGAGGCCGGGTTGCTGGAGGCGGATTCGCCCCAGGATAGAGAAGAATGGGCCCGGGCCGTCGCCATGCTCCGTGAGAAATACCCCCAATACCAGGGGATGGACCTGGACCAAAGCCCGGTGATCAAGATCGTTCCGGCTAGATTCGTCCCCTGGAGCTCCCAGTCCGAGTTCTGATTTCCGGGCGCTCTACACCAACCGCTCATCTCGAGCGGACGCCCTTGCCGTTATGCCGGCGTAGGCGGGAATGACGGTGTCGCCGGGGGATGGCGGTTACGAATCCGTAGGCGCGGGTTTCCAACCCGCCCGGCTTCGCAGCTACCATTCTCAACGAATCAGGTCTGCCCGAGGAGGACAAGCCAGACTTATCTTGTTCGACACGGTTGCGGGCCGAAAAGTGCGGGTTAGAAACCCGCCCCTACGCGGTCTTTCCCAGTGGGCGTCATCCTAATCACAATTGTGCATGGGCTGGAAACATGGCTTCCCCTCCAAGTTGACACCTTCAGGCGTGCAATCTACACTTGCCCGAAATCGCCGCCCCACGTAGGTCATAGCTGGCCCACGCATATAAGAGGAGTTAACACATGGACGGAGTCACAGCCATCGCCAATATCCTGCGCATGGAGGGTGTGGAGTTCATCGGCTGCGTCCCCTACCAGCCGCTGTTGGAAGCGGCGGCCATCGCCGGGATCCGCCCCATCATTTTCAGGCAAGAAGGCACCGGAATCCACATGGTGGACGG
>JADFNR010000064.1 GCA_022563275.1 Chloroflexota bacterium | reverse complement strand
TGGACGGTTCGGAGCCCAAGTACCTGAACTCGCCCCAGGGGCCGATGTTCGACAAGAGCCGGCTCCTGTACGCCATGGACCGGGCCCGGACCGACGTCAGAAGAGAGGGCGCAGTGATCGTAGAAGGCTACATGGACGCCATCGCCGCCCATCAGGCCGGGTTCAAGAACGTCGTGGCCCAGATGGGAACAGCGCTGACCGAGTTCCAGGTCGATGAGATCAGACGCCTAACCAGCAAGATGACCATGGCGCTGGACCAAGATGCCGCCGGACAGGCAGCCACTCTGCGCAGCCTGGACGTGGTCCAGCAGAATTTCCGGGTCAAGGTGACGAAACAACATCCAGATGGCCCGTCTCAAGCAGCAGACGAAGATCTGAGGATCATTGTGATGCCTCCGGGGCAAGACCCGGATGAAGTCATCCACCGATCACCAAGCGACTGGACGAGATTGGTAGACTCCGCGATCCAGGCATATCGATTCCAGATTAAAGGGCATGTTGAACAAGGCGATACAACCACTCCCGAAGGTAAGGCCAAAATTGTCGCTGAGTGCGCCCAAACCATTCTCGGTCTCGGCGAGGGCATCCGGCAGGCGAGTGCCATTGAATACCTGGCAGAAAACATAAGCACCCCCATCGACACGGTGAAGGCCGCTCTGAGCCGCCCATCGGTTAACCGGCGCGCCCGGCGGACGGAGCAGCAGCGTCCTGCGGCCGCGGCAGCGTCGCCATTCGCCAAATTAGACCATGACCCGATGGAGGAACACTGCCTGCAGTTGCTTTTCGGTTTCCCAGAACTGCGGGAGATGGCTGGTGGATTACGCGCCGAATTCTTCCAGCGGCATGAAAACAGGGAAATCTTCTCCCGATGGCTGGACGCAGGGCCCGGCTTGGGTAAAGATGAAATATTGGCGGCAGTTCGACGGGACGGCGATGATGAGGTCACCGGACAACTTGACTTGTTGTCGGAAAAACCGTTGATCCCATTGGACACAAATAGCCGTGCCGCCTCATTACTGGAAGTCGCGTCCCGCCTGGAAGAGCGCAATCTAAGAAACCTAAAATCTGAAGAAGTGATACGTTTCGCCGAATCGCCTCCCGACCTTGAGGACGGTGAGCATGACGATATCCTGCGATTGAATCAACAGATCAAGAAAAATGAAGGCCTCCGGAGAGGCCAAGTCCAAGAAATCTCCGGCTGAGGAGGCGTTATGGCCAAGAGAAGAGACAGTTCAAGCGAGTTGACCCCGGAGGACTTCCTAGAATCCCGGCAGGAAGACTCGGATTCCCCCAATCCCGTACTGGACATAATCCGAAACGTTGACGCGGCCCGGGACGAAGAAGGCGCGGACGGAGAAGGCATGTCCGGCGCCAGGCCGGCTACGATCACCGAAACCTCCAGTGAAGCGCCATGGGACAGCGCCCAAACGGCCGAGAAAGACGGCGATTCCACGGGGACCGCCACCACCACCGATGGCGGCACTGACAGCGCTGCCGATGATTCTTCCGACGATGAGGAGCCCGAGTGGGAGCCCGAAACTGAGTCCGTTGAAGTCCTAGACGACCCAGTGCGCATGTACCTGCGTGAGATCGGCCGGGTCCGCCTCCTGACCTCCGCGGATGAGCGCTCGCTTGCCCGAAAGATAGAGGGCGGCAAGCACCTGGAGGGTCTCAGGAAAGAATTGACCGAGCTGGAAGGCCGCCAGCCGCGCCCTTGGGAGATCACGGCCGGGTTGCTGAAACGAATGGTCAAAGCGGAGCCTCTGGTGAAGTCTCTATCCGAGCAATTGGGCCTGCCTTCCAATCTGACCATCTCCCAGATAACGGACCACAAGAAACTAAGGGACGCCATCGACGCCGAAGTCTCGGTGGACCTGCTGGCGGCCATGGCCGAGGACCTCGACGAATACCAAGACGACGTTTACCAACAAGTGATTGGCCTCTCTCTCAGCTCGTGGCTGGTCCCGCCCGACGCCGTGGATGTGCTGCAAGACTGTACCCTGGCCCAGTTGGACGCCAAATTAGCGGAGTTGGACAGTTTCACCGACTTGCAAGAGCTGGACCCGCTGTTCCGCGCCTACTTCCGGCGGATAGACGCCGAAAGCGAACGGGCCCAGGCCCGCCTGACCGAAGCCAACCTCCGATTGGTGGTCAGCGTGGCCAAGAAATACATCGGAAGGGGCATGGCCCTGTTGGACATGATCCAAGAGGGGAACATCGGCCTGATCCGGGCGGTGGAGAAATTCGACTACCGCAAGGGATACAAGTTCAGCACCTACGCCACTTGGTGGATCCGGCAGGCCATCACTAGGGCCATCGCCGACCAGGCGCGGACCATCCGGATCCCGGTGCACATGGTGGAAACCATCAACAAGCTGATGCGCCAACACCGCCGGCTGCTTCAGGAGTACGGCCGCGAGCCCACCCCAGAAGAGATCGGCAGAGCCATGGAGATCGGCCCGGAGAAGGTTGAAGAGATCCTCAAGATATCCCAGGAACCCGTGTCCCTGGAAACTCCAATCGGGGAAGAAGAAGACTCTCATCTGGGTGATTTCATCGAGGACCGGAACGCACTGGCGCCGGCGGACGCGGCCTCCTTCCAACTGCTGAAGGAACAGGTTAGCGAGGTCCTGCATACCCTGACCGAGCGCGAGGCCCGGGTGCTCCAACTTCGGTTTGGCCTGGAAGACGGACGAAGCCGGACACTGGAAGAAGTCGGACGTGAGTTCGGCGTGACCCGTGAAAGAATCCGTCAGATCGAAGCCAAGGCGTTACGAAAATTGCGCCATCCCACCCGCTCACGGAAACTTAAAGACTTCTTAGAGTAGACATAGCCGTCGAGAATAGGAATGCGTCCAGGTGACATAATAACGAATCCCTTAACGATGCCGCCTGGCGCGGTCATTTTTAGTAAAAATCGCGTCGAATCTTGTAGTTCCCGCGCAATTGCCGGTGGTATACTCGGCCCATTCCGAGTTGGGAGGAGGAGTTCGTGGAAGAAACGGCTATGCCCAAATGTTTGAGTTGTGATATCGGGGTTCTCGTCCCTCTCTCGGATTACGGCGGCCAAGGGGCTGCGGTCCATTACAAAGCCTGGGTCTGCATCAACCCGGTCTGCGGGTTTAACATCAAGATTCGCAACGGCGATATCTACTTGAATGAACCCATCTCCCCGGGTGCCGCTAACACCCCCAGGGCACGCTAGTCTTTCTTAAGACGATCCCAGTACCGCGCTCTCCCTACGGCCCCTAAGGGCATCAGTGTTGGGTTGTGAGTGTTGAAGGAGTTGGCATGGAAGCCGGTTACGATTATCTCCTTATCCGTGGGCGTCTGCAGCGGCGTATCGCCAGTTTCACGGGAGTATTTCTTCTAGTCTTCGGTCTTCTGCTGCTGGCGTCGGGCGGCGCCTACTACGGATACTCGGCCAAAGCCAAGTCCAACTTGGACGATCTGGCGGCGGTCTTCGAGCCGCGGACGGTCAATGCCATCACTGGGAGTTCTGCGTCCAACGTCCGGCTGTTCCCCGGCAAGGCTGTAACCGCCGATTCTTGGAACAACCTTTACGGCTACGAGCCCGGCTACCTCAGGGAGCAATCTTTGCTCCAGGGCTTTTCACCAGTCGGCGAGACCGGAGTGACCATCGCGGACATCCCGCCTTCCACCAGGATACTGATTCCGGCCATCGGCGTTGACTCAACCATCTCTGAACTGTCCATCTTGGACCTGGGAGACAGCCGGTCCTACGAGAGCCCGGACAACACCGTGGGCCACATCCCCGAATCGGCCAACGCCGGCCAGCCGGGCGCCTCCTGGTTTTTTGGCCACACTGAGAGCCCCATCAGCCGGGAAGGATCGGTCTTCTTCAATCTGCAAAAAATTCCAGAGAAACTGCGGAACGGCGAAGACGTCTTCATCATCACTGACAATGGACTCAACCAGTTCCTCTACCGGGCGACCTCCAGTAAGGTGGTGCACCAAGACGACCTGCGGTTGGATACGGCCCCCTACGCGGACATCAATCTGGTGTCTTCGGTGCCCCGGTTCGTCTACGACCACCGCCTGGTGGTGTCAGGGGTCTTGATCGCCCTCAGGTAGCGGCGTCGAGCTGCCAGCTTTCAGCGGTCTGCCAAACCGCCAAGACCCCTCGTTTTCACTACCAGTGAAGCGAGGGGTCTTTTTCGGGCGTCGATCTGCCGAGGTGTTTCGTTCAGGGGTTTATTACAGGTTTTGCTTCGCCGCTCCCTCATCGATGCGGTGGATGCGGAGTTTCCTAAGACGGCGTCCCAGCATGGATACCACCTCTATATGCAGGTGGTCGGTTTTCACTATGTCCCCCGTTTGGGGTATCCGGCCCAGGCTGTGGTAGACGTAGCCGCCCACCGTGTCCACCTCGGTGCTGTCGATGCTGGCGCCAAAGATCTCCTCCACGTGTTCCGTGGTTACCCCGGCGTCCACCAGCACCTTGCCGTCGTCCTGATGAATCACCTGGGCGTCCCGGGAGCGGGAGAACTCGTCCTCGATCTCGCCGACGATCTCTTCCAGCACGTCCTCCATGGTGACCAAGCCCTCGGTGCCGCCGTATTCATCCACCACGATGGCGATCTGGGTGCGGCGCTCTTGCAGTTCTTCCAGCAGGTCGTCTACCCGCTTGGTCTCGGGGACGATGAACGCTTCACGCACCAAACTGCGCAGGGAATCCTTGGACCTGGATGCTGCCAGCGAAGCGAGAACGTCGCGGGCGTGGATGATTCCCAGGATCCGGTCCATGGTTTCTTCGTAAACCGGCAGGCGGCTGTGGCCCGCGCTCACCATCGTTTCAGCCACGATTTTAAGGGGCGAGTCAGCCTCCACGGCGGCCATGTCCAACCGGGGCACCATGACCTCTCTAACGGTGGTGGCGTCCAAACGTATGATGGAACGGAGCATCTCCCGGTCCCGGTCATCAAGGCCCGTCAACTCTTCCTCGGTGATGGCTGGTTCTTCAAGCTCAGCCGCCGTCATGCTGTTTGCCTGGCGGCCGTGTCCGTTGCCATTTGTCGACTGGCCGTTCACAGCCAACGCCGGTCTGGCCCCAAGTTGGCCGTTGGCATAACCAACACGGGTCCACGGCCGGGACAATCCAGGGTAACGTTTGCTCAGGAAAGACGCTGCCCGGTCGATCAGGAATAACCCGGCGAAAAGTCCGATGGACATGAAAGCAATGGGCCACCAATCGGTGGTCATCACGCTTTGAATCAAGGCCACGCCGGAGAGGGCGACTGCGAAAAAGCAGGCCGCTTTCAGCCAGAAGAGGAGCGGTTCGGAGAGGGCCGAGGATTTCTCATCTCTGCCGGTTGGACCGGAAGACCCGCCCGAGCGAAGAAGGCTCAGGTATGAGAACAAGAGAGTGAAGGCTATAAAAACTAAGGTTTGTGGTAAATAATCTGTATCCAAACACCCCGTCCCCCCGGTCAACCCACGTATATGCTGCTCTGGTATTGATGCCTGCGGGAAGTGCTACCGGGAGGTCAGTTGGAACCACTTATCTATCTACTATCTTAGCAGGAACGCCGACGGCTAGTCTAGCGGGTGGCACGTCTTTTGTGATGACCGCGCCCGCCCCGGTGACCGCTCCGGCGCCAACGGTGACCGGCGCCACCAGCATGGTGTCACAGCCGATGAACGCGTCTTTCTCCACCACGGTCCGTAGTTTTTCCTTGCCGTCGTAGTTGCAGGTTACCGTGCCGGCCCCCATGTTGACATTGGCCCCGATGGACGCGTCGCCCACGTAGCCAAAATGGCCCATGACGGCCCCGGCGGCAAACCGGGTCTCCTTCACTTCAACGTAGTTGCCTATGTGCACGCCGGACTCCAAGTAGGCCCCTTGCCGCAGATGGCTGAAGGGGCCGATATCCACCCCCGCCTCCATGACCGCGTCCTCCAACGCCGACGACGTGACCCGGCAATCGTCCCCAACGGTTGAGTCCTTGAGCACCGAACCGGGGCCGATCTCACAGCCGGACCCGATCGATGTGTTTCCCAATAGCATGGTATTTGGCAACACCACCGTGTCCTGGCCGATGGTCACACCGGCGTCGATCATCACCGATGACGGGTCGGATATGGTCACGCCCTCCAACATCCAACGTTCGCGTATGCGCCGGCGTTGGACATCCTCAAGACGGGCCAATTCAATCCGGTTGTTGACCCCTAGGACCTCGTCAGGGTCGTTGGACGGCAGGGCCACAAGCGAATCCCCCTGCTCCGCGGCGATGCCCGCCAGGTCCGTCAGGTAACGTTCTGGCCCACTGCCTGCCTTCACCTGCCCTAAGTTTTCCCAAAGCCAATCGGCCTGGAAACAGTAGACCCCGGAGTTCACCTCGACTGATTGGCCGTGCCTTTCAGCGTCATCTTTCGCCTCGATGATACCAAGAACGTTTTGCCGGGCACCTTGGCCGCGGCTGATGCGTCCCAGACCCTGGCTGTTCTGTACGATGCCGGAAAGGATGGACATCTGACGGCCGTTCTCCGAGTGTCCATCGATCAGTCGCCGCAACGAGTCTTCGGCCACCAGCGGAGAGTCCCCGCCGATCACAACGACCTGTTGGCACTGTCCCCGGAGCATCGCGGCTGCGGATTCCACTGCGCCGGCCGTCCCATTCATGGTGGATTGAACGGCATATTCCACGGAATCGCCCAACAGCTCTTTCACGGCATCCAGGTTGGCGGGGGACACCACGACAACGACGCGGTCCACGCCCACCCGGCGAAACAGCTCCACTGGATACCGGATCAACTCTTTCCCACAGAGGCGATGCAGCACCTTCGGAGTCCGGGACTTCATCCTGGTTCCCTCTCCGGCGGCCAATATGATCCCTGCCAAATTGTCCATGTCTCCACCCCTGCCGTTGTCCATCAAAGTTGGGCTTAAAAAGATCAGATCGCTGCGGTGATTATACCAGCGTGACTTGGTCTCGCCGTGCCTGCTCGCCAGCCCCTTGCGCCACGTCCGGCCATCGGCGGATTCACGTTGACAACAGGACTTGCCGGAGTCAAAATGGCCGTGCTTCGGCTTCGCCCGCTCTCCGGAGGCTACCCGATGGACAAATCAGAGTTACCATTTCTCTCAGCGACCGAATTGGCATCGCTCATCAAGTCCCGTCAGGTCTCCCCTGTTGAAGCAACCGAGGCCTACCTGGAACGTATTCCCCAGGTTGACGGGAAGCTAAACGCCTACATCACGGTGACCGCCGACCGGGCCATGGCCGACGCCCGCCGGGCCGAGCAGGAGATCGTCTCCGGCAAGTACCGTGGTCCGATGCACGGCGTGCCCATCGCGGTCAAAGACCAGGTCTACACCAAGGGTATCCTCACCACCGGCGGCTCCACGATCTTAAAGGACTTTGTGCCCGATGAAGACGCCACCGTGGTCCGTAAGCTGAACGAGGCCGGCGCCGTGCTCCTGGGCAAGTTGAACATGAGCGAATTCGCCATGGGAGACGCATTCGAGCATCCCTACGGACGGCCACACAACCCCTGGGACCTTTCCCGCAACCCAGGCACCTCCAGCAGCGGCTCCGGAGCCGCCACGGCCGCTTTCCTGTGCGCCACATCCCTGGGCGAAGACACCGGCGGGTCCATCCGCGGGCCGGCCTCGTTCTGCGGCCTGGTGGGCATCCGGCCATCATGGGGACGGGTCAGCCGCCACGGAGTCCTGGCGGCGTCATGGTCAATGGACCAGGTGGGCCCCATCTCACGCACCGTGTCCGATTGCGCCATGACCCTGGCCGCCATCGCCGGACACGACCCGAAGGACGGCTACACCTGGGACGTCCCGGTGCCCGATTACCTGGCGTCTCTATCAGGTGGAGTCCAAGGCTTGAAGATCGGCGTCATCACCGAACGGGTCCAAAGTGACGCCGTCGATCCTCAGGTCCGCGATCTGGTGGTCAAAGCCATCGCCCAACTGGGAGAATTGGGCGCCGCTGTTTCCGAAGTCGACATCCCGCTGATCGCCCAGTCGGCGGCCATATCAACAGCGGTGACCTACGCTGATGTCTCCGCGGCCCACCGGGAAGGCATTGACGAACACCTGAAAGAGTACGACTACAACATCCAGCTTCGGCTGTTGACCGGGGCTATCCTGCCGGCCCAGGCCCACCAGAAAGCGGTGCGCCTGCGGCACCTGCTCCGCCAGCAGATATTGGACGCCCTGGAGAAGGTCGATGTCTTGGTGATGCCCACTTCGTCCATCCCCGCCTCGCCGATACCCGAAAAGGCCGGGATCGCCAGCAAGGAGGAATTCCTGGAGATGCTGGGCGGACGCCGCAGCTTCACCGCGCCCTTCAACCTGGCCAGCGTTCCCGCCCTGTCCATAAACTGCGGATTCACTTCAGAAAACCTGCCGGTGGGCTTGCAGATCGCCGGCCGGCCCTTTGACGAAGCAACGGTCTTCCGCGTGGCCCACGCCTACGAGCAGGCCACCGACTGGCACACCCGCCGTCCACCGGTGTAGACGCGCCCCATGTCATTCCGAGGAGTGAAATGACGAGGAATCTCGTTGCTGAACAACCCACCATGGCTAGCCAATACTATGTCTACATCATGACCAACCGGTCACGGACTCTCTATGTCGGGGTAACAAACGACTTGGAACGACGGGTCTATGAACACAAGTCAGGTTCATCTGAAGGATTCACCAAACGATATAAGATCAATCGTCTGGTCTATTTCGACACTACCAGCAACGTTGAAGGAGCAATCTCCCGCGAAAAGGAGATTAAGAGATGGAGACGCTCTAAGAAGATAGACCTGATTGAAGCGGCCAATCCCGGGTGGAAAGACCTGTCCGAAGGCTGGTACAAGGTAGGTCCACAGCAATGAGACCCCTCGCTTCACTCGGGGTGACATTAGGCGAGTGCAACACCACCCTATCTGTCATTCCGAAGAGTGAAACGACGAGGAATCTCGTTGCTCAAGAAGACCGTTCTGGAATTCGCACCGACGGTTTGCAGCGAGCAATGAGACCACTCGCTTCGCCCATGGTGACGGCAGGCGAGGACAACACCACCTTATCTGTCATTCCGAGGAGTGAAATG
The DNA here is from genome assembly GCA_022563275.1 of Chloroflexota bacterium. The sequence continues at coordinate 10,513 of JADFNR010000064.1, read as the reverse complement.
ACGAGAAATCACGTTGCTCGGGAAGCCCGTTCTGGGGTTCGCATGGACGGTTTACAGCAAGCGGTGAGACCCCTCGCTTCGCTCGGGGTGACAGCGCAAGTTTGCTCTTCTAAAGAAAACCATTCGTATAGTATTTGAAACACCCTATCCAGCCCCCAGTATCCGGCTTAAAGGAGCAGCCATGCCCCAGACCCATGAGTTATCGGCGGCGGAACTGGCCCGCCAGATCCGCCAGCGGACCATCTCCCCGGTGGAAGTGGCGCGATCGTTTCTGGAACGGATGGACGCCCTGGAACCCCAACTGGAAGCCTGGGTCCGGGTCGACCGGGAGACCGTTCTGGCCGACGCCCAACAACGGCAAGAGGAACTGGAAAGTGGCGCTGCCACCGGCCTGCTGCACGGCGTGCCCATCGGCATCAAAGACATCTATCACATCGCCGGAATACCCACCACCGCCGGCTCCAAGGTCTACGCGGACTACGTGCCGGATGAGACCGCGGTTACCATCGACCTGCTCCGGAACGCCGGGGCGGTCATCCTGGGTAAGACGGTCACCACCGAGTTTGCCTGCCTCGACCCCTCTCACACCAAGAACCCCTGGAACCCGGCCCACACGCCCGGCGGGTCCAGCAGCGGCTCGGCGGTATCGGTCGCCGTCCGGATGTGCCCGGTGGCCATGGGGTCTCAGACCATTGGCTCGGTGCTCCGGCCCGCGTCATATAACGGCGTCACCGGCTTTAAGCCGACCTACGGTCGGGTCAGCCGCCGGGGGGTGGTGCCGGTAAGCTGGTCGCTGGATACCGTGGGTTGGATGGGCCGAACCGTGGAAGACATGGCGTTGCTGTTGCAGGTGATGGCCGGACCAGACGAACAAGACCCGGTCGCTTCACGGCTGCCCGCCGGCGATTATCTTTCGGACTTGGAGTCGTCGGGGCCGCCGCGGATCGGACTCATCACCTCGTTCTTCATGGAGGAATCCGACCAGGAAACCCAGAAACAGACCAGAGCCGTGTTGGAGAGATTATCGTCGGCCGGCGCGTCCGTAGTGGAATTGACGCTGCCCGAGAGTTTCAACACCGCCTTCCAAGACCAGATGATTATCATGGGCGCCGAGGCCGCCGCCTTCCACAAGCCGATGTATGAGAAACAGGCCCAGGACTACCGGCCCAAGCTGCGGGAGATGCTGCGCCAGGGACTGGCGACTGACGCCACAACCTACTCGAAGGCCCTGGAACGACGGCTGCGGTTCTCCGCCGACATGCGTTTGCTGGCGGAGCAGGCCGACGTTCTGCTCACGCCTTCCACTCCCACCGCGCCGTTGGCCGACCTGACCAACACCGGCGACACCAGGTTCCAGGGACCGTGGACCTCGTGCGGTCTGCCCACGATCACGCTGCCCACCGGTCTTGCGGAATCAGGGTTGCCGGTGGGTATCCAGTTGATTGCACCGCCCTTCGAAGAGGCACGGCTCTTGGCCATAGCCCGGTGGTGCGAGAAGGTCATCGACGTCCAGTTGACGCCCCCGGTGGGGGGCTAGCCCCGATAGAATCGGGGCTTTCAGTATTCAGCTATTTTTAGGAGGAAGACCATGCCGCAGGCGAATATTCCCAGCGAAGAGGAAGTCCTAAGTTATTTCGACAAGTTCTCCAATTGGGGGAAGTGGGGCGATGACGACGAGTTGGGCGCGCCTAATTACATCACCCCAGCCAAGGTGAAACAGGCCATCGCCACCGTGCAGGATGGGGTCCGCATCTCCATGTCCCGGACGATCAGCTTCGAGCCGAGCCTCGACGCCCCCTCCCCGCCGGTACATTTCATGGTGGAGAGCGGCGAGGGCTGGGCCAGCGGAGATAAGGTTAGCTCCCGCGCCTTCCCGGCCGCCACCGACTACTTCGGCATGATCTTCCACGGTTTCACGGTGACCCACGTCGACGCGCTGTCCCACTTCTTCTGGAACGGGAAGACCTACAACGGCAAGCCGGCCCACCTGGTTTCCACCAGCCTGGGTGCGACCTTCGGCTCGGTAGAGGAAGCCAAAGAGGGCATCATCTCCCGGGCGGTCCTGGTTGACGTGCCCATGATCCGGGGCATCGACTGGGTGGAGCGGGGCGAGGGCGTGATGATCGACGACATTCTGGCCGCCGAGGAGCGTTGCGGTTTCAAGGTTGAGGAAGGCGACGTGCTGCTGATCCGGACCGGGCAGTTGCACCGCCGCAACGTCGAGGGTCCCGTGGAGCGGTCAGCCGGCTCAACGGCATGCCAGGCTTCGGTGCTGCCCTTGTTCTACGAGCGTGGCATCGCGATGATGGGCTCGGACACCGGCAATGATGTGAACCCGCCCCAGTACGAGAAGGTGCCCAGTCCGATTCATCAGGTCAGCATCACGGCCATGGGTATCTGGATCCTGGACAACGCTGACTTGGAAGGGGTGGCCGAGGCCTGCAAGGAGCGCAACCGCTGGGAGTTCATGATCTCCATCGGGCCGCTGCGCCTCCACAACACCACCGGCTCCCCGGTAAACCCCATAGCCATCTTCTAACCGCCGGCGCAGCCGGAGCAAATACCTTCGGCGCGCTGGTTTGGCTGGGTCTTGATAGCTCTGGTGGCGGGAAATTAGGCGTTGTGCCGCTATTTTGCTTCGCAGGAATCGATGACTACCCGTGGCCTGTCATTCCGAGGCGTGAGCCTAGGAATCTCGTTGCTGGGAGTACCACGCCAGCCGAGAGCAACGAGACCCCTCGCTCCACTCGGGGTGACAGTATGGGCGAAGCATCTACTTAAGCTCCAAACCGCTTATTGAAAGCAACTCAACCGGCGTGCCGAAGGTATTACCCCGGCTATGCCGGTTAGCCGACCATGCGGGCGTATTTGCGTATGAACTTTCCCATCGTCCCACTGAGCAGTTGGTCCACCCGTAACTTGGAGGCCAATTGCTGGGAGGCCAGTGAATACGTCGGGTAGATATGGATGGACTCGGCCATGTGAGACAGCTTCAAGCCCTGGTCCAGGGCCAGCGTCCATTCTTGGAGCATCTCTCCGGCGCGTGAGGCCACGATGGTCACGCCCAGCAGGCTGCCATTGGGTAGGTGCACCACCTTCAAGAAGCCCGGCGAGTCTCCTTCCGTCAGCCAGCGGTCGGTCTGGTCCATGGGCCAGGTGGCGGCCTTGACCTTGTCTCCATGGCGGTCTCTGGCCTGGACCTCGGTAAGGCCAACGTGGGCCACCTCGGGGTCGGTGAACGTGGCCCAGGGCACCCGTTCCAGCACCGATCTCTTGTTGAAGGGCAAGAAGGCGTTCCGCACCGCCATGAACCCTTGATAACCGGCGTAGTGGGTGAATTGGTATCCGCCGGTGCAATCCCCGGCGGCGTAGATGTTCGCTCGGCTGGTGCGCAGATACTTATTGACCTGGATGCCACCTAGGCCATAGTCGACCTTGGCCTCGTCCAGGCCCAATCCGTCGACCTGAGGCCGCCGCCCGACGCAGACCAATACCGCGTCGGCTTCCACCTGTACTCCTCCGCCAAGTATCAACTGGACGCCGTTAGCGGTTTTTCCCACCCGCTCTAGGGCCGCATCGGTCCGAACGTCCACCCCATCTTGCATTAGCCGCTGGGCAACAATTTCTGACGCTTCCGGCTCGTCCTGCAGCATGATGCGGCCGGCGGCCTCCACCAAGGTCACGGATGAACCCAATCGGCAGAAGGCCTGGGCCAACTCGCAGCCGATGGGTCCGCCGCCGACAACGGCCAGCCTCGAGGGCAACTCTTCCAAGCCCCAGATGGTCTCGTAAGTCAGGAACCCGGCTTCGGCCAGACCATCTATCGGCGGAATCATCGGCCCGGCCCCAGTGCAAATCAGGAACCGGCGGGCGCTGATCTCTCTGCCGTCCACCAGGACAGAACGAGGGCTGACGAAACGGGCCTCGCCTTGGATTACGTCTATACCCTCAGCTTGCAGCGTCTCCGGCGACTCGCTCTCGTAGACCTGCCGTACCACGGAGTTGACCCGGCCCATCACAGAACTGAAGTCGATGGCCGGTCCGGATGCGGTTATTCCGAAGCGGGCGGCGTCTTTGATGGCATGGGCGGACTTGGCGGCTCTGAGCAGGGTCTTGCTGGGCACACACCCGGTCCAGGTGCAGTCGCCGCCCAGACGTCCTTTCTCCACCAACGCCACGCTCAGGTCCATCTGCCGGGCGAACCGGGCGGCGGTCAACCCGGCGGAACCCCCGCCAATGACCAGCAGGTCGTAGTCTTTCTTCACCGTTGCCCCCAAACACGAGCTTGCCACCCCCGGTGACATGTTGTCACCCTGATCCCAACTGGAGTCGGGAGAAGGGTCTTTTTGTTCTCACACAGCCTAAGTTGCCTAGCAACGAGATTCTTCGGCTTACGCCTCAGAATGACAAAAGCTCACCTGAGCCAGCTTTTGTGCTGTCAGCTATTAACTAATGACATCACGAGATATGATGCCGGCCGGCGAGGTAGAGGTTTACACGAAAGTCCGTCTCTAGCTGTAATTGGGCGGTGAAAGCCGCACTCCGAGAGCCGTTTCGCACCACTTGGCGGCGCCCAATAACTTGCCTTCTTCAAAGGGCAGGCCGCCCAACTGCACCGCCAAGGGCATCCCGTCCTCACTCAGTCCCGAGGGCAGGGTGACGGTCGGCAGGCCGCTGGTGGTCCAGGGAACCTGGAAGGAAGCGTCTCCGGTGGTGTTTCGGTCTCTGGGGGCAGGGGCCGGGGTGGTGGGGGTCAGGACCACATCCACCTGCATCACCATCTGGACCATGTCCTGGCGGAACTGCCGGCGCAGCCGCTGGGCTTGCAGGTATTTGGTGGCCGGGACCAGCATACCCATCTCCATGCCTGACCGGACCCTGGGGCCGTAGTCTTCTGCCTGGGTGGCGTGAAATTGTTCGTGGAAGGCGGCGCACTCCACGTTCATGACTATCCGCTGGGCGCTGTGAGCCGACTTGAAGCTGCCCGGTAGACTCAATTCCACGATCTCCGCCCCGGCGGCGGCCAATCGCTTGGTGACTTCCTGCGTGTGGGCCCGGACCTCCGGGGTGGATTTATCCGAGTAATACTCGCTCACGATGCCGATTCTGGGCGGCTGGCTGTGACCGGCCATCTGCTTGATGAAATCCGGCACCGGCTCATTGGACGAGCCGGGGTCGTTTATGTCCTCACCAGATATAACCTGCAACATCAGGGCTGCGTCCTCAACGGTCCGCACCAAGATGCCCACATGATCAAGCGACCAGCTCACCGGCACCACCCCGTAGCGGCTGATGCGGCCGTAGGTGGCCTTCAACCCGACGATGCCGTTATAGGCAGCCGGGCGGCAGGTGGACCCGCCGGTCTGGGAGCCCAGGGCCGCGCCCACGGTCTTGGTGGCGACGGCCACCGACGAACCGCTGCTGGAGCCGCCGGGGGTGTGTTCAAAGTTCCACGGGTTAAACGTAGGCGAGGGGTCCGACGTGGCGAACTCGGTGGTCACCGCCTTGCCCAGGATTATGCCGCCGGCCTCTTTGATCTTGGCCACCGAGGTGGCGTCGAAATCAGGCACGAAATCGGCGTAGACCTTAGACCCTGCCGCGGTTTTCATCCCGGCGGTATAGAAGATGTCTTTCAGTCCCACCGGCACCCCGTGGAGGAGGCCCCGGGACTTCCCTTGCCGGGCTTCGTCCTCCCGCTGTTTGGCGGTGGTCAATACCTCTTCCCGGTCGATGGTCACCCAAGCTTGGAGGTCTTTATCCGTGGCGTCGATACGCTCCAGAAGCGACTGGGCCAGGTCCACGGGCGACAACTTCTTCTCTTTGATCTGCTTGGCTGCCTGGGAAACCGTTAATTCATAGGGCTGGGACATGGCCGGACCTCACTCAAGATTTGTTGGTTTGAGCCGGGATTTCGTCTATTGGTAAAAGCCAGGCTCCAAGTCACGGTGAACGGTCTCTTGACCCACCTCCCAGAGTTGGAGGGCGGTCTGCCGCAGGGACTCCTCCAGTTCGCCGGCCCGCTGCTCGCCCCAGAGACGGACCGCCTGAGCGCGAAGCTGCACAGCTATCTCTTCCACAGGATCGTCTGGCTTCATGTTGACCATGTTGTACTCCAGTTGACGTTGGTTTCGGGGTTTAGGTCCGGGCGGGTGATTGGCATTCTAATCAAGCCTCCCGGACTGGTCAATCAATGATCTGGCGAGAGTGCGCCACGCACAACATGCTGCTATAATCCCGCCTGTCGATCGATAGGCCCTGCCCGACTTAACCTCCGGAGTCTTCTATGCCTGACAACCTTTCTGAGATTCTCGAATCCCAGGAGCACACACTGTTGGCCACCGACCTGGGCAACACCGAGGGACCGCTCTGGCACCCCGAGGGGTATCTGACCTTCGTTGACCTTGTTGGCAACCGGCTGCAGCGCTGGGACCAGACTTCTGGAGTGAGTGTTGTGCGCGAGGACACCGGCGAGGGCAACGGCTGCACCTTCGACCGCCAAGGCCGTCTCTTGATGTGCGAGGGCGCTGACCACCGCTGTGTCACCCGCATGGAGGCCGACGGCGCCGTGACCGTCATCGCCGACCGGTGGGACGGCAAACGGTTCCACAAGCCCAACGACGTGGTCTGCCGTTCTGACGGAAGCATCTATTTCACCGACCCGCATCTGCGCCTGCCCGAAGCCGAGCGCGAGTACGACTTCGCCGGCGTTTTCCGCATCGCGCCCGGCGGCCAGATTTCGGTCGCAACCGACGGCTGTGAATATCCAAACGGCCTGGCGTTCTCACCCGACGAGTCGGTCCTATACGTCGCCATCAGCCGGGAGAGCCAGGTCTGCTTCGAAGAGGCGGAGAAAGGACTTGTCTGCGAACACCGCAAGATCAGGGCCTTCGATGTCGCCGCCGACGGCACGCTGAGCAACAACCGGGTCTTCGCCAGCATGGCCTCCGCCGAAGTGGGAGTGCCCGACGGCATGAAGGTTGATACCCTGGGCCGGATATTCTGCACCGGCTCCGGCGGCATCTGGGTGTTCGACCCCGACGGGACCCACCTGGGAGTGATCAGGGGACCCGAGGTGCCCCGGAATATCGCCTTTGGCGGCCCCGACTTCCGGACCATTTACACCACACCCGGAGTGTCTTTGTACAGCTTCCGGGTCAAGACACCGGGCATCCGGCCCTACTGAACCACCCAGCTAAATATCAAGGAGTAAAACATGGCTGCCATAAGTACCGTGGGCACCGGCAAATACACCTACGAAGTGAACGAGGACTGGGCCAAGCTGCCCGAGGGATGGGAGATGCCGGCGGCCGCTGTATACGGCGACTCCCAGGACCGGGTCTACTGCTTCAACCGAGACCCGGACCATCCGATCTGCATCTTCGACCGGGACGGCAATCTCGTTTCGTCCTGGGGCGGCGGCCTCATCTCCTTCGCCCACGCCATCTATCTGGACAAACAGGACAACGTTTGGCTGGTGGACCGGAACAAGCATCAGGTGTTCAAGTACACCAATGACGGCAAGCTCCTCATGACCATCGGCGAAGAAGGGGCCCGTTCCGACACCGGAGTCGGCCCCGACGACTACAGCTCCACCACCTGGTCCAGCGTGACCCACAGCGGCGCCCCCTTCAACATGCCGGCGGGCATCGCCGTGAACGACGCCGGCGAGATATTCATCGCCGACGGCTACGCCAACGCCCGGGTCCACAAGTTCACCTCCGATGGCAAACTGATCATGTCCTGGGGCGACCCCGGCTCCGGCGACGGGCAGTTCAACCTGCCCCACGGAGTTTGGATCGACGCCAAGGGCCGGGTCCTGGTTTCCGACCGGGAGAACGACCGGGTCCAGGTGTTCACCCAGAACGGCGAGTTCGTAGAAACCTGGCCCACCAAGCTCATCGGCCCGGCCTTGATGTACGTCGACAATGAGGACATCGTTTACATCCCGGAGCATAACGGCGGCCTGGTCAGCGTTCTCACGCTGGAGGGTGAGAGACTGGCCCAGTGGGGCGAGTTGAAGTACCGTTCCTGCCACGGTATCTGGGTGGACTCGCACAAAGACCTTTACGTGGTGACTCCCGGCGATTGGGGCAAGGGACGCCGGGTCGTCAAGCACTCCCGCAAGGGCTAGTCAGTAAGGGCAAGTTATTGTACCTGGATAGCGGTTTTGCTATGCTGTACTGCGGCGATCAAATAGCCTATTAGCTGAAAGCTGAAGGCTGGCCGCTGTTGGCTCGCGTGGGGCTGTAGCTCATCTGGGAGAGCGTCCCGATTGCCATCGGGAAGGCGCTGGTTTCCCCGATATATCAGGACTGCAGTTTTGGAAAAACGGCATACTTTAACAGTGGGGCTGTAGCTCATCTGGGAGAGCGTCCCGATTGCCATCGGGAAGGCGCTGGGTTTCCCGATAGATCAGGACTGCAGTTTTGGAAAAACGGCATACTTTAATAGTGGGGCTGTAGCTCATCTGGGAGAGCGCTTCAATGGCATTGAAGAGGCACGGGGTTCGAGTCCCCGCAGCTCCACCAATCCTCCATTCATGTTCTATGTCTACCTTCTCCGTAGTGAACGCACCGGTCGTTATTACATAGGGAGTACCGGAGATATACAGAATCGGGTAGAGCAGCACAATGCTGGAATGACAAAATCAACGAAAAGTTTTCGCCCTTGGCGGTTGGTCCATCAAGAAGAATTTGACTCCCTATCTGAGGCCAGACAAAGAGAATCACAGTTAAAATCTTGGAAGAGCCGCTCTTATCTAGAGTCGCAATTGCACCTCGATACCTAGCTCATCCGGGAGAGCGTCCCGATCGCCATCGGGAAGGCACGGGGTTCCCCCGATGAATCGGGGCGCAGCTCCACCAATCCGGTTCCTTCCACGTTACCCCTTGCACCACAAGTTGTCATTTGCTCTCCGTGGCTACTGGGTTAGTTTCACTTCTTATAACTTCCAATGACCACAGAGACCACCAGCCTTTCAGCGGCGAACCAGGCGAGGACTTTCTCCATCATCGCCGCGGCGTTATTCCTGAACAACACGGTCGCCCTGATGCTGGGGCCGTTGTTGGTGGACATCGCCGAAGAGTTCGACACCTCGGTGGCGGTGGCCGGGCAATTGACCGCGGCCACGTTCCTTTCTTGGGCTATCTTTACTCCGTTGATCGGCCCCTTTTCTGATTCATTCGGACGCCGTTTGGTGGCTCTGACGGGCCTGGCGTTGATGGCGGTCTGCATACTCGGTGCCGCCTTCGCTCCGAACTTCATCGTTCTGATGGTCCTGCTCATCGGCACCGGACTTGGCGGAGCCATGATCCCGCCCAATAGCATGGCCGCGATCTCCGACGCGGTATCTCCGGAGCAAAAGGGCCGGGCCATCGGGGCTGCTCAGGGCATCATGCAATCGGCGGTGGTGATTGGCGTTCCCGTGGTCGCCGTTTTGGCCAGCGTTGCCAACTGGCGGTTGCCGTTCCTGGTGGTCGGCGGGCTGTTGCTGGCCACATTCGCCTGCTCCTGGTTGTGGTACCCCAAGGGCCCGGCCACCGGACCACGGTCGTTCTCCTATCTCAGCCGGTTCAAGAAACTGGGCTCGATCCCAGTGTTTCGCGTCGGTATGCTGGCCAATTTCTCCCAACGGATCGCGTTCTACGCCATCATTGGTTACATCGCGGCCTATCTTATCGACACCTACGGAATGAGCGTCGGCGAGACCGCCCTTCCCCTGGCCGTAGTCGGTTCCGGAGCAGTGATCGGCAGCCTCTGGGGCGGGGTCATCGCCAGTCACCCGAAGCGGCTCAACTTCGTGGCCGGCACCGCTTTGGCCGGAGGGGCGGCGGTGGCCATTGTTTTCGCCATCGACCCGTCCATCTGGGCGACGGTCGCCATCGCCTTCGGAGCGGTCTGCGTGCTGAGCATCGGATGGCCGGTGTTCATCACCTTCGCAACCGACGTGGCCGGTCAGTCCCGGGCCACCGGGATAGGGATGATGGGCGCCAGCAACCGCATGGGAGGCGTCATCGGATCAGCCATGGGCGGGGCGTTTCTGGCCATTGGCGGGTTTTCCGCGATCGGGGTATTCTGCCTGGCGGCGGTGGTTTTCTCCTCGTTGGTGATGCGCCTGGCGATGCGGGAGCCGGAGAAAGTGGCTTAATTGAACACAGACCACCGGTCCTCTTCCCGATGAACCAATGAACCAATTTCGTTTCCTGGCCGCCGTGGCCGTGGGGCTGTTCGTCACCATGAGCGCGTCGTTGATGTTGGCTCCGTTGTTGGTCGCCATTGCCGCTGAGTTCGACACCTCCGTGGCGGTCGCCGGACAACTCGCCACCGCCACGTTTTCGGCATGGGCCGTGTCCGTGGTATCCGTGGGGCCATTGTCCGACTCCTTCGGCAGGAGGCCGGTGGCATTGATCGGGCTTTCATTGCTTTCTATCGGGGTCTTGGCATCGGCTTTCGCGCCCAATCTCGGAATCTTGATGGCCCTGAGGGTGGTGACCGGGCTTGGCGGCGGCATGAT
>JADFNR010000063.1 GCA_022563275.1 Chloroflexota bacterium | reverse complement strand
CGTTAGACCCCGGTGCTACAGACAGAAACAAGTGGCATTTCAGGCGCGGTCCCCAATTTGACGTTTTTCGTATGCCCCAACCCTGAAGCTAAATCGGTGTGTCGATTGTGTTCCCGGTACCTCGGAGGCGTAAGACTCGCGATCATTGCAGCTATCCAGCCGCCAACACCTTCCACATTGTTTCAAACACTGGCCTGGTTTACGGCGGACAGAGGACGCTCTGCCATGTCAAGGCCGCCTGAATTTCGGCGCACATCCTCAAGCTGTGCCGTACGTGCCCGTGTGGACATGCTCATCGCTGTGGGTTTAACATTCCACAATCATGGCAAGCGAGCGTATACAACGGCGCATCGAGCGCCTGTTAGATCAAATCGACCAAGCTGAGGCACAGGGCGAATGGCACGCCATGCACGGCCTGGCCCAAGACGTGCTAGAAGTCGATCCCGGCAATGAGGAAGCCGCCGCTTATCTTCGCTCCGCGGAACGGCACCTAGCGGCGACATCCGAAGGCGCCGGCATCTCCCCAGCCTCCCCACCTCCAGTCGAACCCACCGGGACTGCCCCCGACGCCGAACGTCGCCAACTTACGGTCATGTTCTGCGATCTCCAAGGCTCCACTGCCCTCTCTCAGCAATTAGACCCGGAAGATCTCCGTGATGTGATACGCGGCTACCAGGAGGTCTGCGCCGGCGCCGTGGGCCGATTCGAAGGGCACATCGCCAAGTACCTGGGTGATGGACTCCTGGTCTACTTCGGCTACCCACAAGCCCACGAAGACGACCCACAGCGGGCGGTCCGGGCGGGACTGGCAATACTTCAAGGCATGGGTCCTCTGAACGCTCAGCTCAGATCAGCGAGAGACCTAGAACTGACGGTGCGTATCGGCATTCACACCGGTTTGGTGGTGGCCGGAGAGATGGGTGGCGGAGACACCCTGGAAGAACTGGCCATCGTAGGCGAGACGCCCAACGTAGCGGCTCGAATCGAGGGGGCCGCCGAACCCAATGGGATAGCTATCAGCGACGTTACTGCAAACCTCGTCCAGGGCTTTTTCCTCTCCGAATCAATGGGCCCCCACGAACTAAAAGGCATCGCTGAGCCTGTGGAGCTATTTCGGGTCCTAGAAGAAAGCGGAGCGCAGACCCGGTTCGATGTTGCGGTATCGACCCACCTAACGCCGCTGGTGGGCCGGGATCAGGAAGTCGGGTTGCTGCTGGACCGCTGGGAACAGGTGGAGGAAGGCTTAGGCCAGGTGGTGTTAGTCAGCGGTGAAGCTGGAATCGGCAAGTCCCGGCTGCTCCAAGGGCTGATCGACGGACTCGCCGGGCGGCCCCACGTCATGCAGGAACACCGGTGCTCACCTTACCACCAGAACAGCACCTTGTTCCCGATCATCGAGTCTTATGAGCGCTGGCTCGGATTCCAGAGAATGGATTCTCCGGAAGAGCGGATTCAAGCGCTGGAGAAGGCGTTGGAGGAACGTTCGCTACTCACCCCGGAAGCGCTGTCCCTGTGGGCAGGTATGTTGTCGGTTCCGTTGGACGAGAGTCATCCGCCGTTAGATATCAGCCCTCAACTACAACGCCAGAGAACCATGGAATTGATGGCGCAACTCAAGGTGGCGACAGCCTCGCAGGAGCCGGTACTGGCGGTCTTTGAAGACCTGCATTGGGCCGACCCCACGACGTTGGATTTTCTTGGCCTTCTGCTAGAGCAGGTTGCCACGACAAAAGTTATGGTCATCCTCACCTTCCGGCCCGAGTTCACGCCGCCCTGGGGAAGCCGCAGCCACGTAACTCAGATCAACCTTAACCGGCTTCCCCGGAGGCTAGCCACCGACCTGATGGCACGGGTGACCGGTGGGAAAGAACTCCCGGAAGATGTGGTAACCCAGATATCCGCCAAAAGCGATGGTGTTCCCCTGTTCGTGGAAGAACTCACTCGGATGGTGCTGGAGTCAGGGCTACTACGTGAAGTGGACGGCCGCTACGAGCTGACCGGGCCGCTGACAGATCTGGCCATCCCTTCCACGCTTCAGGACTCGCTCACGGCCCGGCTGGACCGGCTGGGGGAAGTTAAAGAGGTTGTTCAACTGGCGTCCGTCTTGGGCAGGGAATTCATTTACCAGTTGATCCAGGCCGTTTCTCAGGAGGATGAAGGCCCACTTTCGGACCACCTAAGGCAACTGGTAACCGGAGAATTCCTGTACCAGCACGGGGTTTTACCGGAAGCAAGCTATATCTTCAAACATGCCCTGATCCAGGACGCGGCTTACAACTCGCTCCTGATCAGCCGGAGGCAGCAGTACCACCGATTGGTGGCCCAAATATATGAAGAGAGCTTTCCTGAAACCGTCGAGTCCCAGCCCGAGTTGGTGGCCCATCACTACACTGAAGCCGGGTTGAACGCGGAGGCGATACCCCACTGGCAGCAGGCAGGTCAGAACGCCATGCGCCGCTCCGCCAATGTGGAGGGGGTGAACCACTTTACCAAGGGACTGGAACTGCTGGAACATTTGCCGGAAACGGCTGAACGAGCATCTCAGGAAGTGGCATTCCAGACCATGCTGGGACAATGTTTGATCCAGATTCAGGGTTATTCTTCACCAAACGTGGAACGTGCGTTCAGCCGGGCAAGGGAGCTGATGGACCAGATCGGCGAAACGCCTCAGTACTTTCAGGTTACGTACGGACTCTTCACCTATTACCTGATCCGAGCCGAATTACAATCAGCTTTGCAGGTGGCTGAAGAGTGTTTAGAAGCGGCCCAAAGGAGTGAAGACCCATACCCTGTCGTGATGGCCCACCGCAACATCGGTTCCGCCATGATGTTCATGGGGAACCAAGCTTCGGCCCGAGAGCATTTGGAACAAGGGATATCACATTACGAACTTTCTGAACACCGGACGTTGGCGCTCCGCTATGGCCAGGAGCCCACGTGTACCGCCCGGGCTTTTTACGCCAGGAATCTGTGGTTGTTGGGCTTTCCTGATCAGGCTTTGATTCAGATTCAAAAGGCCCTGGAACTGGCGCAAGAAGTGTCCCACCCCTTCACCTTGGCCGCCATACAAAGCTTCACGGCCATGTTTTACTTCGATACAAGAGCCTTTCAATCCGCGCTCCACTACGCCGAGGCAACCGTTGAACTTTCCCAAGAGCAAAGATTTGCATTTTGGGCTGCGGTTGGGTCTCAGATACTGGGCGCCTGCTGGGCGCAGCAGGGCCGGACCTCGGAAGGCATCGAATCCATCATTGCCGGGTCGACTTCCGCAGCACGTATGGGAGGTATGCTAAATCAATCGGTTGGGATGGTATACCTGGCTGAGTCTCACCTGATTTCAGGACGGGCTGAGGATGGGCTACAAGCGTGGAGCGAAAGGTTCGCTCTTTTGCCGGACGGCGGCAGCGCCTGGGAGGCAGAGGTACACCGGCTTAAAGGTGAGCTGCTGCTTTTGCCGGGAGGAAGCGACATTGAAGCCGAGGAAAGCTTCAACCAAGCCCTTGATGTAGCCAGAAAGCAGAGCGCCAGGTCTTTGGAGTTAAGGTCATCCATGTGTCTCGCCCGACTCTGGCGGAAGCAGGGCAAGCAGACAGATGCGCGAGAGCTGCTGGCCGAGATCTACGGCTGGTTCACCGAGGGGTTCGATACGCCCGACTTGATCGACGCCAAGGCATTGTTGGAAGAATTGTCCTAGCGGACCTGATCGGCGCCAGCGCGACCAGACCGTGTTTCAGGGGGTTGGACCCTCCCCCGTCTCCACCAATCACGCGAATTTCGTCGAGGCATGAAAGCTAAATCGGTGTGTCGATTGTGTTCCCGGTACCTCAGTGCTGTTGAACGACCCTTCAGGCTGCGTCGACCTCATTTCCTCATTCCACCGGTGCGGTTGTCCTGCTCGAGTGCCAAAACCACGCCAGCCACGTCCTCTATGTCCGGCCAAGCACTTCTGAAGCGTTCGAATAGATCAAGAGCAACCCCGCTTGTGGGCATTGAAACGCCGGCTTCATGCGCCATTTGATGCGCCAGACCAAGGTCTTCGAGAAGGAGTCGCATCACAGGGGTGTCGTTGGCAATGAAATCCCCGCTCAGCAAAAAGGCCGACATGTAGTCGAGAACAAAACTTTGTCCGGAACTCTTGCTGAGGACATCGAGAAGCGCTTTTGGGTCAGCGCCCAACTGTACATCCAAATTGAAGCCTTCCGCGGCAGCGGCTATATTGGATATCCCCACGGCATTGTTAACACCGTTGGCTCCTGGGTCTTGCAGTCTAACAACGTTGTGGCCGAAGCCCTGGCGGTATCCCTGGACAAGCCGTTCCCTTGGGACGTCGGGTTCCGCTTTGGTAGCACTAAACTGAGCACGGAACTCTGAACTACAATGGCAGAGATATCTGGGTTCGACGATTGAGGTAGCCGATGCGTTGCCCTGGATGTGGAGCCAGAGGTTACAGCAGGAAGGCCAAGGCCCCTGAATGGCGTTGCAGTGAATGCGGCCACGAATGGGGAGGGAAGCCCGGACCTTCAGGTTCGTCGCGGAGTAGCTTTGACCGCAGTCCAACAACGTGGAGTCTCGTCGTCGACGCTTCTCTTATTTGCGGCCATCGTGTTTATGGTCAGGACGGTAAGCCTGATGCTTGGGCCCCTCCTGGTGGCGTTGGCAGACGATTTCGGCACTTCTATAGCTGTGGCGGGACAGCTCGCCGCGGCCACCTTCATAACCTGGGGAATAACTGCGCCGTTGGTTGGGCCTATTTCAGATACGTACGGCAGACGGCCGGTGCTCCTGATTGGGGTTTTGCTTCTGGCCCTGGGAGTTTTGGGGTCAGGAGTCGCGTGGAGCTACAGTTCCCTACTCGCCCTACGGCTCATCACCGGCATAGGATCCGCCATGATTCTCCCGACAATCATGGCGGCGTTGGCCGACAACTTACCGCCTGAGAAGGTAGGGAAAGCCATCGGCTTCATAACCTCCTCGAGTTGGGTTGGGGTCGCGGTGGGAGTGCCCGCGATTGCCCTGCTTGGCTATATCGGCGGCTGGCGACTGCCCTTTTACATCACCGGTGGTCTGTCGCTGGCCGTTTGGGTGCCGCTGTACTTGTTTCTACCCTCGGGCCAACGGCGCCTGGGCCAGAGCATAGATCTCATCAACCGTTTCAAGGTCATAGGCCGTCAGTCAGCGCCGTGGTACGTGCTCATCGCTAATGCCACTCAGCAGATGGCGCTGTTCGGGCTAATGACCTACTTTGCTGCCTACATGATCGAGAGTTACGGCTGGGACGAGGCAAGCACGGCTCCAGGACTTGCCCTGTTGGGCGTGGGAGCGGTGATTGGCAGCTTCGCCGGAGGGTTCATTGCTGGCCGGGCTCGCCGGTTGGACTGGTTGGCCGCCATCAGCCTGGCCGGTGGGGTGGTGGCCGGACTCCTCTTTGCTTTGGGCGCGTCCGCCTGGATAGTCGTCGCGATGGCCTTCGTAGCATCGGTGTTGGTGTCCGTTTCAATGCCGGTCATGCTGACACTGATAATGCAATTGGCGGGCCAATCTCGAGGTACCGCAGGCGGAATGCTGTCCATGAGCAATCAGTTCGGTAGCTTTGTAGGCGCCTCGGCCGGGGGGCTTATGCTGTCTCTGGGCGGCTTTCCGGCGGTGGGATTGTTGTGTCTAGTTGCGACAGTGTTGTCCGCGTCCGTGGTCGGCCTCAGAATGCGCCGGTCACCCGCGTTCCAGTTGGGAGGCGCCGGTAAGTGAGAGCCGAATGGAGCGGGTCCTTTCGCGGCGGGAGATATTGAAAGCGTAAGCCGATTTTCTTGGACCCTTCCTGATCCGATCACTTGGTTAACGTCGGAGCAAAGAAGCTAAAGCGGTGTGTCGTTTGTGTTCCCGGTACCTCGGTGTCGTAGGATTGCGGAAGGTTCCTTGGGGGCTGAACAACACCATAGGTAATGCGATTCTGATGCTAGTCGACTCCTTGACTACCGGCCAACCCAATCCGATACTGTCGCAGAGATTCAAGATTCCCAAACGTCGCGTTTGACGGAAGGCTGGTAAATGTTCTCCATACCCAAGCTACGTTCTGCCCTGGTCATTAGCATTCTAGCTGTCGGGGCCCTAGCGGCATCAGCTTGTGCGGCGGCCGAAATCAACGAAGGTTCCCCTGCTGAAGACCCGTCCACAGTCGTAACCACATCAAGTCCAACTCTCACTCCCCTACCAACCCGCGCCCCAATTCCAACACTGGGCCCCATACCTGGACTTAGCCGAGACGACGCTTTGGCCATTAGATTGGGTGAAACTGCAGGGTTCAGGTTCTCTTACCGTTACCCGTATGCTCATTTTTACTCTGTGGCGCTAGAAGAAGGGACCAGCTATACCCTCGATCTATTGGATACTTTGACCAGTTCCACGGTCTTTATCATGGACAGTAACGGGACTGAACTAGCGATGAGTACCAAATCCGGCGACGGCCTCGCTTCCAGTCTCGTATGGACAGTGCCGCGGAGTGACACCTATTTTCTGATGGTGATAGGTTTCGATAGTGACACCTATACATTGACCGTGAGCGGTGGAGGGAGCGCTCCCTCTCAGGTGTCGACCCAAACCACCACACCGGGCATCTCGTCAACAGCGCCGCCATCCGGCATTGCCCTCACCTTCGCCTTAGTGAGTCCGGGTGGTAATCACACATGCGGCGTTATTACCACCGGCGCCGCCTACTGCTGGGGGTATGACTTTTTCGGCCAGTTGGGCAACGGCTCAGCGACCGACGACCAACTCAAGCCGGTGGCGGTCTCCGGAGGGCTCAAATTCGCCATGGTAAACGCGAGCGATTCACACACCTGCGGTGTTACGACCGGCGGCGCCGCCTACTGCTGGGGCCGCGGAGCAGAAGGCCGACTGGGCAACGGCTCTACTGCAGATCAGAATACGCCGGAACCAGTCTCTGGAGGGCTTACTTTCGCTTCGGTAACCGCAGGGATCAATCATAGTTGCGGTGTCACCGTCACTGGCTCCGCTTATTGTTGGGGCAATAACTCCGGTGGTCAGTTGGGTAATGGCGCCAGTGACGATCGGACGACCCCGGTGGCTGTTTTAGGCGGCCACAGCTTCGCCACGGTTGCCGCTGGAAACTTCCGTACCTGCGGAATCACGACTAGCGGAGCGGTCTACTGTTGGGGAAAACTTTTGGTATTTGGGAATGGGTTCCAAGAGCCTGTTTCGGCGGAGATCAACTTAGCCTCGATAAGCGAATATCACGATCACACTTGCGGGGTGACGACTAGCGGCGCGGCCTACTGTTGGGGCAACAATTGGGGAGGCCAGTTGGGCAACGGCACTGTGGACCGGACTACAACACCCGTGGCGGTTTCCGGAGGGCTCATCTTTTCTTCCGTAAGCGTCGGTAAAGATCTTACCTGTGGCGTCACGACCGAGGGAGCCGCCTACTGCTGGGGCTTGGGCGATGTACGGATCGGCAGCGATTTGATAGACCAACGGGGAACGCCGGCTCAGACGAGGCCTGTTGCGGTCTCTGGCGGACTTACCTTCGATTCGGTAAATGCAGGTAATGGGCACGCCTGTGGCGTGACCACAGCCGGTGTCGCCTACTGCTGGGGCGCCGGACTTTCAGGCAGGCTTGGCGACGGCTTAGAGAAAAACCAGACCACGCCTGTGGCAGTAGCGTCGCCGTAGCATGCGCCAATTTGATGATACTAATTCAACGACCTGAAGTTCATGAACCTAGTCCAATGTGGTTTATCACTGATAAACATACATCCCGATGTTTGTTCAGTGAGCGTAGAAGCTAAACCGGTGTGTCGTTTGTGTTCCCGGTACCTCGGTGCCGGTGTACTCCGCCATCCGTCTCAGAGCAGACGCCCTCAGCCGTGCGCCGGCCATCGTTTACCGGACCACCCCGTCCGGAGACCGGGTCAGGGTGGAACGGGACCACCCGGCACAGCGGATCTTGGAGCGGGTGAACCGTTGGTACACCAGCAGCGACCTCTGGCGGGCCACCGAGATATACCTGAATCTATGGGGGTCCGCGTTCTGGGCGATCGAGCGGGACGAACAAGGACAACCGGAGATCTGGCCCCTGCGGCCCGACCGGGTCACCATCGTCCCCGACCGGCGCCAGTACATACGCGGGTTCGTTTACAACGGCCGGAACGGGCAGGTGGCTTACACACCTGACGAGATCGTGTGGTTCCGGTACTTCAACCCGCTGGAAGAGTACGCCGGCCTGTCTCCCATCGCCCCCGTGCGGATGTCCGCGGACATGGCCAAAGACAGCCTGCGGTTCAACCGCAATTTCCTGCGCAACTCGGCCCAGCCCGATTTCGTTCTGCTGACCAACGAGAACATGACCGATAGCGAGATCGAGGAATTCTACCGGCGCTGGGAGGCCAGGTTCCAGGGTCCCGACAAAGCCCACCGGCCCGCCGTGGCCAGCTTTATCCGGGACATTAAGACGCTGGGCATCAGCCACCGCGAGATGGATTTTATCCAGGGACTGCGCTGGAGCTTGGAGGAGGTCAGCCGCACCTACGGCGTGCCCAAACCCCTGCTGTCGGACCTGGAGCGCGCCACTTTTTCCAACGTGAACGCCGCCGAACGTTTCTTCTGGCGCAACACCATGGTGCCGGAGATGCGCTTCATGGCCGACCAGGTCACCCGGAACCTGTTTCCGGCGCTGGGGTACGCCGGCTTGGAGCTGGAGTTTGACCTGACCGCCATCGAGGCGCTGAGCGAAGACGAGTCCACCCGGGTCTCCCGAGAAGTGCAACTCCTGGACCGGGGCGTGTTGACCATCAACGAAGTCCGCCGCTCAAGAAACCTTACCGATGTCCCCTGGGGCGACGACCCGGCAACAAACGTCTCGAAGCGGGGCCGGAAGAGTTAAAAAAAGCGCGATCCGGAACGCCCATTTCAGGGTGGAAGCCAAAATCTCCCCGTCCGGCGCCCCATCTGTCTTGATTGAATCTAGACCGTCGATTCCCATCGGCCAACCGGCTATTCCGTAGATTCGGTGGGCCAACGAAATCCGCCGCCGTCTCTCCCCGGCTGCCGGTCGGACACCGGCCCCGCCTTGATACCGGCCAGAGTTTTTCTTCTTCCACCGGCCTTCCCGTCGTCCGTCGCTAATGTGCCCCCAACTCGCCGGGCTCCCAGAGGCGCTGGGCCGCGAGCGCTATAATCGGCAAACCTACTTCGGAGCATCGCCGCGCGGTTTGTTTACCCCAATGTTACGACAGGAACCGGTCGAACCAGCCCAGCGTGCGGGTCAGGTACTCCTCACGCATCTTGGGGTGGCCCATCCTGGGAAACAGGTGGGAGCAGCCTGGAAACCGGACGAACTCAACCTCTTTATTCAGCCGTTTCAGCACGGTGAAATACTCCTCACTCTGGCCTATCGGACAACGGGCGTCGGCCTCGCCGTGCAGTAACAGCACCGGTGTGTCCACCTTCGCGGCATAGGAGATGGGCGAACGCTCCAACATCTTGTCCGCCGCATCGGAAATGGACCCACCCCACTGGGCCTCGCCGAAGCTGATACCTATATCCGAAGTGCCATACATGCTGTACAGGTTGATGCAGGGCGCGCCCACCACAGCGGCCTTGAACCGGGTGGTGTGGCCCACCGTCCAACTGGTCATGTAACCACCATAGCTATAGCCGTGGACACCCAGCTTCCCCGGATCGACGTAGGAGCGCTGGCAGACATGGTCAACCGCCGCCATCAAGTCCTGGTAATCCTCTCCGCCCCAATCGCCCAGCACCGCCATCATGAAGTCCTCACCATAGGTGGATGAACCCCGAGGGTTGACCGCCAGAACCAGGTATCCCGCGGTAGCCAATACCTGTTGGGCCGGTACGAAGGTATCGTAAAACGCCCCGTTGGGACCGCCGTGTATGTCCAGAACCAATGGGTAGGTCAAAGCGGGATCAAACTGCGGAGGAAATAACAAGCGGCATTCGATCTCAGACCCGGCCCTCTTGATCCAGAATTTCTCCATCCCCGCCGCCGGATGTTCCTTCATATATTGGCCGTTGTGGTCGGTTAACTGCTTGCTGCCGCCCGTCGCCAGGTCGATCAGGTAAAGGTCACCAGGGGAGCCAGGGGATGAGGCGGTCACCACCGCCTGGACCGCATCCTGGCCCACGGACAATCCGGTGGACAAACATGAACCACCCCAGATGTTCCCGCTTGGTCCGCCGCCGTTGGGCCGCCCGTTAGCCGGAGCCTGAAATAGGAAAGACTCGCCATGACTCTCCCCCAGGAAGATGATCCGGCCGTCTCCCGTCCAGCACAGCGTGGCCGGACGCATCACCGGCGGGAATCCCAGATAGGGCTTGATGGTGTCGCCGGTCAGCCTGCGCGGTTCTTTCCCGTCCTCCAGAAGGTACAGCCACCCCTGCCACAGCACCATGCCTTCCGGAGCGTCCGACCCCACAACCACCAGTCGCCGTCCGTCTGGAGACCACGTAAGGGCCCCCACGCTAAAGAGTCCCTCGGACATCAACTTGGGCTCACCCCCGGCCGCCGGCACGGTATACACCTCGCTCAGAGCCTGAAGATCCCGGTCGTCGCGGCGGCCCGAGATGAACGCGATCTGAGAACCGTCGGGAGACCAGACCGGGGCAGTGTCGTCCCAATCACCGTCGGTTATCTGGCGGCTTTCTGAATCTTCCAAATCAACCACAAACAGGTGAAAATGGGAGTCGCCGCGCCAGCCCAGGGTGTCGTAGCGGTAACGCACCCGCCGCACCACCTTGACCTGCGGCAATTCATCGCGCCCGGCCGTGGCAGGCCCGGCCTGAGCGGCCCCGTCGTCCGCATCCACATCGGCACAGACCGCCAACCTCTTTCCATCGGGCGACCAGGCGTAATCGAATACACCTTTGGCCGCACGGGTGAACTGACCAGCCTCGCCTCCGTCCGCTGCCATGACCCACACCTGAGGGGGGCCGCCTTCATCCGAGCGCAAGAACGCCAACCGCCGTCCATCCGGAGAGAATTTCGGCGCCGAGTCCTTCTCCCCTTGGGTGAACTCTTTGCACGACCCGTCCCCCAGATCGATCACCATCACCCGGGAACGGCTATCCAGGCTTTCTTCGTCAACCCAGCCCAGCGTGTAGGCCAGCAAAGTTCCATCCGGGGACAGGGCCGGGTCTCCTACTGTTTTGAGATGGTAAACCAGGTCCGGTGTGATTGGCTCAGTCATGGCGGTCCTCGGGCGAGGCTGGTCTCAAGTCGTGTCCGATTCTAGCATAGGGGGCACGCATGGGAGCCGGTTATATAATGGCCCTGCTTTCGGACCCGGTGCCAGTCCCGGCGAATGAACTGGGAAGGAGCGGTAGGAGGGTTCCCATGCAGCGTGATCTGATCGGTTACGGGAAGAACATCCCCCGGATAGAATGGCCCGGCGGAGCCCGGATCGCCGTGTCTTTGGTGGTCAACTACGAGGAGGGGGCGGAGTACTCGACACTGGACGGCGACCCCCATCACGAGACCAATGGAGAGGTGCCGTCGCCCGTCCCACCCCAGGACCGGGACCTGAACAACGAGTCGTTCTTCGAGTACGGGAGCCGGGTGGGCGTATGGCGGCTGCTGGACATGTTTCGGCGCCACGGGGTCAGTTCCACCTTCTTCTGCTGCGCCCTGGCCCTAGAGCGCAACCCGGAGGTCGCAAGGGAGATTCCCGCCCAAGGCCACGAGGTCTGCGGCCACGGGTACCGCTGGGAGGAATATCACCTGAAGGACATCGACGCTGAGAGAGAGGCCATCGCCAAGACCGTTTCCTCGCTGGAACGCACCACCGGGGAGCGCCCGGTGGGTTGGTTCACCCGCTACGGCCCCAGCCTAAACACCAGGGACCTGGTGGTGGACGAAGGGGGATTCATCTATGACAGCGCCGGCTTGAACGACGACCTGCCCTATTATGTCGAGGCGAGGGGCAAACCTTGGCTGGTGGTCCCCTACAGCATGGAGACAAACGACGCCCGGTTCTGGCGCGGTGGGTTGGTCAGCGTCAACGATTTCTATGAGTACCTGCGGGAGACTTTTGATTGCCTCTACGAGGAGGGAGAAAACCGCCCCAAGATGATGTCGGTGGGGCTGCACTGCCGCATCGCCGGCCGGCCCGCCCGTTCCCGGGCCGTGGATCGGTTCCTGAGCTACGCCAAGGGGTTCTCCGGCGTTTGGTTCGCCCGTCGCGATGAGATTGCCCGTTGGTGGCTGGAGCACTATCCGCCGGGCACACTTCAAACTTAAAAAACCCGGAGGCCTCACCATTACCCCGTCGGTGAGGCCTCCAACCTACGGCGCCGCTCCCCACCCCGTCCTTGGGAGGAGAGACAGTGCAAGAGCGGCGCCATTGCTACGCGCCTTGCCCGGAACTACCCCGGTCCCGGAATGGCGCTCTAACCCAGAAACCCTCTGGTTTACTGGCAACTTTAGCGGCGATGGCCACGGGCGCTCAGGGCCGATTGTCACTCGTTGGACGGGCCATCGGTCACATCCCGGACCGGGCCGGCCTGGGAGCTAGAGGGCCGCACCACCAAGACGGGCGTTTCCAGCGACCTGATCAGCTTGTCGGCCACGCTGCCCAAAACAAACCTGGTGATCCCCGACCGGCCATGAGTGGAGAGGGCCACCATCATGTCGTTCGCCTTCCCGGAGAAAGCCGCGATCTCGTCCCAGGGAACCCCGTGCAGCACTTGGCTGCGGCACCGGAGGCCTTTGGCCGCGAACCTCACCTGGACCGTGCTCAGGTATTCCTTAGCCTCAAGCTCCAGTGACCGTTCGATGTCCGTGGTGTCTATGGGCACCCTATCGTGCGCGCCGTAGGCCCACGGAATCATCCGGACCACCCGCAGTAAAACTACTTCCAGGGACAGCAATCGGGCCAACTTCTCCACATGCGGCAACACCGTCTCAGCCATCTTAGAGCCGTCCAACGGCACGGCCACACTGTGGATGCAACCCTCCAGGTCTTTGCCTGCGACGCTCTTTGGCCCCACCGCCAAAACCGGAACCTTGGACGCCCGCACCACAGCGTCGGTGACGCTGCCCATGAGTCCCCGCTGTAGCGCCGGGCGGCCGCGGGTGGACATGGCGATGAGGTCGCAGGCGTTCTCCGCGGCGTAGGCCAATATCTCCTCCGCGGCGTCACCGGTGGCAAAGACGGTTTTGGCCTCGACGCCCACTCCGGTCAACATGTTGGCGGCGCTGTCCAAGTACGCCTTCATCTGGGCATCCGGCCTCTCCAGCGTCGCCACGGCAACGCCCTTGTCCCTCCGGGACGGCCCGGTTCTGCCAGAGGCGGGGCCATGAGCATTTACTGAAAACAGGACCACTTTGGCCTTGGATTCCCGGGCCAACCGTATGACGTTGGGCAAAACCGTCTCGGCGGTCTTGGAGCCGTCCAGGGGGACCAGAATCTTCTCGTACATGCCAAGGACCTCCTCCCGAGATTCCCAAACCCATTTTCCCGCCTAACCCCCATGGCCAACAGTGCCTTATGTACCCCATAAACCGTCCATCCGGCCGGCCGGCGCCGCCGGGGTTGGGAAGTGGCGCTGCTGCGGGGCGATGGCGGCTGATGGTTGTCTTGGAAAGGGAAAGCAGTTCCGTTGACGCAGGGTGAAAATGGATGGAGGAAGTTGGCGCCGGAGCGGTCGATGCCGAGGGGTTAGGCCATCTCGCGGACGCCGCCTACCAGAAGTTCCACTTCCTGCTCGGTATTGAAGAAATGGAGCGAGGCGCGAATGCCTTCAGGGTGATTCACCTGGCGCACCACGATCTTGTGGTTCTCCCATAGACGTTCAACGACCGACACGGGTGTCTGGCCCTCGACCGCGAAAGTGACCAGCCCCGAAGAATCGCGCCGCTGGGAGGGCGATAGGACCGTGACTCCGGGCACCTCGGCAAGTTTGGCCTTGGCCGCATCAGCCAGGTCCAGGTTGCGCTCTTCGATATTCCGGATGCCGGCCTCTTCGATGAATCTGGCGGCTTCCAGGAATGCCGCCTGCACCGGCACGCTGGCGGAGCCGCCCAAGAATTTCTCCATGTTGTCGGCGACCGGCTGGAAGTTGTGGGCATCCACGGGGCGCACCACCGCCCTGCCTCCGGTGTGGGCCGGGTGTATCCGCTCCAGATGCTCGCGGCGGATGAACAGCGCCCCGGATCCCTCGTAGCCCAATAACCATTTCTGGCCGGGGATCGAGTAGAAATCGAACCCTGACCGAGGCATATCAAGTTCGATATGGCCGCCGGTCTGAGCGCCGTCCAGCATCAATAGAGCTCCCCGGTCCTTGGCCAGCCGTCCGATCTCTTCAGCCGGCATACGCCGGCCCGTGGCATACAATATGTGGCTGATGAAGACCAGGCGGGTCTTGGGGGTGAACGCCGACTCAATCTTGGTTAGGATCGTCTCACTGGAGTCAAAGGTGTCCAGGTCCACCACCTTCACGGCCACACCGTAGCGCTGCCCAATGAGCTGTGCGGGGGCGATCACAGAGCCGTGCTCCATGTCGCAGATGATGATCTCGTCGCCCCGGTTCCAGTCCAACCCACTGAGCACGATGTTGAGGCCCTCTGTGGTGTTGCGCGTGACCAACACCTCATCCACCGTGGCATTAAAGATTCGCGCCGCGGCCTCTCGCGCCTGGGCTTGAATCTCTTTGCCCGCCTCGTAGACACCGGATGTGGTCGACCCCTGCTCCAATTCCAGGTCGATCCGGTCCTTCATGGCCTGGGCCACCCGGCGCGGCGGCGGGCCCGACCACCCAGTGTTCATGTAGGCCGTGTGGCCCAACACGGGTATCTGGCTTCGTATCTTTTCTACGTCCAAAATCTGTTGGTCCTCCATCGGGGCTTTGCCTAGATCGGGATGAATTTGCCAAGGCGGAGTCCCGTAATCCGCATCGGCCCGGACCTGATTTGGTCCGGGCCGATGTGCAACAACTTGGTAATGGGAAGATTCTTATCTGGGCGAGTAATCGGTCAGGCGCAGTATGGAGTGCTTGGACACCCGCACCAACGCTCCGTTCTCCTCAGACGCGGCCCTGGCTTTGTGCCAGGCCGGGTCCGAACCAAATGCAGCGAAGCTCTTCTCTCTGGCTCCCAGGTCAGGATATCCCAGCATGTAGACCAGGCGGTTGCTGGTGCCCACGACCTCGGTCCAGTAGGCCACGTTCTCGATGCCGTGCTTCTCAAACAAGGCCATGGTGTGGTTGGAGAACCGGTTGTGCAAGTCAGGCAGCTTACCGGGCATGGCCTCGTAGACCCGTTTCTCCTGCAGTGTGGTCTTGAAAGACGGCTGGGGAGAGTAGGGAGTCAGGCTCATGAACGAGTTGATCACCTGGGCCACCAGCGGCCCGTTGGCCTCGGTCTCGGCACGCACCTCCAGCCAGGGTTTGTGTGCCCCGAAGGCGCTCCACTTCTCTTCGCGGTCGGCCATACTGTCGAAGCTGAGGATGTAGGTCAACTGGTTGCTGGCGCCGATCTCATCGTTCCAGAAGCCCACCATGCCGATGTTGAACTCTTCGAAGAAGCCGATGGTGTGGTTGGCGAACCGGGCGTTGATCGCCCCCAACTTGCCAGGCACGGCCTTATATATCCTCTGTTCGTAGATCAAGCTGTTTCTCCTAACGGGTCTTGGCTTCGAATACCGGCTTACTTATTCTCGATAAACTCGAGCTGCACACCGTCGGGACCTTCGAAGAAGACCACTTTCCGGTCTCCCGATATCGAGGTTTCTTCCAAGATCTTGGCGCCGTTCTTCTTCAGACTATCGATCAATTCGTCAATGTTGTCAGCGTCCAAGGCGATGTGCTCGATCCCGTATTTCACGTCCCTGGTTTGGGACTCGATATGCTTGGTTACATTCAGGGTCAACCCGTGCAGGTCCAGGCGCACGCCGATATCCCCGATGTCAGCGATCTTGGTTGCGCCCAGCGTGTCGATGTAGAACTTTGCGGTCTTTTCAGGGTCCGGTGTCTTCAGGTGAACGTGGTTTAGTTTCAGGGCCATGGTGCGCCTCTCCCAACTAATGCGGATGCGGAATCATTGTGGCCTCCGCCAGATTAGGGGCAGAATAGCCCCACAACTGAGCCTAGTCAAGCTAACATGAACGGCGCCGATGGGAGTCTGGCCCGCACGCCTGGATTTCGTATTATAATTCCCCAGTGATTTCAGACCCTCAGCTAGCGACCACACGGTAAAAAGACCGATGCTAAAGGAGGGAAACATGCCCATCGAGCAATTTGCTCCGGAACTGTCCAAGATCATTGCCACCGGCGAGCCCATCCTGCAGTTGGCCGACGGCTTCGGCGGAGACCAGGGCCCGGCTGAAGGACCGCTCTGGTGGAAAGAGGGCGGCTACCTCCTGTTTAGCGATATCCACAACAACCGGCGGATGAAGCACACTCCAGGCGGAGACACCAGCGTCTTCCTTGAGCCCACCAACCGGGCCAACGGCCTGACACGCGACCTGCAAGGACGCTTGGTGTCTGCGGAGCACGACAGCCGGCGAGTCGCCCGTCAGGAGGCGGACGGCAGTATAACCGTCATCGCCAGCAGCTTCCAGGGACACCGGCTTAACCGCCCCAACGACGTGGTGGTGAAGTCGGACGGCAGCATCTATTTCACCGACCCCTGGACCAGCCCCCTGCCCGCGGAGCAATGGGACCTGACATTCTCCGGCGTCTACCGGGTCAGCCCTGACCTGGGGACCATCACACTATTGATCGGAGATTTCATCGTTCCCAACGGTCTGATGTTCTCTCCGGATGAGAGCATCCTTTACATCAACGACTCTCGAAGGGGTCACATCCGTTCCTTCGAGGTCATGCCCAACGGCACCCTGGCCAAACAGACCGACAAGGTACTGGCCGACCTCTCGGGCAGCGAGTCCGGCGTGCCCGACGGCATGAAGGTGGACATTGAGGGCAACATCTACTGCGGCGGCTCCGGCGGCCTATACATACTGGACCCCACCGGAAAGAAGCTGGGACGAATCGTTCATGGGGCAACCGCCACCACCAACCTGGCCTTCGGCGGCGACGACTGGAAGACCCTCTACTTCACGAGCCGCAACCACCTGGGCTCCGTAAACGTAAACATACCCGGCAACCCCGTCCCCGCCGTCAAGAAGGGCTAAAACACATAACGTAGGGGCATCCCGATTCAACGGGGACCGCGCCCCTGTCACCGACCATATTCCAACAATAAGGAGAAACCCAAATGGCTAGACTACCCGCCGTAACCCGCGACCAACTGGCTGCGGAAGACCAACAATACTGGGACGCCATCGTCGGCACCCGGGGCAGCATCCGCGGGCCCTACGGTGTATTGCTCCACAGCCCCAAACTGGCCGCCCGCGTGGCCGACACCGGGGCCTTCGTCCGCTACGAGTTCAGCATTCCCGAGGCCCTGAAGGAAACGGTCATCATCGCCACGGCCAAGGAGATGCATTCCCAATACGAGTTCTCGGCCCACGCCAGGTTGGCCCGGACCGCCGGCGTCTCCGATGAAACCATCAAGGCCATCGCCACCGGCACGGCGCCTGCCGGTCTAAAGGGAGACGAAGCCCTGCTCGTGGGCTACGTTCACGAACTGCTGCGGGATCACAAGGTCACCGACGCTACCTATAAGGCTTTGGTGGACCGCTTCGGCGAGCAGGACACCCTGCACCTGGCCGTCTTGGTTGGCCACTATCTCCTGGTGGCCCAGGTCCTGATGACGGTAGACGTGGAACTGGGCGAGGGCATGGTCGCGGAGATCCCCGACTAGGGTTAAAGCGCCAAATTCTTCTGCCAAAAACTCCATCCAAGACCTCGTTTCGCAAACGTAGGGGCGCCCCGACTTGATCGGGGCGCCCCTACGTTGTTCATCCGATTCCCGGATCGCCATTGCTGCCGGCCATCCGGGCTCTGCCCCCGCCGATGAGCGTTCGTTTCCTACATGCCGGCCTTCATTTGGGGCTTACAAAAAAAGGAGACGAATCCTAACCGGTGAGTTTGATTGTGGCTAGCTTATTAACCATTATTGTGCAGAAAATAAAGAGACTACCGAATGAGGTTTCCATTTCCACATTGACGATCTATCCAACGTAGACATAAACCCGGTTTGATTTCGGAGGAAGGGAA
This sequence comes from Chloroflexota bacterium, assembly GCA_022563275.1. The sequence goes on along the minus strand of JADFNR010000063.1, from coordinate 1,632 downwards.
TTCCCGAGATGCCACCCCCAAAGAACCACATCTTTGGCACGATGAGCGCGGTCATTGCTGCTATCAGACAGGTCATCGGCGTGCGCCGCAATGATGACGAACTTGCTGAGGAGCGAGCGGCATACGCCGAGATCGGCCGGATCGTCGCCATTCCGTTCAGCGTCGCCGACGTTTATGAAAGGTTCGCCGACCAGGTAGCAAAGATCATCCCGTTCGATGGAATCTCTATCACCCACCTAGACCAGGAACGTGACTCGTTTACTATCATGTACGTCCTTGGAATGGACGTGATTGGCTTAGGACAAGGAGAGACCATCTCATTGAAGGGTTCTGTCGTATCTGTGGTGGCGGGTTCTAAGCAAGCGATTCGAACGGACCAGCACCCAAGCGGCGGGTCGGCAGCCCAATCACTGGTTGAAGCCGGGCTCTTGTGCCGCATCGCCACCCCTTTGATCGCCAATGAACAGGTGGTTGGGACTCTCCATCTATCTTCTAGCGTGCCAGACGTTTACGGTGAAGCCGAACTAGCCAGGCTGGAGATCGTCGGTAACCAGATAGCGGGCGCGATCGCCAGCGCGATCCTGCTCCAAGCAGAGCGGGACCGGGCCAGCCAGTTGGAATCGCTTTACCAGGTCGCGGCTATCCTTGCTCAACCCCTGAGTTTCGAAGCCAAGGCCCAGAAAATCGTTGATACGCTGGTCCTGATCGCGGAGGCGGACCATGTTGTGCTAAGGCGGCACGATGATAAATTCGATGATTTGATATTGGTGGCTTCAGCAGGTTCCGAATCGGTTAATTTTCAGCCGTTACTGAAATTAACGGACGCGAATCTTTCGATATTCAAAGCATATCTCAGCGGACAACCGTCCTTAATCAATGATTACCGGCGTCACCAATATGCTCAACCCAACTTACTGGCTCTAGGGGTGGAGTCCATGTTCTTCATGCCCATCAGGTCGGAAAACCGGACGATGGGGGCGCTGAGCGTGTTCTCCATGGACCCCGATCATTTCACCGATAGCAAAGTGGCGCTGATCACAGCGTTCTCCAACGAAATAGGGTCCCTCTTCAACTCAAGAGAGCAGGCCGCGAAGATTCAAGAGTCACAGGAAGCGGCCCTGGAGAAAGAGCGCCGGAATTCCCGGCAGCAGAGCGGTCTTTTCCAAATCTCCAGAATCTATGCCGGAGTTGGCGATTTCAAGGAAAAGGCCACTGCGGCGCTGGAAATCCTCGTAAATCTGGCCAGCGCCGACTGGACGACCCTCAGGCTCGCTAAAGACTCCGAGCCGGGCCTCCACCTGGCTGCGGCAGCGGGTCCCGCTGTGGAAAAATCTCCCCCCTTGCCCTTGATTACAAAGGCCCAAATCATTAGCACTCGGGCGTTCACCGAGGGCAGGATAATAGTGACCGACGACTACGCCACCTGGCCTGCCGCTTCCCAATTTCTGCTCGATGGGGGAATGAAATCACTGGTGTGTCTGCCGATCAAAGTCAGCGATCGAACCCTGGGCCTAGTTACCGTGATCTCCAAAAAAAAGAACGCTTTCGATCCGGAGTTGGTTGACCTTTTGGCCTCTGTTGTAGAAGGGCTTGGCAATCTCCTCGAAATCTCCATTCTCCACGACGAGTCCG
>JADFNR010000062.1 GCA_022563275.1 Chloroflexota bacterium | reverse complement strand
TATCCGTCTGGCGGACCAACCCGCGCAAGGTTTCCAGGTCTTTATCCTCACGCAGGTCCAGTTGAGCGTTGAGCTTGCCGTGGCCGGTGTCGTATTCCTGGTAGCCGAGATTGGGCAGGTGCGCCCCAGTTATCTTCATGACATCCGCGCCGTGCTCGGCCAGGCTTCGCGCGCAGGTCGGCCCGGCGAGGACCCGCGTCAGGTCGAGGACCCGGACGCCGGACAGGGGCCGGTCACCCTCAGGCAATTTCTCCGGAGGACTGTCGCCTATCTTGACGATCTCCAGCAACGGCAGGGAGGCGATGGCGGCGGCCTGCGGGTGCTTGGCCCATTCCTCCATGGTGCGCACCATCCCTCCGGCGCCCTTGGCGTCGATGATCGCTTCTTCAAGCTCCAGGGCGTCCCATTTGGCCACCGCCTTGGTCACCGCTTCGCGGTCTTCGGCCACGCCCAGCACGCTGAGTGCGGCGGCGCGGTGGTTGGGGAAGTTGCAGTGGAGATAGCTCCAGCGGCCGTCCTTGGCCGGATACACGCCCATCACCGGGTTGCGCTCCGTGGATACTCCGGCCCCGTCCATGTGCATGTATTTCCCGCTGCGTAACGAGGCAGTAGCCCGGCGGGTATCGACGGCAACCTCCTGGCGGCGTCCGGTGCGGGACTCCCAAAGATCGGAGACGGCGAGTCCGAGGGCCCCCAGCGCGGCGGCGCTGGACTCGCCGATGCGGAACGGAGTGGGCAATATGGGATCGTTGCCGCCGGTTATCTTCACCTCTTGGGCACGTTCGTCATCCCAACCCGCGAATGGCAAAAGAGTGCTTAAGATCTCGTTGGTCATGGCCGGGTCTTCTCCTTCATAGATAGGGGCATTGCGCTTGCCGTCCTTGTAGACACCCTATATTACCCGAACTCTTGGCGTTTAAGGCCATTGGGCGGAGGCCCTATCCCCGGCAGGGTTCAGCCCCGGTTCGCGGCCCAGCCGGTCAACATTCCGCCACACATCCAAACTAACCACTGACCCTAGATATCCGTTCATTTACCTCTGTTTTACCGTCTAAATCACCCCTTTCAGGCACGAATCCATATAGGTAGCACTACCTATATGACCCCCGTCAACCGGGTTTTTTCCACTTTCCAAAAATGCGTGACCTCCGGCATGTGCGGCCCTACTACCCAGGCCTAAAGTGTTGCTAAGACGAAACGGACGGAGAGCAACCATGACAACTCAAACGAACATCCAGATGAACCGCAACCAGAACAGCAAAGGAAACGACATGAAACGCTCGATGTTTTTGGCCCCTCACTTCAGCGGCAAAGCAATCACCATGATGGTCTTCGGTTACCTGGCCATGGTCACGGTCATCTTGATCATGACCGCCAATCCCTTCCAGTCAGCGGCTTCCCTGGACCTGCGCCCCCAGACGGTCTCCGCTTCGGTCCAGACCGTAGTGCTAGAGATTCCCTCGGTCCAGGTCCCCGCCGCCCCTTACATCATCATCGAGCCCGCCAGCTAGATTTCAAGCAACTCGACCTTAGGCACTCCGTACATCGTCTTAGAACCCTGTCTTGAACCTGAAAGCGCCCCGTCCTTCAGCCGAAGGACGGGGCGCTTCTGCGTCGGCATGCCGGGAACCAAGGGAAAAGCAAAAGACACAGCCTGACCCGCGCACTGGCCAGGGCTAGATCGTGGTCTGATCCATTCCAGTTTGTTTATACGATGTTTATAACTCTTGGCTCCAGATTTATGTGTTGTTTATTGGCGCCGCAGTAAGGTGAGCCTGTAACGCGATACGGGGCAGGAGGCGCCATGAATATCTCCAAGTTGTTAGCACCACAGATGAGCAACAAGACCATACTGCTGCTGGTCTTCGCTTATCTGGCCATGATTATGTTCCTCATTATCATGAACACCACGGCGGCCTCAAGCTTCGAAATCGGCCCCAAAACCGTCTTTGCCGCGGCCGATGCTGAGGCGATTCCGGCAATCGATCTGCAAACCACCACGGTGCATATCCCCGCCCCCCCTTACGTCATCGTCGAGCCCGCCCCCTAGGTCCAAATGCCGGGACTAAGCTCACGGCGTTGGCTCGCCAACGCGAAACAGGATTGGAGAAACCCATGGATATCTTGAGTCAACTCGCACCGGGTATCGGAGATCTTTTTAAATTGATGGTGTTGACCATCATAGCCGTCTCCATCGGGCTCATGGTGATCTCGATGGCCAGCTCTTACGAGGCGATGGCGATGATTGACCTTGGAATCGACCCGGCTTCGGGTTCGGGTCCCATAGGGTTCGGCGCCGAAATTTCCCGGCCGGCCGTACCGTAGGGACGGTGTCCATCATGATGAGCAAGCGTGACTCCGGACCACCACGTCAGACCGCCATATATAATATGAGACGGTGGATGAAACGATTTTTTTGTGATTGCTCTGCGTTTGCTCTTTCCCCGCGAAACCCATTGGATGTTTAGAGAGCAGATGCGATGGCGGCGACGATGAGTGCACCGACTAAAGAGATTGCCCCCATCGGAAGTGAAACTACGGACCACTGGTATTCGTCCTATCTAACGATTATCACCGTGGTCTTTCTTGCCCTGGTGACCGTTACCGTGGTGGCGGCCCTATTCGTTCGGTCGGCTGCTCACGATAATAGCCAACGTCAGCTTGAAGACGTTGTAGAAATCGCCATCGACAGCATCAGATCAGACCTGCAACGAAGCATCTCTCAACTGCGCGCGGTACAGGGGTTGTTCAATGCCAGTCAATTTGTGTCCCGCGAGGAATTCGCTATATTCGTCGGACCATTCTTAGAGGAAGCAGGCGGGATTCAGGCTCTGGAATGGATCCCACGGGTCAAAGCTTCTGAGAAAACCCAGTTTATCGCCAGTATCCGTGAGGAAGGGTTGGATGGATTTGATATCCATCCCGCTTCGGAATCCCAAGATTATTTTCCCGTGACCTACTTGGTTCCCTTTGACGGCAACATTGCGGCTCTTGGGTTCGACCTGGCCTCCGAAGAAACGAGGGCCGCCGCGCTGTTGACCGCCTGGGAATCGGGTGTGACCGCGGTGACCGAGCCAATCACCCTGGTCCAGGAAACTGGAACGCAGTTGGCCTTCCTAGTCTACGCCCCTGTTTACTCAAGTAAAGATATTCCTGCCACGCTCCGGGAGAGACGGGACCTGCTGGAGGGGTTTGCCCTTGGGGTGGTCCGTTTTGGGGATTTCATCGACAACGCGATCCCGGGCTCGTTCGACCCCGCCATCGGCATCACGGTTTTAGACACTGACGGCCACGCTGAAATTATTTTATTCACCACCTTGGATAACAGTGTGCATATCGAGATCAACCGAGGATTGCATACGGTGACTACCGTGGAGATCGCGGATGAAATTTGGGAATTTCATTTTACGGCGCAATCCGGCTACGGGTTAGGGTGGTGGGACAGAGCCGCGTGGGTGCTTGTCCTCAGTTTGGGATTGTTATTAAGTACGATTGTTTTCGGCGTCATCTTCCTGCTGTACAGGGGCCGGCAGGCTGCGCTGCGGTTGTCCCTTGAGCGCCTGCAATCAGCGGATGTGCAGCGCGCACTGGCTGGGGAATTGACACAGTTGATCGATACCGCCAACAACCCAATATTCGGGGTGGATATCGATGGCCGGATCAACATCTGGAACGGTGTGATGCAAGATATCACAGGAGCTTCCCACGAAGATGCAATCGGCCAACTTGCAGTCGATTTTATGACTGATGACTCCAAGGCTACCGCCACATCACACCTGCAGTCCGTGTTGTCGGATGCCTCGCCTGGCGATCTCTATCTGCAGTTTTCGGGCCCTACGCAAGATTCGGCACGGCTACTGATAAATTGCACCGCCCGCCGCAACATCGCCGGAGAGATTATCGGCGTCTTAGCGGTGGGTCTGGACATCACAGACCGCCTGCGTGTCGAGCAGGAGATAACACAGTTGGCCCAAGTAAACGGCGCTCTCGCCGAGATTGGCCGGGTCTTCACTTCATCGACGGACCTGGAGGATGTATGGGGGCAGTTTATCGATTCAGCAAAGGTGCTAATAAGGTTCGATAGAATCGCGATCCTTAGTGTCGATGTCGCTAGCGGTACGGTGCACCGGGTGCACATAAGTGGGACAGCCATCCCGGATATCCCCTCCGGAGCGGATTATCCGCTGTCTGGAAGCGTGGCTGAAATGATTGTCCAATCCCAAACGCCGGTCATGCTCCAGGGAGCGGCTCGTGCGGAGAAGGTCCTAGAATATCCTTCCATCGCCGACTTCGACAAAGCTGGATTGCGTTCCATGATCGGGATTGCCCTTATCTCAAATGACAAAGCCATCGGAGTTATCATATTTCATTCTGAGGAACCGGATTGCTACACGGATAGGGACATTGACGTGGCATCCAGTATCGGCGCTCACATTTCGGGGGCCTTCGCGAATTACAAGCTTTATCAGGAGATCAGGACGCTCAACGAATCTCTTGAGATTCGTGTTTCTAACAGGACCAGGGAGCTTCAGGAAGCGATGGACGAGATGGAGTCCTTCTCCTATTCGGTGTCCCACGACTTGCGGGGGCCTCTCCGCAGTATCAACGGGTTCAGCCAGACCGTCTTGCAGAAATATGGCGACAAGCTGGAAGATGAGGGCCGTTCTTATCTGGAGCGGGTCCGAAATGCCACTAATCAGATGGGAACTCTGATCGACGACTTGTTGGGCCTGTCGCAGATCGGCCGGGCCGATCTGATCCAAGAGCCCTTGGACCTGGGGAAGATGGTCCAAGAAAAAGCGGCTGAACTTAGGAACGCGGAGCCGGAACGTCAGGTTGAATTTGTCATCGCCGGTGATGCGGCTGCTGTTGGCGACGAAAGATTGATCGGCGTGTTGGTAGACAACCTGGTCCGAAACGCCTGGAAATTCACCTCAAAACACGCCACCGCCCGCATCGAACTCGGAAAGCAACTAGTGGATGGCGAGACCATTTTCTTTATTAAAGACGATGGCGTCGGGTTCGATATGGAGTACGCCGACAAGCTTTTCTTGCCCTTTCAACGCCTGCATCCCACTGGGGAGTTTGAGGGTTCCGGCATCGGGTTGGCCACCGCAAGAAGGATAATCCAACGTCACGGCGGCAGGATATGGGCGGAAGGCGAGGTTGAGAAGGGCGCTACCATTTACTTCACATTAGGGAATGGCGGGAACGAGGAAAATGCCTGAAAAACCCAAATTATTGCTGGTGGAAGATAATAAGGACGACGAGGACTTAGCTCTCCTGGCCATTGAGTTTTCCGGCGTATGCTGTGAGGTGCAAATAGCCCGCGACGGAGCGGAGGCATTGGAGATACTCCTGGGCCTGCCTGATGATCAAACCAGGGAATCGCTTACTCCGCCGCGCCTGGTGATCTTGGATCTCAAGATGCCCAAGATCTCGGGGCTGGAAGTGCTCCGAGCGATCAGGAGCGACCCGCGCACCAAATATGTGCCCGTGGTGGTGCTAACTTCGTCCGCGGAAAAACGCGACCTGGCGGATGCCTACGCAGCCGGGGCCAGCAGTTATATCCGCAAGCCCATCGAATTGGATGATTTCAACCAGATCATGACCAGCATCTGCTCCTATTGGCTTCTATGGAATGAGAACCCGCCGATAACTTAGACGGCTGGCGATTCTGGCTGGGCGCTTCCCGCTGAGGCCCGCGCGGCGCATTGGCTCATTCACCTTTGATGAATCGGTAGCCCACTCCGGCTTCTGTCTTGATGAACCGGGGCGATACCGGATCATCGCCAAGTTTCTGGCGCAGCCGGTTCACAAACACCCGGACGTACTCCCTTTCTTCGCCGTACTCAGCGCCCCAGACCGCATGCAACAATGCCCGGTGGGTTAAAACCTCGCCGGCATGGGTTGCCAGTTCCTTCAACAGGTTGAATTCGGTGGAAGTCAGCTCCACGTCTTTACCGGAGACGGTGACCTCGTGCGACAGGTAGTCGATCCTCAGGTCGTCTTTTGTAAATTCCGGTATGTCTTGATGGGCGCGGTACGCGGTGGCGCGTCTTAGCACGGCGTTGATCCGCGCATGCAACTCCGGTAACGAATACGGTTTTACGACGTAATCATCGGCCCCTGCCTGGAGCATCTGTATCTTCGCTGATTCATCGCCGATGGCGGTCGCCATAATTATCGGGACCTGTGAAGTCTCTCTGATCTTGCGGCACACCGCGAACCCGTCGATCCCCGGCATGATGACGTCCAAGAGCACAAGATCGTACCGGCGAACGGCCACCATGGTCAGGGCTTCATCGCCATCAACCGCCCTTGAAACCTCAAGACCTTGCAGGACCAGATAATCGCTCACCTGTTCCGACAATTCCGGGTCATCGTCGATCACCAGGACTCGCTCACCACTCAAACGGGTAACACCTCCTTCCTTCGATGATCGATTAGTGAAATGGGCAGGTGCTTCTAAGTTCTCGTTCCAAGATTACTGAATATTCTGCATGTGGTCTACTCGGAAGAGCCCAACACTACCCGGCGGCGGCGCTAGGTCGGGGAATTATCGTTGGCTTTTTGCAGGGGAGGCTCGGTGAGGCGATGTGTCCCGATAGAAAGGGTTGATCATGGGCTATTTATTGACCGGAGGGTCTAGACCAGCTTCATCTGGAAGCCGGTGTCCTGTTTCTGGCCCCGGCCGCTCAGATGCACCGCCGGGTAGCCCAACTCCCGAAGCCGGGCGGCCAGTTCTGGGAAGCCGTTCACGGTATAGACCTGCTTGGGCGAAACCGCCTGGACGTATTCCACCAGCTCGTTGAAGTCGGGATGGTCGCTGTAGGGCAGGCTGGCGTCGGCTCCACGGCCCCAGGGCATGCTGCCCGATGTCGCCCATCCGGTCATCTCCAAGGTCCGTTTTCCCCTGAAACCCCTCAGTGCCTCCCGGCGCTTTCCGGGGGGAAACAGCAGGAGCCAGCCTTCTGGCCATTCGCCATCGAACATCTTCACCTCGCCGGGAAATTTCACCCCGGCATCAAGATACACCTGGGTGCCCAGGTAGATGCTCTCCTCAAGCATGACATCGAATCCTTGGCCCAGCAGGTGGTGAAGCAACTCCTGGGCCTTGCCCAACCGCCAACCCTGGACCACCGGCCGTTCGCCGCGGGACAACCACATCCTTAAGGTCCGGTAGGCGGTCTCCAATACCTGTTCCTCGGGCGGGAACACATACTCGGGCCGTCCATAGGTGCACTCCATGACCAGGGTGTCGCAGGGCACAGCTTCCAAGGGTTCGTTGGTCGGACTCCGGCGGCTCTTGATGTCGCCGGTATAGAGCAGCCTTTCCCCGGTCTCTTTGGACTCGATCAGCGCCTGTGCGGAGCCGAGGCAGTGGCCGGCGGGATATAGGGTCATGGTGAAGTTTGGAGCATCGAAGGGCTGGTGGTAGGGGAGAAGGATGGGGTCTGAATTCTTGAGATAATCCCCCAATAGGCTGGCCGTGTTGGGGGTGAGGACGGGACGGTTATGGCGTCCTGTATGGTCGGAGTGGGCGTGGGAGATCAGACTGAACTCACGCTTTCTGGTTGAGTCGAGCCAAAGGTCCAGTTCGGGCAGGTATACCCCGCTTTTAAACACCGCCTGCACGTACACACCTCACTCGAATCCAAACCCGGGGCCGCCTCGATTGCCACTGGAGGCAACGCGGGCAAGTATATCATGGGGCCTCGGCCCGTCTTCCGGCGCCCGCGTGTCTTCACGGGCCCAAGCAGTTCGGGGCACCGGTGTCTCCCGACGGATTGTGCTGTATAATTTGCTGGGCGCGCCCACAGACGAGATTTAAACGCGCCAAATCTTAATCAATAAAGGCGGGAGTATGCCGGCAGAGATTGGCGATGTCGCCCCCGATTTCAAACTTCCTTCCCCCGATGGGGACGTTTCCCTGGCAGATTACAAAGGCAAGAAGATAGTCGTCCTTTCCTTCCACGTATTCGATTTCACCGCTGGTTGAACGACGCAGGCAGCCTCGTTCCGTCAGGAATACAAGCGGTTCGAGGATAATAATGCTCAGGTACTGGGCATAAGCTGCGACACCGTTCCGGCGCATCGTGCGTGGACCACGGCTTTGGGTGGGCTACCCTACCCCGAGTTGTCCGACTTCCACCCCAAGGGTGAGACCACCAGAGCGTACGGGCTGTGGAACGAGGAGCGCGGGGCCAGCAACCGGGCCGTGATCATAATCGACAAAGAGGGTGTGGTCCGCTTCCGGGAGACCTATCAGCCCGGCATTCTGCCGAATCCAATCGACATCTTCGCCGTGGTGGAAGGGCTGAATTAGCAGCATGACCAAACGGCTGCCCGGCTAGGTTTCAGGACATTGAAAAGGCGCCCTAAAAATGGGGCGCCTTTTTATTCGTCATTATTATGTCCGGTCATTAGATGGTCATGCGCCGTCTCATAATTCCACAATGGAAAGGCCGCCCCTTGCGAGGCGGCCTTTTGGTTTCTAGTTTCTGGGGTGGCGGGGGGCATCAACTGATGGCGGTTATCCGCTGCACCAGATAGCGCAGAGTGCCCTTGGGGACGTTGATGGTCACTTCTTCCCCGACCATTCGGTCCAAGAGGGCCTCGCCCACCGGTGAGGTGGTGGATATCTTGCCTGCGGAGATATCGGCTTCGCGGACATCAACCAGGGTATAGGCCAGGGTTTTTCCGGAGACGGTGTCCTTAAGAGTCACCTTTGCGCCGACCGAGGAGCGGGCTACCTTGGATGACGCCCCCTCAGGTAGGATCTGCGCATTGTTGATGCTGGATTCTAGTTCGCGGATGCGGAGTTCGACGATTCCCTGCTGGTCCTTGGCTGCGTCCAGAGGGGCATTTTCCCTGAAGTCTTTGTCAGCCATGGCCCTTTTAATATCTTCTAGGACGAGGGCCCGCTGGTCCTTGAGATCATCCAATTGGCTGACCATACGGTCATAGCCTTCCTGACTGAGATGGGAGCCGGTGAAAGTGGCACGGCCGTTGGAGCGGGAGGTGGGCTTGGCGGCGGTGGTACGGCGGGTGCGGGGAACACGGAGGTGGGATGCTAGTCCATTTTCGATCCATCCCTGGTCTTTCCAATAGGCGAGGAAAATCTTGACGGGGCCCAAACGCTGCACGGACTCTGATCCGCCGAGACCCATCTGTTGAGCGTATTCAGCGACTTCCGAGGGGGAGAGTTCGGAAACCTTCCGCTCGCGGCCACACCAGGCCACAAAACGGCCCAGTTCCTGATGACTTTGTTGGGCTGACTTGGCGGATTTCTTGGCCGCCACAAAATGCGTCAGAGCTTCCGATATTGAAAGGCATTGCTCGGTCGTCACTCAAGTACCTCCACCTTCAGTCAGTCTTCAGTTTTCGCAAATGTCCGCCACGGTGATGTAGGGGTTCGCCAGAGAGTTTTGAGGAGATCGCCGGGGGCCAAGACCTGGAACCCTCGGCTTGGAATCATCGGTAACATCGGCCTCGTTGGGAGGAAAATGCACCTCAAAATCATACCAGTTTCCGGCTGCAAAGGCAATGCGAAGATTTCGAGTGGTGGTCTGCGGACAGGCTTGGTTTCCGGGGTTGGTTTCTCCGCGGAATCCATTTAGTGACACGGGTTTTGCTCCCCAAACCATTGTTGCGTTGGGATATCGTTCGACTGTTTCGGAACCCGGCCCGGACCGCCGCCGCCGCGTCTTCGTAAAAGGACTGGGGAGAGCCGCCAGGGCCTCGCCATGACCCGCGTCAGACAAGGGTTTCGCCCCTGAATATCTTTGACTTGGTCACAGCCAGGATGTAGCATACTGTCGGCTTTGGGCGATATGCCTGCCAAGTTACTGGCGCCGGCTCATTTAGCGGCGGTACCGTAACCACCTCTCATCAAATACGGAATCGGAATACATGAGTCCCCAAATGCAGCCAGTAGCTGGCTCCTCCCTCGCCGGGCCCGCTGCCGTACCGGCGTTCGAAAAAGAACTTGACCGCCTGGTCGCTTTGGCCCGAAAGGGTCACAAGCCCGGCGCGACCTTCAATAATCCATCCCAAGAGTGGCTCATCAGCCAGATGCGCGTGTTGCAGGATCTTCCCGAAGACGAGCAACAGCGGTTTCTGGGCGAAGCCAGCATCATCGACAAAGAGGCCGCGGAGGCTAATGCCGCCGGTAAAGCTGCCGGCAGGGCGTGGCCTGAAGTGGTGGTGCGCTTGGACACCGGCGGCTATGCCTTCTTCAGCCAACTGGGCGTCGTCCGCAGGCCAGACCTGACCCAATACTTCATCGACGGGTTCGCCAAGAACCGTGACGGCGTGGTTTTCAGCACAGAGAGCCAGACCTTGTTCACCGAGGTCTTCAGGTACATCAACGCCTACATGGAAGAGAAGCTGGAGTCGGGCGACACCATAGTCCAATCCGACCGCCAGATCGGCGACGCCCCGGGACGCTCCTTCCATGCCCGTCAGATGCTCTTTGGCACGCGGTACATGCAGATTCCCATGATGTGGCGTCAACTGACCTTTCCAGCCTCCGAAGAACTGAGCCGTCAGGAACCCGACATCCTTGAGGTCACCCTTCCCCATTGGCTGGAGGACCTGGGGCTGCCTGAAGATCTGAAGCAGCGCCTCCACGATGCCGGGTTGACACAATTGGTCTTCAAAGCTCCCACCAAGGGCCTCTCACTGCATCTGGGTTTCGATTACGTCGGCGAGCACAAGATGGGCCCCCTGTCCATCGCGATGTTCAAGGTCAAAGAGGCCGACGGGCTGGCGATTCAAGCGGCGCTGAGCATGGCCCGCGCCAAGACCCTGGCCGGCGAGATAAGGAACACGGCGCTGATCACTGTCGGTCCGTCACTCCACGGCAAGAGCACCCTCACCATCATGCTGGAACTGGCCAACAGCGAACTAGCAAAGATGCTCGGCCTGAAGACCGACCCCGAAGAGGGTGTCTACCCGATGAACGATGACATCGTGCTGCTGCAGCCCTTGAAAGACCCGGTTAAGGTCACCAGGGACGGCAAGCAACGCACGCTCTACTACGGCATAGACGGTACTGAGAACAATCTCTACGCCATGCCCTTTGGCCTCAACAAAGCGGAAGACCCAATCACTTTCGAGTCCGTCCGCGGGACGGACCAGGACCCCAACACCGAGGAGACCCTGGAGAACGTACCGGTCGACCTGGATTCATGGACGCCCAATTTCCTCTCCAACCCGGTCCGAAACATGCGCGTCACCCTTTCGCGCTCTAGGTTGGTAACCAGAAAGGGGGCCACCGGCCTCCTGAAGAAGATTACCAACGGCCGCGAGACCGAAGGAGTCCATGTCCCCATGGAGGACACCGACCAGGTTTTCTGGCAGGCTGTGATGCGCCAGAACACCGTGGTGCCGCCGCTGCGTCGTTTGAGTCCGGAACAGTACATCCGGGTTCTGATGTACGGTGAAGCGGTCCAGATGGGAGCGGCCATCGGAGTGATCGGGCGTCCTTACGTCGAGTACTTCTCCGACCCGTTCATCATCGGGCTGGAAGACGAGAACGCCAACAATCTCTACAACATAGTAAAGAAGATCGAAGAGGGCGGGCTCCATCAGCAATACTTCGTCTTTAATACCGGGGGTGTGGGCGCCGACACCAACGCTGAGGCCAGCGGCAAGTCTTACAAGAAGATTCCCAGGGAATTGACCCTGATGCTTCAGGAAGCCTTGCTGCGCGACGCTGTGAAATTCGAATATGAAGAATTTTTAGGCTCGGATATCGCCGTCGCCATCGTCGACGCGTCCGGTAACGACGTTCTTGATCTCCGCACCGAGTGGTTGCCCAAGAACATCTACGGAGAGGAAGACTACTCCCAGCGCATCACCGAGTTGAGCCGCCGCAGGTTCTACGGCGAGAGTTCGGAAGACAAAGCGGGTATCCTCCGCTACACCAAGGTTTTCAACGGGCTCTATGACCTGTCTGACATCCCCGTTCCCCTTAACGAACGCGAGTTGACCTGGCTGCTGTCCTTCTTCTGGAACGTGGACCAGGCCTACAACACCCTGGCCGATCTGGACGCCCATCATAATGAGGGCAGCGCCCCCGATGCTGTTGTGTTGCAAAAGCTGCAGGACATGTGCGGACGGGCAGCCGGAAAAGGGCTAACCCTCTCCGGCGCCGCCGCCGCCGCACTGACTGCTTTGGGCCTGCGGGCCTCTTAAAGGCGGGCTGGCAGCCGGTCTCCTTTGTGACTGCGGCCAAGACAGGCGAATCCATTGACTCCCACCTCTCCCTCACCTGGGGCCGGTCCTTCGACTTTACGGACCTTCCGCCGCCCCATGCCCGGTGTATACTAACCGCCATCTAAACCGGCGCCCGCGGCGCCACCGGCCGATGGCCGTCAACTCTCGCGTACAATTCAGGAGGGCTCAACATGAAAGCAGTGCAGATCAGCGAATTCGGCGGCCCCGAGGTCATGAAGTACCAGGACGTGGCCGACCCGACTCCAGGTGAGGGAGAGGCGGTGGTAGAGATACAGGCCGCGGGAGTGAACTTCACCGATGTCTACAGCCGCCAGGGCATAAACCCCGGCCCGCCGCTGCCCCGCATCATCGGCGTGGAGGGCGCCGGCGTGGTCAAGGCCATCGGCCCCGGTGTCACCGAGGTCAAAGTAGGCGACGATGTTACTTATTGCACCTCCCCTGGCGCCTATGCCGAGTTGGCCGTTGTGCCTGCCTGGCGATTGATGAAACGGCCCAGCGGAGTGGATGCCAAAGCGGGAGCGGCAGCCATCCTCCAGGGCATGACCGCCCATTATCTCTGCCATTCCACCTACCCGGTGCAGAAGGGCGACCGGGTCATCGTGCACGCCGGAGCCGGCGGCATGGGCCTGCTTTTAACCCAGATGATCAAGCGGTTGGGCGGATATGTGTTCTCCACCGTTTCCACCGAGGAAAAGGCCGAGCTGTCCAAGCAGGCCGGCGCTGACCACGTGATCCTCTATACCCAGCAGGACTTCGCCGAAGAGGTCAAGAAGGCCACCAACGGCGAAGGCGTGAAGGCGGTGTACGACGGCGTGGGCAAGACCACGTTCAACCAGAGCATCAGCAGCCTGGGCCGCCGCGGCCACATGGTGCTCTACGGCGCGGCCAGCGGGGCCCCAGATCCAATCAGCCCAGGCATCCTGGGCGCCGGATCGCTCTCGTTGACACGCCCCGGACTGGGCGATTACACGGTGGACCGGGCCGAGTTGGAAAAGCGGGCCGGCGATGTTTTAGGTTGGGTCAGTTCCGGTGAATTGAAACTTAGGATCGGCGGTGAATTTCCCCTGTCGGATGCCTCGGAAGCGCACCGGCAGCTGGAGAGCAGGGCCACCACCGGCAAGTTGCTGCTGATTCCCTAGGGAAACTATCGGCAGTAAGGCTTCAGCTAAAAATAGGCCTTCCACTGGCTCTTTATACAAACCGTAAATAATTGTTGACCAAGTTGGTCGACTTTAATATAATTGTGGCAAGCGACCTGGATTAGGAGGCAGACATGCCCGAGGCAACCGTCACCACTGAAGCGATCTATGAAGCTTTGAAAAGCGTCTACGACCCGGAAATTCCGGTTAACATCGTCGACCTTGGTCTGGTCTACGACGTTCAGGTAAAGGACTCAGGGGATGTTTATGTGCAGATGACCCTTACCTTTCCCGGTTGCGGTATGGGCCCGTACATCGGCCAACAGGCTGAATGGGCGGTGCAGGAACTGGATGGCGTGGAGGAAGTGCAGATCGAGATGGTGTTCGATCCGCCCTGGTCGCCCGAACTGATCAGCGAAGAAGCCCGCTCCCAACTGGGTATCTAACCGGCCTGGAAGCCTGCCGGACCATTCATCTCCCAGGACTGGACGCCTGTGCCGTCGATTGGGTTAGACTCCAACGCCGCCAGCCACCTATTCTGAATACCAGAATCCCATCCGGAGGATTGCATGCCCACGCCCCAGGAAACCGCGCGCCTGGACCAGATCAAAAAGACTTGGCAGCAAAAACGTCAGATCACCACCCGTCTTGAGAAGATCAAGACCAAGATCGGCGTTTACAGTGGGAAGGGCGGCGTGGGGAAAACCACCGTTGCCGTCAATCTGGCCGTGACCCTGGCCAACCAGGGAAACAGCGTCGGCCTGTTGGATGTGGACATCGATTGCCCAAATGTAACCAAGGTAATGGGCATCACCGACAAACCGGACTACGTCGACGGTCAGATCATCCCTTCAGAAAAATGGGGCGTTAAGGTCGTCTCCATGGCCTTCTTCCAAGAGAACCCGGACGAGGCCATCATCTGGCGCGGCCCAATGATTCACAACGCCATCAGCCAGTTCTTACAGCAAACCGACTGGGATGAACTGGACTATCTGGTGGTAGACCTGCCGCCCGGCACTTCCGATTCCCCCCTCACGGTGATGCAAAGCCTGCCCATGGACGGCTTCGTGGTGGTCAGCACTCCGCAGGAACTGGCCAACCTCGATGCCAAACGCTGCATCAACATGATCCGGAAGTTGAACTTAAACGTGCTGGGCGTGGTGGAGAACTACACCGGGGAGATATTCGGCGAGGGAGGCGGAAAGGCCCTGGCCAAAGAGGTCGAAGCCCCCTTCCTGGGCGGTCTGGCGCTGCGTTCTGTCTACCGGGACTCATCCAAACCGACGGCGCTGTTAGATAAATCGGTGGCAGAGGAGTTTGTGACGGTGGCGGAAGCGGTGAAAAAGAGCCTCAAGGAGTTCGGCTCGGAAGCGGCTTAGCGGCCTCTGGATAACTACCCCAGAATAACCTCCGCAGGCCATCGCGGTATCACCGCCGGGCCTTACCGGACGAAAATCAATCATCCGAAGATACCTGGGCCTCGGCGGTTTCCTCCGTCCGGCCCTTTCTTTTTTGCTTGCGGGACGGCCGTTCCGGCGGCGAATCACCTAAGGTGATGCTCATCAAGAGGTTCACTTCCCGGTTCATGGCTTCCTGGGAATGACCGCTGCCCTCACCCATCCTGCGAAACTTCCGATATCGCTTCTTCAGCAGCTTGCTCTGGGACATCTTGGACAATTGGGCGATGTTGGTCAGGATGGCCGTTCGCAGCGCCGTCGATGCCTCGTGGGGATCGACGTGCGCGCCGCCTTCCGGCTCTGGGACTACCTCGTCGGCGATGCCCAATTCCAGGCAGTCATGGGCCGTCAACATCAGGGCCTCGGCGGCTTCGCGGTCCAGCATATAGTCATGATGGGCGGCGCCAAGGGTGCGGTTCACCGAAATGGGCGAATAGATGGCATATTGCTGCATCAAGATCCGGTCGGACAATCCGAGGGCCAACGCACCTTCGCTGCCACCTTCGCCGATGACCACCGAGACCACGGGCGTGGGAACGGTCAGCATTGACGAAAGAGTTTTGGCGATGGCGTTTCCGATGCCCTGCTCCTCTGCTTCCAACCCGGGGTCCGCGCCCTGGGTGTCGATGAGGGTCACCAGAGGCAGCTTGAAACGGGACGCCAGATCAATCACGCGCTGGGCTTTGCGCAGGCCGTCGGGAAATACGTGGTACCGCTCCCCCTCCACCAGAGGCCGCCGCTGCTGCCCAATCACCGCCACCGCCTGGCCATCCATGAAGCCCAGACCGGCGATAACGGACCGGTCATCGCTGTTCAGGCGGTCGCCGCGCAGCTCGATGAATGGGTCCAACATAGACCGGAAATAGGCGCTCGCCTGAGGCCTCTCCGAGTTTCGAGCGGCGGTAACAGCCTCCCACGGCTCGACCTCCGCGCAGCTTTCAAGCTCCACCTTTAGCAGACTCTTGTGATTTGACTTCCCGTGCTTCTGGGCCGTGAGAATCTGCAACAGTGATGCAACCCTGGGCTGCAGGTTCTCCCGGTCCACTACATTGTCCAAAAGCCCGTGACCAACGTGGGCTTCGGCCGTGTGGGCGTCCAAGGGCAGAGGCATCTTCGACACCTCTCGCAAGGTGCGCAACGGTGAGAGTCCGATCAACGAACCCGGCTCGGCCAGGATCACGTCAGCCAGGTTGGCGAAACTGGCGTAGGCTTGCCCTGTGGAAGGGTTGGCCAATACCACAATGAAGGGCACTTCCTCGTCACGCAGACGGTTGGCGGCGGTCACGGTCTTGGCCATCTGCATCAGAGACAGAACGCCCTCCTGGATCCGGACGCCGCCGCCCGAGACCACTGCGATCGCGGGTAAACCACGGCGGGCCGCATTCTCGAAGGCCATGGCCACTTTCTCGCCAACCACGCTGCCCATGGTGCCGCCCATGAACCCAAAGTCCAAGACGATAAGCATGACCTCGACGTCGCCGATCCGGCATTTCCCGGTAACCGCCGCTTCGGTAAGCCCGGTCCGCTTCTGGTCTTGGGCGAGGAACTTTCGGTAGCGGGCCCGGCGGGAGAACGAAAGGGGTTCCACCGAACTCACATATTTGGAGGTCTCCTTGAATGTTCCCTTGTCAGCCAACAGCTCGATGCGCTCCCGGGCCGTGACGGTGTAATGGAACCGGCAATAGGGGCAGACGCGGTAGGTTAAATAGGAGGGAGAGTCGCTTATCGGCTCTTCGCAGAACAAACACCGGTCATGGACCACTGAGAGATAGGTGTGGTCGGCCTCACCCTCACGGTTAAACAGGTGGACAAGAAAGTTTGCCAGGTTTCGCAACGACGGCCTCCAGGGTAATGCCGTGGGCGGGTCAAAAAACTCAAGATTCCAGGTTTTCTCCCGCGCAGACCATACCCATCATACAAAACCTATGCCGATTTTGAAATGCTGAACAGTGCTGAATGTCAGAACAGATCGCCAATGATGCTTGCCTTTACGCAAGTTGGCGTGGATATTGGTTAAAGGGACACCGGCTTCAAGGGCAAGACCAGTTTGTTGTGGGACCGATCTTCCGGCCATTGCTGATCTCTTTAGAGCCCGCGTTGACTCCCATAAAAAAGTCGACTAAAATCAGGTCCATTTTTACTGAATTAGTAATAAAATATATCTTGAGCCTGTTGTCTGGATCTTTTGAAATTAAACCTCGTTCCGGAGATAGTTACCCCAAGTTATGGTATGCGCCGATCGCTTGGTTCAGCCTTTCGATTCTTGCCCGTTCTTGTTCCGGCAAAGTTCCTCCGGTCCGCAAAAGTAAAGGTATAGGAGGAATCATCATGCCAGCTAGTTGGGTAGATATAATCGTCAACGGAAGCACTATGGAAGGCTACTTGACCCAACCCGAGGCCCAGGGTAGGCATCCCGCCGTCGTTGTGATTCAGGAGATTTGGGGGGTCAACTCACATATACAGTCGGTTGTGGACCGGCTGCCGGCCCGGGGGTACGTGGGCTTGGCGCCGGCCATGTTCCACCGGGAGGGCCCCATGACCATCGGACTGCACGAGGAGATGGACACCGCTATCGCCCGGATGGGCCGGTCAACCGACGTAAACATACTCTCCGACGTGAAAGCGGCGGTGGACTACATCAAAGCTCAATCTTTCGTACAGGGCGATAAGATCGGCATCGTCGGATTCTGCTTCGGGGGTCGAGTATCCTACCTGGCGGCTTGCAGTATCTCCGACTTGTCGGCGTCGGTCGTATTCTATGGAGGCGGCATCGGCACGGCTCTGGGCGGCGGTCCCTCACCGCTGGAGCAAACGTCAAACATCGGCTGCCCGGTGCTGGGTCTGTTCGGTGAGGAAGATACAAACCCAACACCGGAAGACGTGGCCAAGATGGACGAGGAACTGACCAAATACGGCAAGACCCACGAATTCCATAGCTACGCCGGGGCCGGGCATGGTTTCCACTGCGAGGCCCGTGCCAGCTACAGGCCGGAAGCGGCGGCCGACGGTTGGGGCAAAGCCATGGCCTGGTTCGACAAGTATCTCAAATAATATCCGGTTACCTAACCTAATCATCTAAGGGCGGTCCATCTGTGCACTTCCGGCGGACGGGCCATTGCCGCGTCGCGCTGGGCCCCAGACCACTAGACACCACACGCCAAACCCTTCGCCAGGCCGTGGTGGGCTTGCCCAGTCCTTCTGGTATTTCTCTTCCATGGCTTTTCTGGCTGGGCTGGGTTTTTTCAGTACATCTTCAGGGTGGGAAACAACACCCTGATTCAAACCATGGTCCCAGACGCCCTCAGAGGCCGGGTGATGAGCATTTACATGCTGGACAACGGTCTCACCCCGCTGGCGACAATGGCCATCAGTTTCCTGATCCACATCTGGAGCCCCGCCGGGGCCTACACGGTGATAGCCTCGGTCAGCCTGGCGTTGGCGTTGCTGCAGTTGGCGTTCTTCCGGCGGGTCAGGGGCAGCTGTAATAGAACCCCTTTGTCTACCCCGCATTTTCATGGACGGCTCCCTGTTCGATCCGGTCCGCTGATCGAGCCAGACTGAGGGCGCCCAAGGCCATGGACCGGACCACCAAGCTGCCCGCCTTAACGAATATTCTTTATCAGATGTTCATTGATAATTCCGAATCGCGATAAAACCTATTGACGGCCACGTAGCTATTGTTTATACTTCCGACCCAATCGGGCATTGGTCAAAAATAGGTAATACCAAGCCTAGCGTAGACACAAACGGGAAAGCGCCGAGGGCTAGAACGTCCAAATTCGGATGGATCGCCTGGATTTCGTTCCGGGTTTGGGATTCACGTTGAGTCCTTGGATGTAATAGGCAGGCCCCCTGATCGACCTGCCTCAAGGATGGCGGCCAGCCAAGATGATCAGGGGGAATCTAGACGCTGATTCAAGCTCGAGCGTAATTGTATTCCGAAGTACCGGACCTGCTGCACCGGCAGTCTCCGAGCACGGATTCCCCACTTAAGGTAGAATCAACCGGGTCCAAAACAAAACGTCACAACGCCGAGCAGGGAGGAGACCTCTTGAGCGAAGTAGCGACGACCGCTGGTACGACCGCAGATGGCGAGAAACTGGAAAGGGTACTCGAAGGCCGGTCGACGGCCCTCACCCTTCTAACCGGGATGAGGGCACTCACCAAAACTCTTGACCGAGTCTACCTCGGTATGGGTTACCTCTGCGGGACGATGTTCCTATTATTGGCGCTTTTCATCACCTATCAGGTTATCGCCAGGAAATACGGCATCGTGATGGCGCCGGGCATGGACCTGATGAGCGGATTCACGATGGCCATGGCCACAACGTGGGCGTTCTCCTACGCTTTGCGGACTGGCTCCCACGTACGCATCGATGTGTTATTGCCGTTCATGTCCACCAGAGTACGGTGGATCGCCGACCAACTCGCCCTCTCGTCCATCGTCTTCTTCATCGGCGTCACGTCTTGGAAAACTTGGGTCATGGTCATGAAGTCCTATGATATCGGCGCCGTGACCAATACCTACCCCTTGGTTCCTCTATGGATACCCCAGACCTTTGTCGCCATCGGGTTCAGCATGCTAGCTTTTACAGCGGTACACATGATGATCGACATGATCGCGGAGGCTGGACTGCCGGTATTGCACCGGATGCAGGGCGGCACCGAAAGTTACCGCACGGTTGGAAAGGACGGAAAAGCACTGACTCAAGAGGGCACGTCCGGAGTCTAGTCGAAAGATAAGCTTCCTCGGGGCCAATCTCGCAGGGCTGGACGGAAGTTAGCGCCATTCGGGTGAATATTGCAGTCCTGCCGGCAGCCGTGCCGGCGCCGAAAGGTTAGGAGGACCGAAACAGATGGCCATAACCACAGCATTCATAATGATGGGCGGCTTTTTCATGATTGGCCTGTATGTGGCCGGAGCTCTGGGTGTCTTGTCGCTGGTCATCATGTACTTCTTCTCCGATGCGCCCCTGTGGAACATCATGGGCAACAAAGCATGGGAGACGAACACCAACTTCATCCTGATCGCCATCCCGCTCTTCCTCATGATGGGGGAGTTCATGCTCCGGAGCGGCATGGGTGAGAAGATGT
>JADFNR010000061.1 GCA_022563275.1 Chloroflexota bacterium | reverse complement strand
GCGTCCAGCGGTGCTCGAAATCGCCGCCCATCATCTCCGTCTCTTCCTTCAGCCAGCCGGTGCCGATGCCGAACAGGAACCGGCCGCCGCTGAAGCGGTCCAGGCTGGCGATCTCCTTGGCCAGGAGAATGGGGTTACGCTCCGGGACCAGGGTGATGCCGGTGCCCAGCATTATCTTGCTGGTGGCGCCGGAGGCCCGGGCCAGGGCGATGTACGGGTCGGTGAAATGGGAGTAGGTCCACGGTATCTCTCCGCCGGTGGCGGGGAAGGGACTGTCGCTGTGGACCGGCACCGCCGCGTGCTCGGCGTACCAGATGGACTCGAAGCCCAAGTCCTCGGCCTTCTTGGCCATGAATGCCGGGTCGATGGTATAGGCCGGCAGGGGGACCGATGTTCCAACTTTCATCTTCTTCTCTCCAGTTTTGATTTTGGTTTCGGGGGTCCTTGCACCTATGTTTCTGAGATAGCCGTTGTGGCAACCCGTTCGTCCTGAGCTCCGTCGAAGGACCATGCCTTCTGCGGGCGCATGGTTCGACGGGGCTCACCACGAACGGCACTAACGGGGCTCACCACGAACGGCGCTGACGGGGCTCACCACGAACGGCGCAGACGGTGCTCACGACGGACCGTGTCGAAAGCGTTGATTTTCAGAGGGTTGCATGGGTCTGGCATTTTCTAGTCTCCGGCAGGCTGGGCCTGTTTCACCTGAGACTCAAGCAGGTCGTATTGCTCCGAAGCCGTCTGGCCGACCCTGGGCACGTCCTCTTCCAGCATATAGCGTTCGGTAACGAGGCCCCGCGCAACCCCTTCCACGCGGTCAAGGTAGTCTTCTTTAGAGGCGTAACGTTCTTCTATCGAGGGGCGAGGGTCTGAGTTGTCCTGACGCTCCTGTTTGGTGAATGCGAAGGGCACGGTTGAGCCCAAAAGCTGGTGGGTCTGGCCGGGGCCTCCGGTGTCCGGATGGCGCAGGTTCCAGCCCGTGACCGTGGCCAGGGGCACTGCCACGTCCGGGAGGCGGATGCCGGCCAGGTCGTTGCCGTCCGGGTCCACGGCCGGCACGAGGGCCGGATAGGGTTTTCCCGTGACCGGCGGCAGGTTTTCCGTGACCCCTTCGTCGGGTCCGAAGTCGAGCCGGTCCAGGTGTCTTACATGGTCCGGGAAGCCGAATTCTGGGAAGGCCTGGAACGAGGATTTCAACGATTCGGAAGGGACTGCTGTGCCGTCGTCCAAACGGGGGTGGTTGCTGTCTGGCGGAGTTGTGCCTTTGGTGACCCAGGCGTCGAGGTTGACCAATGCGGCCCGCATGAGAGGCCGGTAGTCCACCCAGTTGAAAGAATGGACCCCGCTGCCGAGGACGGGGTGAATGTGCTCGAGCGGTAGTCCGCCAGGGGGGTGATGGGTGCCGGAAAAATGGTAGATGCGCACCGAGTCGGCCGGTCTGATGTCCTTGCTTCCAGTGGCGTCTATGTGGGTCAAAGCGGCGTGGCCAGACCAGTATTCACTGGATGAGTTGGTCAAGATTATCTTAGGAAGTTTGGCCCTCGCGGTTAGACGACTTAGAAGGCCGTCGGTCCGGCCGGTCTCTGGGTCGGTCTGATCTATGTCGGCGAAGGGGAAGACAGCGCCGGTACTGGCCTTCACCAGGTTGGACGGCTGGCCGAAGCGCTGGTTGAACTCGCCCCGGCGGCCCCCGGCGATGTGGGCGATGATCCCGTCGAATACCATGCGGTCTTCCTCGTCTTGGTTCATGGCCAGGTAGAGCATATGACGCAGGAACCGTCCGCTCTGGGACGCACCGAAGGCCAGCGTGTGTTGAATGTCGCCGGCGCACGGATTGTCGTCGCTGGTGGAGTATCTGAGGTGGGAGATGAGGTCGCGAACGGCCACCATGCCCAGGCCCATCACGGGCGCGGTGGCGGTGGTGTAGATGCAGCGGTAGACCTTGCCCGGCTCGAACCCGCTTGCCATGCTGATGTGGCTGTTGTCAGGGGCTATCTCGCCGTTCTCCAGGAGACCAAATGACCAATCCGAGCGGGGGATGACGGTTGAGGGGCCACCTTCGTAGTCGTGGACAGTCAGTTCGGCATCGGGCTGGTCCGTGTCGCTGGCTGGGTATGGCAGATGTCCCATGTCGGAGAGCATCTTAGTCGTGGCCGCCTGGTTGGGCTGGAAGGTTACGGCGATGCGGCCCTCTGTTCCAGCGGCGTTGGGCACATCGACTCTCAGGAATCCCGGCTCCTGTGGCACGTCGTGTTGCCAGCCGCACCAAACCTGGGTGTAGCCACGGCGCATCAGGAACCCGTCGCCGGGGCTGGTTCGGTCGTTGCTCGGAGCGCCGTTGATCATATACAAAGACGCTGGGTTGCCCCGGTTCACCACGTCGAAGAACAGCTTGTGCGAACCCTTGTCCAGGTCAACTGGCCTTACTATTCGGAAGTCGGTTGAGAACTCTACCAGTCCAGCAGCGTTCTTGGGAGCCAACTCCAGGTCGGTGATCAGACTGTTTGCGGGGTCGGATGGGTCGACGGCAAAGTGGACCGTGCCGTCCAATTGTTCGAATGCGCCGACATCTCCGTAGGACATGCCTCCGGCGTAGGGGCCGCGTTCTTTGATTTCGATGGATGTAACTGCCATTTGGCGCCTCCGTTTTAGAGAACTGTTTCGGGGTCCACGTCCAAGTCTGTGGGCGGTTCTTCGCCGGCGAACTCCTGCCACCAGGCGGCGAAGTTTTCGTCGCCGTGCTTTTCCTTCAGCCTGGCCAGGTGGGCCTTGACCTGGACCAACACCTGCAGGTCGTTGCTCTGGGCTAGTTGATAGGTGCGCCCAGCCCACAGCAGCGCGCCGGGGATGTCGTCCCGCTCCTCGGCCACCATGCCCAGCTGGCCGTAGGTGCGGCAGATGCGGTTGAGGTCTTGTATCTCCTCGAAGACGTCCCGGGCCTTGCCGTACCATTCCTCGGCCTTGTCCAGGTCTTTCTGCTCGTGGAACAGCACGCCCAGTTGGCGGCATTCGTCGCCCTCGGACCGCCGGTCGCCAAGCTTCTGCCACTTCTCCATGGCCATGTTGTACCAGTGCTCGGCATCATCGACAAACATCTCCCTGGCTTGTTCCACCAAGCCCAGGTGGTGAAACTCGATGCCCATCTGGGCGTCGTTGCCCATGCGGTCGCTGATGGACAGGGCCTGTTGGTACCAGTTCTCGGCTTCATCGAATTGGTACTGGGCGTGGCAGACGGTGCCTAAGGAATGGTAGACCAGGACTGCGTTCTCCTCGTCCCGGTTCTCCTCCAGGATCTCCCGGGCCCGCTGGTACCAACTGGCGGCCTCGTCGTATTCGAACTTGTACTGGGAGCATAGGCCCAGGGAGCGGTAGTCCTTGACCATCTCCTCGGCGTCGTCCACCCGCTGGTGTATCTCCAGGGCTTTGCTGAACCACTCCTTGGCCTCGGTATAACGGCGGCGGTACTGACAGACCAGGCCGAGGCCGTAGTAGTCATCTGCCACCGGCTCCTGGTCTTCGCCGTCTTCGATGATGGCCAGGGACTGGGAGTAGAGTTCCTGGGCTTCCTCCAACTGCCAGCGGTACTGGGCCACCTGGCCCATCTGGTGGAAGACCGCGGCGGTGCGCGGGTCGGTCTCGCCGTCTTCCTTGCTGGACAGGTATTCAAGGAGCTGTCTGTTCAGCGCGTCGGCCCGGTCGAACTCCTTGGTCTCGATGCACTCGCTGGCCTCGGTGCCCAACAGGTACAGCCAGAGTTGGATGCCGCCGGTCTGCTCCGCTTCCTCGGCGGTGGCGCCGGTTGTTTCCAGCAATTGGCGGCGCAGGCGGCGCAGCTCCGGGTAGCGTTTCTGCATGCGGAAGACCTGGGCCAGGGGCTGGACCAGCAGTTGGGCGTTCTCCCACTGACCTGCCTCGATGGACAGGGCCAGCGCCTGGGTGATGTTGCCCTCTTCAGCCAGGATGGCGGTGGTCCCGGCATCCTGGTTCTCGTAGAGGGTCTCCATGAAATAGTCGGCGGTGTCGGCGTAGACCCGGACGACCTCTTGCTCAAGTTGTTGGATGGCGCCTTGGGAGAACTGCCGGTAGAGGCTGCGCCCAAAGAACCATGGCAGCGAGGGATGGATCTGGTAGACGCTGGGGGTGATGGGCTCCAGGAACCCACCGGCCCGGGCGGTGCGGAGCAGGGTCCGAGTGGCGCCGTAACCCAGCCCCTCGCCCATGACCGATTTGTAGGCCTGCTCCCCGGTGATGTGGGTCAGGATGTCCATCATGACCCGGCTGCGGAACATGGAAAGGAAGGGCAGGTGCGTCCGGCCGCGGTGGGACATCCGGCTGAAGGCGTGGTCCATGACCACGGTGAGGAAGGGGGGGCGGCCTTCTTCGTCGGCCCCCGGCTGGTGGTGCTCCAGTTCGGATCTGAGCTCGCCCACCAAAACCGAAGCCGGAACATCTTTCAGCAGGGGCAGCGCGATCTCCATTGCCAACGGATGGCCGTCAACCAGTTCTAATATTTCCAGGTACTCGGGGCCCAGGCGCATGGGGTCGGCCCCGGCCTCCTCCAATAATCTGGTGCCAAAGACGATGCGGTCGAATCCGGCCAGTCCTCCCAGGCGGTAGCTGCCGTGGGGCACGGTCAGCCACGGTTCTTTGTCCCGGCGGCTGACCAGCAGCGTCCAGGTCTGGCCACCCTCCGCGACTTCCTTGATGAATGAGTCCAGGTCGGCCATCTCGCTGTCGTCCAACAGGCCCGGCGCTCCGGCCGGGAATCCGGCCAGGTTTTGCAGGCTGTCGAAGACCAGCAGAGCAGGGTTTTCTTTCAGATAGTCCACAACCCAGGTGCGGCGGTCTTCGTTCCGAAGGTCGGCGAAGTCCAGTCCGGCCAGGGAAGTGCCGATCTCGTGGAGCACACGCTCAAGCCCCGCGCCCACCTCGAACGCCGAATAGAAGACACCTCCAGAACGCCCACCGGTCTTGCGCAGCCACGAGGCCAGGCCCAAGGCCAACTCCGACTTCCCGATGCCCACGTCTCCCGAAAGCAGCACCACGGGCGCCTGCCGGAACCGTCGCTCCAGGTCCAACATCTCGGCGTGGCGGCCGATCAGCCCGTAGGGGCCACCCCTGGGCAGGTCGATGCCCGAAGTCTCCTGCTCCGGCTGGGGCATGCCGGGCACGGGCGCGGCTGCTTCTTCCACCACTATGGCTTCCGGTGAATAATTCTGGGACTCGAACACCATGGGAAGTGTCCAGTCCCAGGACTCCAGGGGTCCGGTGGCGGAGGGGCGCTGCGGATGGTCCTTCATGGCTTGGCGGATGGTGGCCACGGTCTGGGCGACGGGAGTGCCACCGCTGAGGCCTTTGAAGAGGTTTTCGCAGAACAGCACCCGGCCTGATCCGGCTATCGGCAGCGGTGCGACGACAACCTGGGGGACGCCGTTTTCGGCCAGGCCGGCGGCGAATGACATAACGTCGTTAAGGGCGCTGGAAGACGAGGCGTTGACCAATACCACCGGCGTCTGGGCTCCGGTCAATGTCTGGGCCAATGCGGCGGCGTCCAGGGACGTCACCCCGCCGGAACCGTCTTCCATGCACATGCCCTGGCCGTCGATAGTGAAGCCATCGAAGTGGACCAGATGATAGTGTCCCGGCTTACCGGCCAACTGTTCTTGGAGTTTGGCTGGAGACGAAGGGCGGAGGCAGTCCAACTCGGCATCCACCGGCAGCGACTCCAGGGCGGTCAATGCCTCGGTGGCGATGCTCCCCGATCCCTCTCCCGAGGGAGGAAGCAGCAGCAGAATGTTCAGTTGGTCCGTGGGCAATCGCCCGGAGAAGTCATCCAATGGACCGGGAGACAGCCGCCGCGAGACCCCGGCCAGTTGGGAGGTCAGGAAGGCATCGCCGCCGTTGTTCAGTAGTTCCCAGGGGAGGCCTAGGAATTCAGGCCGGTTGGAGATGATGGTAAGTTGGGGCTGATCGTTTTCTGGGCCGGTGGCCGTCTCCAGAAGAGACCGGGCCTCGTCACTGGAGCCGAACACCGCTTGGAACAAGAGCAGGCCCAGGTCCTTGAGACCTGCCTCGATTTTTTCGGCGCGGGTTTTCGCTTCGCCGGACGTGTTTTCCGGGTATTCGGTGAAGTACCAGCGTATCTCCGCCAGTTCAGAGCCGGTGAGAGGTAGGGGGAAGTTGGCCGCCGGTGCGGTTTCCGCCTGGCCGGATCCCGTATGTAAGGAAAGCTGCACCTGGCCCGCGTCGGCCAGGTCCACTATCTGCAGTAAGTCCGCCAAAGGGCCTCCGGGGCTGGAACGGCCCTCGGGTTTGGGCCGGAAAATCACGTTGATTCACGCTGAGATTGAATCTCCGGACTATACTATCACCGGCCTAATATCTCGTCCAACGAGATAGGCCAGGTGTGGTGGCGGCAAACCCCCACCGGTCGTTCCGGCCTACGCCGGAACCCAGTGAGCCTACCCTCAAGCAAGTTTAGAGGATGGAATAACCTTGATCACCAGCCGGGTTACCTGGAATCCGGTTTTCGCCGGAATGACGGAAGGGTGCGTAGGCGCCGGTTTTTAACCGGCCCTGCTCTCGGGAGGCCAGATCCGTCAATAAAAACTGGAATGGCCTCGCATTGTGACCCGGTCCCGGGATTAGAGATTGGTCTACCCGCGGCTAATCGGGTTAAAAACCCGCGCCTACGGTGATTGTTTAGTTTTGAGCGAGGTCCAAGGATTCCGGCGTTCGACGGATTGACGGTCGTGGGAACTTTGGTTTATGCCTATTGCGCCGTGAATGCCCCGTCAACGGCCATGGCGAGTCCGGTCACCAGCGATGCGGCGTCAGAGCATAGCCAGGCCACCGCTTCTGCGATCTCATCGGGCGTGCCCTTGCGGCCGATGGGTTGGCGCGTGGGGATAGCCGCGGCGTAATCGTCCCGGCCTTCCACCAGCCGGTCCATCATGGGCGTGTCGATGATTCCCGGACAGACGGCGTTTACCCGGATGCCATCTGAGGCGTATTCCAGAGCCGCCGACTTGGTCAGGCCGATAACGGCGTGCTTGCTGGCCGAGTAGACCGACAACCGCCGCGATCCCACCAGACCCGCGACTGATGCGGTGTTTACGATGGCCCCACCGCCCTGTTTGAGCATCTGGGGAATCTCGTATTTGAGACAGAGCCAAACGCCCTTCACGTTGATGTCCATGAGGCGGTCAAATGTGTCCTCTGGATATTCGTGGAGACGTCCGCCGTAGTAGCCTTCGATGCCGGCGTTGTTGTAGGCGCAGTCCAGGCGGCCGTAGGCGTTGACGGCCGCGTCCACCATGGCTTCCACGTCGGCGGCGCGGGAGACATCGGCGTGGACGAACATGCCTTCGCCGCCCATGTCTTTTATGGCGCTCAACGTCTGCTCGCCGCCGTCGGCATCGATATCAGCGACCACAACGGTGGCCCCTTCGCGGGCCAGCACCAGCGATGTGGCCCGGCCGATTCCGGAACCGGCCCCGGTGACCAGCGTGATCTTGTTGTTGAGAGAATCTGGCATGTCTGCTGGCTCCTTACGTCCCAGATGCGATACCTAAATATGGTTCGACAAGCTCACCACGAACGGCAAGGAGTGTATTTTCCGTTCGTCCTGAGCCTGTCGAAGGACCCAACTATGGGTGGTACACGAAACCGGATTCATCCCTAAGTTTGGCCCTTCCGCCAGGCGCCGGCCCGCCAGTCGTCGGGACTGGGGCCCGGATCGATGATGACATCGATCACCGCTGGCCTGCCGGAGGCCTGGGCCGCCCGGAGGGCGTCGGGCAGGTCCTTGGAATCGCTGACCTGGACCCCCCAGGCGCCCATGCTTTCAGCCACGGTGGCGTTGTTGGTGGGGTAGAACTCCGAGGCGATCTTATGGCCCTCGGGCTGATGGTCGTTGACCATGCCAAGGGTATTGTTGTTGAACACCACGCAGATGATGGGCAGGTCGTACTGCACCGCCGTGGATATGGCGTTCACGGTCATCATGTAGCCGCCGTCGCCGGTCACGCAGACCACCGGCTGGTTGGGGTAGACCAACTTCAGGCCCACCGCGGCCGGCAGCGCCCAACCCATGCCGGCGGTGCCGCCGGGGCTGTAGAAGGTGTTGGCCTGGCGGGCCCGGTAGAGGTGGGCCATCCAGGTGCGGTTGTTCCCGGCGTCCAGGGCGAAGATGGTGGACGGCTCCATGGTCGCCTGCAGTTGGGCGATCAGCCGCTGGGGCTTGACCGGCGAGCTGTCTTCGTGCATCTCCGGCTGGTCGTAGTAGGCCCCGGTGTCGCGGCGGCCAGGTATGCTGTCGGTCCATTCCTTCCGGTTGGCGGCATTGCCGGGCGCGGCCTCTTTCGATGCCTCCACCAACTGCTCCAGGATCACTTTCGCGTCTCCGATCAGGCCCAGTTCCACTGGGAAGGACCATCCGGCGTTGCGCTCGTCGATGTCGATCTGGATGATGCGCTGGCGGTTGGGATTGAAGATGTC
This sequence comes from Chloroflexota bacterium, assembly GCA_022563275.1. Next base: position 11,611 of record JADFNR010000061.1, on the reverse strand, counting down.
GGGACGCTCGCCCACGGTCTCCTGAGAGCGGAGCAGGGCGCCGATCACAAGCACGGTGTCGGCGTCGCCCACCGCCTTGTTGGCCGTTTCCTGGCCGTAGGTGCCCACCATGCCCAGGGCCAGGGGATGGTCCTCGGAGATGGCGCTCTTGCCCTTGTAGCTCGTGGCCACGGGCATGCCCCATTGCTCGGCAAGTTCCTGGAGCTGTGCGTGGGCCCTCGCCACATGCACCCCGTTGCCGGCGATGATCACCGGCCGGCGGGACTCGTTCAGTATCTGGATCGCCCGCTCTATGTCCACGGCCGCGCTGGCCGGCTTCACGGTGTTCAGGAACCCGGCGGCGTTATGGATGAATGGCGGGGACTCCACGTCCACCTGTCCGTTGATGGCCGCCGAGCGCATGAGCAGCGTGGTGGGACCGGGGCGGCCGCTCACGGCGTGTTTGATGGCCATCTGCATCCCCAGCACGGCTTCTTTGGGGCTGGTGGCCAGGGTCGTGTATTTGGTCATGGATTTGAAGATGGACTGGAGGTCGATGCTGCCGTATTCCCCGGCGCCCGACTGGTTGGCGGGTCGTTGGGCCGCGCCGCCGTCGGAGGTGTCGGTGATCACGACCATGGGAGAGCTGCTGAGCATGGCCTCCATGATCCCGAAGGTCGCGTTTGACCCCATGAACAGTCCCTGGCCCATGATGGCGGCCGGTTTCCCGGCGGCGCGGCCGTAGGCGTCGGCCATGATGGCGGCCACCTGTTCGTGCCGCACCAATATGGTCTTGATGCGGTCCTGCTTGGTCTCTAGCACCTGAAATATCTGTCCCGTGCCGCCTCCGGGGATGCCGAAGACGTACTCGATACCGGCTTCCTCCAGGGTCTGGACGATCATCTCGCTGGCTGATGGCATTTTTTCACCCTTATCCGGCCGCGCTTACCTTCAGAGGATACCGAAGTGCGAGGAAATGAAACACTGAGATAGGCACGAAGCGACGGAATTTGAACGGATGATACCCTTCACGCCTGGCAGGGTCAACAAGAGCGGTGGGCGCAGACCTGACCCGGATATTAAATAGGGCGAGAAGGGGCGTGAGGCGGAGGGGCGGATTGAGTGGGTGGACGAGACAGCCTCACATGCAGAGCTTGAACTGGTAATCCTCCGGAGCGGGGATGAAAAAGGCTTGCTCTCCGGAATGTGAGAGGAACAGGGCCCGGTTTTTGCTCACCAACTCCATGGTGCCGGTGTCGCTGGGGTTTCCCCAGCCCGGCGGAGGGCTCAACTCGCCCAGAATTGGGTCGGCTAGCCATCTCCGCCCGTCGAAGTCGGCGTTTCGGACTCCGCAGTGAACGTAAAGAACATGCCGGTAGCGGACCCCGATCTCCGTCGGCGCGCCATCCGTCAAGGGCGCCGCCGTGGGCATGGGAGCAGGCGTGGCCGTGGCCGCCAGATCGGCCCCGCAGGCCAGCAATGCCAATGCCAAAGCGCACAGCGCCGCCCATGCGTACAGTCGGGGTTTGTTCATCAATCGCCTTTCCAACTGACCGTTCCCTACGGTCACGGTATCCGGGTTGTGCCGTCATCATAGTTGTCGCAGTGAAATTGCGCTACATATGGGTTCCTTGACCACTATTCAGGGCGGGCGTATCATCCCCCCAACCTGAGGCGGGCCAGGCACGGCAACTTGCTTGGGTATCCCTGCTGGCTCATCACTCAGCGCCAAACAAGGGAGGAATCATGCGTGGAGCCGATGCGATAGTTCGCGCCCTGGAATTGGAAGGAGTGGAATACATCGCCGGTTTCCAAGGCGGCGGCCTTAACCCTCTCTGGACCGGCCTGAGGAACTCCGAAACCATCAAGGTATTCGCTGCCAGGAACGAAAGATTAGGCGTGGAGATCGCCGACGGCTACGCGCGGGCCACCGGCAAGGTGGGCGTGGCCATGACCGGCACCGGCCCAGGCGCCACCAACACCCTGACCGGCATCGCCGGCGCCTACGCCGACAACGTCCCCGTGCTGCTTCTGATGGGACAGGTCCCCCTGTCGCAACTGGGCAAAAAGGTGCAGCAAGAGGTCTCCGCCAGCATCTTTGACACCCTGGTCAAGTGGCGGGGAACCATGGCCAAGGTGGAAGACATCCCGTCCATCATGCGCCGCGCCTTCACCGCCCTGCGCTCCGGGTCGCCCGGCCCGGTGGTGCTGGAGATGCCCCAGGACGTGCTGATGACCGAAGTTCCCGACGGCTCGTTGGAGTACGAGCCGGTGGGCCCCGGCCGGAAGGCCGCTCCCGACTCGGCGGAGGTCGCCAAGGCCGCGGACCTGCTGGTTAACGCCAAGATGCCCGTCTTGAACCTGGGCGGCGGAGTATTGTCCGCCGAAGCCTGGGACGAGGCCCTAGAGTTGGCCGAATTGCTGTCCATGCCGGTGGCGACCACCCTGGTGGCCAAGGGGGTCTTTCCCGAGGACCATCCCCTGTCCATGGGCATGGGTTGTTACCCCCGCAGCCGGTACGCCAGCGGCGCATCGCTCCACATGAACCGCAAGGCGGACGTGGTGCTGGCGGTGGGCAACTCCTACCGGCTGCCCAACGGCACCGACGGGCGGCCCATACCCGAGGGCGTGAGCCTGATCCACGTGAACGCCGATGAGAATGACCTGAACAAGATCTACCTGGCGGATGTGCCCATCCTGGCCGACGCCAAGCTGGCGTTACGGGCCATCCTGGACGCCGTGAAAGAGCGTGTCGGGCCGGGCAAGGGCGGCCTTAAAGAGGAAGTGGTGGCCGAGATCAAGCAGGCCAAGGACAAGGACATGGCCGCGTGGGAGCCCATCTGGAACGACACCTCAACGCCGATCAACGGGTACCGGGTGGTCCACGAACTGGCCAAGATCATCGACCCGGACAAGACCATCGCCCTCCACGACGCCGGCGGCAGCCGCGGCTATATGTCGCCGTTCTGGACCGCCACCAAGCCCCGCAGCTATCTGGGCATGGGCGGCATGGCCGCCATGGGCTGGTCCCTGGGCGGGGCCATCGGCGCCAAGCTGGGCCGCCCCGACCACCTGGTGGTCCACCTGCTGGGCGATGCGTCCTTCGGCATGGTCGGCATGGAACTGGAGACGGCCGTGCGCATGGGTATTCCCACTCTGACGATACTTGTAAACAATGAAGGCACCGGCGGAGGCTTGTTGGGCATGGAAAACCCCAACGGCCCGCCGCCCACCATGGCCAAGCTCACCGGTGACTGGAGCATGGTGGCCAAGGGCCTGGGCGCCTACTCGGAACGGGTTGATGACCCATTGGAGGTGGGGCCGGCCCTGAAGCGGGCCATCACCGCCACTGAAAATGGCCAAGCGGCTTTGGTGGAGATCATGATTAAACCCATGGCCATGCCGGGTCTGCCCGACGATTGGGCGATCTAGAGCAATCAGGCATCAGCAATCAGCTTTCAGGGGCTGACCGCCGATTGCTGATGGCTGACAGCTAGGAGATTCCATGAAAAGCATCGAGATAGACCGTGGCAAACGCCTGAAGGACGACCCGGGCAAGGGCCACAACCGGTGGCACCCGGATATCCCTCCCATCCTGGAGGTAGACCCCGGCGAGGATGTGGTCCTGGAGACCAGGGACGCCTCCGACGGGCAGATGAAACCCAGCGTGACCGTTGACGACTTTCCCGGTTTTGCCGGAAAGGTGGGACACCCGCTGACCGGCCCGGTTTACATAAAGGGGGCGGAGCCGGGGGACCTGCTGGAGATCGAGTACGTCGACATCATCCCCCAGTCCTACGGCTGGACGCGCAACCGCCCCGGCGCCGGGTTCCTGAAAGACCTGTTCCCCGACCCCTTCGTGGCCCATTGGGAGATGAAGGACGGCTGGGCGACGTCCAAGTTCTTGCCAGGCGTGAGGATACCCAACGGCTCTTTCATGGGTACCGCTGGAATCGCGCCTTCCAGGGCCCAATTAGAGGCGTGGACCGCACGGGAGGCCGACCTGGTGCGCCGCGGCGGAGTGGCGTTTCCACCCGACGCCGAAGACGCGGTTCCCGAAGGCCCCATCGCCGCCGAGGGACTCCGCACCATCCCGCCCCGGGAGAACTGCGGCAACGTGGACGCCAAGCAACTCACCAAGGGTTCCCGGTTGCTGATACCCGTGAACGTGTTGGGGGCGCTCTATTCCGCCGGCGACGGCCACTTCGCCCAGGGTGACTCCGAGTGCTGCATCACGGCCATCGAGATGGGCGCCACCGCGGTGGTCAAGTTTCATCTACACAAGGGAGAGGCCGCCCGGCATAACATAACCTTCCCCCGGTTCGCCCACCCCGAATATTTCATCGCTCCGGAATGGGCCGTGCCCCGGAATTTCATCGCCACCATGGGGATGCCCATCCGGGAGGACGGCACCCAAGAGGGCGGGGACCTGACCCTGGCGGCCCGGAACGCCCTGATCAATATGATTGACCTGCTCCAAGAGAGGGGCTGGACCAAGGAACAGGCCTATATCATCTGCAGTGTGGCGGTGGACCTGAAGATCAGCAATGTCGTGGACCTGCCCAACGTCACGGTGTCGGCGTTTTTGCCTGAGGACATCTTTCAGGGATAGGGGCCGGACGGTTTAGGAGTGGATTCGGGACCCCGGTGGTCTCTGGGGCGGGTGGATTCAATAAAAAGGCCTTAAACGGGCCGAGAGGACGCCGGAATTTCTTAGGGGATCCCCGGGGAACTAGTGGAAGGACCAGCGAAGGGACCAGTGGATGTTAGGACCGGAGAAAAAGAAAAGCCCCGTCCTTCCGCGGAAGGACGGGGCTTTTCTGATGATCGCCGCGCTTTTATGAATATATGGGGCCGGAGAGTTAGCTGACCCGCTTAACTTCCAGGGTCTCGCCGGGTGCGAGCGCTACACGGCGTACACTTATACCCAATTTGAGCAGCCAGTACCCTAAGGTGGCTTTGCTTACGCCCAGTTCATCGGCAGTGGCCGAAAGACCGACCTCGTTGACCTTCTCAGGCAACAGGCGCTCCAAGGGGCGCTGAAATTCCTTCTCTACGCGCTGCATCAGTTTCGTCTTCCTAGCCATGGTCCCCTCCGTATCATCTTCTATTAGTGCTGATTTATACTGCTACCCGGGCCTTCGGGCTAACATTAGAATAACAGCGGTTTTGATTAATGTCAAGATATTTTAAGGTTTCTTTTAAATTAATTTAAGAAAAGACTAGAACATTAATTTAATCCAAGCGCCCATAAGTTTAACAGGCGCCGGGCCGTTAAAGGGCCGTTCAAAAGGTTTTTTTGAGAGATGTTAGGCATAGAGAACTGGTTTCTGGACATAATTACACGCGTTTACGATGCCATGGGTTGGCCCGGGGTGGTCTTCCTCATGGGGATAGAAAGCGCCGCCATCCCCTTCCCCAGCGAGCTGATCATGCCCCTGGCCGGTTGGCTCTTGATCGAGGCGAAGGGCGATTCGGCCTGGATGCTTTTGATGGCCGCCTTCTATGGGGCCCTGGGGAACCTGCTGGGGTCGTGGGTGGCCTATGGGATCAGTTACAAGGGTGGCCGCCCTCTATTAAAGAAGTACGGGAAGTATGTGCTGGTGACCCAGAACGAGGTGGACCGGGCCGAGGAGTGGTTCCAGAAGTACGGTGAGATCGCGGTATTCGCGTCCCGTATGTTGCCGGTGGTCCGCACCTTTATCAGCGTCCCGGCCGGAATCGCCCGGATGAACATCTGGAAGTTCAGCTTCTACACGTTCGTCGGGTCCTATCCCTGGAGCCTGGGTCTGGCCTATGGCGGCTTCAAACTGGGCGAGAACTGGGAGGACCTGCGCCGGGTCATGCGACCATTTGACTTCCCCATCGCCGGCATAATAATCGTGGTGGTAGCGTGGTTCATCTATCACAGGATCAAGACCATCCGGCAAGAAGAGCGGCGTTAAGCGTACCTTGGCGCCGGTCAATGGCAGCAACGAAATGAATCGTTGACACGGTCATATCCGGCCCATAAGCTGGACGTGGCTCCCCGAATAAGATTCCATCAAAAAGGCGGCACGACATGCAGTCCCCCACGCTTCGGGACGTTTACCGGGCGAAGAAAACCATCGCTCCTCATATATCTCGTACACCGTTACACTATTCCGCGGGGCTCAGCGAGTTGTTGGACGCAGAAGTGTACTTGAAGCATGAGGAGTACCTGCCCCTGGGAGCCTTCAAGGGCCGGGGCGGCATCAACCTACTGGCCAACCTCACCGATGGGGAGAAAGAGCGGGGTGTCATTACCGCGTCCACCGGCAATCACGGCCAGTCTGTGGCCAGCGCGTGTAAGATGTTCGGCGTGCGCGCCATCATCTGCCTCCCCGAGAACGCCAACCCCAACAAGGTGGCGGCCATGCGGGCCCTGGGCGCGGAACTCATATTCCACGGCGACAACTTCGATGCGGCCCGAGAGCATTGCGACCGGTTGGCCAAAGAAGAGGGCTACCGGCTCGTGCATCCGGTGAACGACCCACTGTTGATAGCCGGCGTGGCCACTCAGGCCCTTGAGACCATCGAGGACTTGCCCGACGTCCAGGTGCTGATGGTGCCATTGGGCGGTGGTTCCGGAGTCTCCGGGGCCTGTATCGTCGCCAAGGGCATAGACCCTTCCATCGAAGTTCTGGCGGTCCAGTCGGAGCAGGCTCCGGCCGGTTACCTATCGTGGAAGAAGGGCGAGATAGTCGAATCCGAGATGACGACTTTCGCGGATGGAGTAGCGACGGGATCTGGGTACGAGTTGGCCCAGTCGATCATCCGCGACCTGCTGGATGATTTCCTGCTGGTGAGCGACGACGAGATCCGGCGGGCCATCGGGACCCTGGTGGAGCTGGCCCACACCCTGGCCGAGGGCGCCGGGGCCACTGCCCTGGCGGGCGCCATCAGGTACCCGGAAAAGGTGAAGGGCAAAAAGGTAGCGATTACCGTGAGCGGGGCCAACATCACCGTGGACCAACTCCGGAAGTCGTTGGAGGTCTACCAGAGTTGAGTTTTCCAGCATAAATGTACCGGGAACCAGGCCTCCCTTGTTAAAGGGCCCGCTCTGCGAGCCTTTTATTTATGCCCATTTGCAGGGTCATTAATAATTGAAGCGGGATATTCACGGGGATATACTGGGCGAAGGGCAGTGGACTAAAGCCAGCGGCGGCGCTCACCAGCCCGGATATTTCAGCCCGGGTGTGCCGGACCACCGGCGGTGGTTCAATGGAGTCAGCCTGACGGTGGTTGCCTGACGGTGGTTGCCTGACGGTGGTTGCCTGACGGTGTTTGATGGAGGGGCGGCAGTGTTTGAGAACGTAGCAGAGCATCTGGACGAGGCCGTAAGGCTGGCGGAACGGTGCCCCGAGAAATACCAGATCCCTTGTTTCCAGGCCCTGATCCGTGTCCTGGCCCAGTCCGATTCCCTTCCGTCACAGAACGGCGGCGACGGCCGTCCGTTAATAGGAACGGGTACGGGTGGTGACGGCGCCGATAACGGCGATGCCCCCGCATCGTCCGCCAATGGGTCCTACACCATTCCCGCACGGCAGACGGCAGCCCCCATATTTCTGGAGCAGCACCAAATACCCGGCGCGTCCATCTCACGGGTCTATTATTTGGACGGCGGCTCATATCGTATTATCGTGAAAGACCTGAAGGAAAAGACCAGCTCCAAGAAGCAGGTAAAACTGGCCCTGTTGCTTGGCGTCGGCGGTCTACTGGCCGGGGGGCAGCCCGTGTTTTCCAAAGAGCGGTTGATCGAGGTCTGCCGGGAATACGGGGCCTACGACGCCCCCAACTTCGCCTCACACATGAAGAAACAGCGGGACATGTTCATCGCCCGTGGGAATGAGTGGTCGCTAACCGTGCCGGCCCAACAGCGGGCGGCGGAGGCCATAAAAGAGCTGGCTTCCTGACAGCCTTGCTGGCCGAGGGGTTTAGGGACTTTCCTGGTCTTTACCCCAGCCGGGGGGATTCAGGCCCTTTAAAGCCAGCGGCAGGCAATCATTAAGGGCTAAGTTAGCGGCCGGCTGAAATAACGGGCCAACTCGTCGCGGCTGAACTGGGGAAGCTCAACCTCGCCTTCACGTCCGATGGATATGAGACCCTCTTCGGGCGCCAGCATCATCCCGATCTCCCAACCGTCTATTCCCTTTTTCTCCAATGCAGAGAGTAAAGATGGAACATCGCTGGGCGGAAGTGTAATCAACAGCGCCCCTGAGGCCAGCAGGCCCATAGGGTCCAGCCCGATGGCCTGGCAGACCTCCTTGGTCGCGGGCAGCACCGGCACGCTGTCCTCTTCGATGGCCAGGCCCAAGCCAGAAGCCGCGGCGACCTCCCGGAGCCCGGTGATGAGACCGCCCTCGGTGACGTCGTGCATAGAATGTATTTGTGCAGTATCGCAGGCCGTTTGAGCGTCCGTTAGGACACTTATACCCATTACGTTCAGCAGTTCTACACTTAATGTAATTGTGTCGTCGCTTACCCCCGCCTTCCTCAGGTCCTCGGCCCGCTCCAAGGCCAAGAGCGCGGTGCCCTCGATGGCGATGCCCTTGGTCACGACGATGCTGTCCCCTTCCTGCGCGCCTCCAGTCCGCACCAGACGGTCCCGCGCCACCTCGCCCAGCATGGTCCCAGCCACCAACGGACGGTCGATGCCCTGGGTGACCTCGCTGTGCCCGCCCACCAACGCGACGCCGATGTCGTTGCAGGCATCCAACACCTGCGTGAACAGTTCTTCGGCCTGGTCCTCGGTGAAGCGCTCCGGCACCAGCAGGGTGGCCAGGAACCAGCGGGGGACGCCGCCGGTGCAGGCGATGTCGTTGGCGTTCACCTGCACGGCATACCAGCCGATGCGCTCGGTGGCGAAGGTTATGGGGTCGCTCTTGACCACCAACAATGTCTCCCCCAAATCCAGGACCGCGGCGTCCTCGCCCACACCGGGGCCCAGGACCACCCTGGGGTCCGTGACCCCGGTTTTCCGCAGCAGTTTCTCAAGTAGCGCCGGAGGGAACTTGCCAATGTCCACGGGAACTCCTGGCCGGGCCTATTTTGGCGTTATAATAGTCCAGATCGTTCCTCCGCATCCAGGCCGTGGCAGCCCCTGTGAAAAGCGGTTGAACGAAGGGTGTTTTAGCTTGATAAAAGAGTGTTTACCTTGATCAACGGAGTTGATTCGGCGGGCCGGTTCGTGTGTGGCCGCGTTGACAGCATTCAGACATTGTGATAAAAATAACAAAGTAATTATCTTCTTGGATCGGAGGCCCACCGGTGAGAAAACCACTCGTATTTCTGATTGCCATTTTGAGCGCGGTCATGCTCATTGCCATCGCCTGCGGCAGCGACGAAGCCGACCCCAATGCCACGGCAACTCCGGCGCCGCCCAACACGGTGCCCGCGGCGGACCGGTCCACCGAGCCGCCCCCGCCGCCAACCTCGGTTCCCGCCACCGACGTCCCGGCGCCAACGGGCGGGACGGGCCCAACAGAACTGACCATCGACGTACAGGGAGACGCCCTGCAGTTTGACTCCGCCACCATGTCCGCTCCGGCGGGCGCAGAGGTCGTGGTGACCTTCAATAACTCCTCGGGCGTCAACACCCACAACTGGGCGTTGGTTGAGGCGGGCACCAAGGACGCCGTGGCCACCGACGGCACCGCCGCCGGCCCGGACAACCACTGGCTGCCGCCCAACGACTCCCGGGTGCTGGCCTCCACCATCCTTATCGCGCCCGGCGAGACTGCGCAAGCCACCTTCACCGCGCCGTCGGCCGGCACCTACCAGTTCGTCTGCACCTTCCCCGGCCACAACTTCACCATGTTCGGTGAATTCATAGTCAACTAAGCGCACGCGCCTAAACGTCAGGATTCAAGACCGGCCCGGAAACCCCGGGCCGGTCTTTTTGATCCGGTCTATCTGATCGTTGATCTTTGTGAGTGTGATTTACAACCATAGCCGTGTTTGGTAGCATGATTGTGCTGGACTCATTCGCGGGCCGAGGGGTCCGGCGCTTCATGTGTGGGGCGTTCGTCTAGCGGCCCAGGACACCGCCCTCTCAAGGCGGAGATCAGGGGTTCAAATCCCCTACGCCCTACCAAATAGTCTCACAACCCACGGAAACCATCGGCCCCAGCCTCAATCTTGTTGGCCTTTAGCTTCGGGTGCTACACAATGAATGGACAACAAGCAGGTTCCAGGTAGCCGCCTTTTTGCGGAGCTTAGAGATTACACCGGCGCAAATCTAGACCTACGGAGCGCGGCCAAGGAATTCAAGAATTCCATGGAAGCGCCCGGCCGCTATTCCCCGAGGTACATCGAGAGCCTTGAATTCTCGGTGGGCCTGCTATGTTCCTACGCCGAAGACCAAGAGTGGCCGGCCGTGGGCGACATCACCACCTCCCACCTTGAAGACTACTTTGTCTTTCTCCGGCACCGGCCCAGGTGGTTCGGTGAACGGGCCGCGGGTGGCCCTCCCGTCTCTGATTCCCACATCGAGACCCAATACCGCCGCCTTAGACGTTTTTTCCGGTGGCTCGTGGAACGCGGACGGATCGACACAAATCCCCTCTGGCTGATTCCCCATCCGTCGATGGAAGAAAAGGTCATAGAGACGGTTCCAGAGGCCAGTGTGTTGGAAATGCTTCGGTGGTTCGACACCACGGACGCCGAGACGCCGGGGAAGCGTTTCCGGGTGATCCGGGACCGCCTGGCGCTACTGATCCTATGGGACACCCCGGGCCGGCGGAAAGAGATCACCGCCCTTACATTGGACTGCCTGGACCTGGACGTAGGCGCCGTCTTGGTCCTGGGCAAGGGCCGGAAACAAAGGTGGATGCCTCTGGACAAAGTGGTGATCGACCATTTGGCCGATTACCTGGCCGCAAGGCGGGACCGCGCCGCCGGCGGCGAGACGGCGCTCTGGGTCTCAGAACAGGGCAAGCCCATGGGCCCGGCATGGATATACCGGATGCTGAGGCGCCTCGGTGAACGCTGTGGGGTGCCCAACCTGCATACCCACCGCTTCCGCCATTCCTACGCCATGAACGCTCTGCGGACCGAGATGCCGGAACAGTTCTTGCGGGTGATCGGCGGCTGGAAGAAGATACCGGAGACCTATTTCCGCACACAATCAGCGGAAGATGCGGTAAATATGCATCGCCAGAGATCGCCGGCCGGCCGGCTGGCCCGAAAGGCTTCAACAGACCGGAGACGGTCACCGGGAGGCGAGAAACCGCGTAGCAAGCTCTAAAACCTCGGGGCCCGGGTCTCTCTAAGCAAATGACTCGGATACAGAGATTGCGATTTTAGGTCCTAGAGAAAAAGGCCCGGGAATCATCCCCGGCCTTTTCGTTGTGACAGATCTCGCGAGACGCACAATCAGCCCCTCCAGGAACGCGAGTCATAATGACCCACGCAAAAAATCAAGAACACTAGAATCGCCCTGAACGGCCAGATTAGACCGCCGATCATCGCCCGCATCCAAATAGGGGCGTGTGCAGCCGTCCCCGTGGTGATGTTTGCGTTCTCCAATGCATACTCCATGGAAAACCAACCAACGGCGGCCAGCAGGTAGAGTGCCAGGTGCCCTATATCCATATCATTAAACATCGAGCTG
>JADFNR010000170.1 GCA_022563275.1 Chloroflexota bacterium | reverse complement strand
GAACCCTTCTTCGAAGAAACGGGTAATGGGAGCGGTCTATGAACGATGAGGAAGCCGTTCTGCTTTGTCAGGGCGGCGACCGGGAGGCGTTTCGCCATCTGGTGGAAGGCTATGGGGACGTTCTTTATGGTACGGCCTATTTGATGACCGGAAATACAGCCCTCGCTGAGGAGCACGTGCAGGACGCTTTCCTTTCAGCGTGGCGGGGCATCAAGGGTTTTCGCATCGGCTACCCGGTCAAACCGTGGCTGGTGCGCATCTTGGTCAACACGGTTACGGCCCAGCGAAGGCGACGGTCGGTGCCCGTTGATCCTCTCAATATCGCCGAAGCCCAGTCTGGCGCCGGCGATCCGGCGGAGTTAGCGGAATCCATTGAATCCGGGCAGCGAGTGAACCAGGCAATCTCGACCCTCTCTGATGAACACAACACTGTGGTCACCCTCCGGTTCTTTGCCGGGCTGACCGTTCCTCAGGTGGCCCAAGCCTTGGGAAGACGTGAGGGAACCATCAAGTCCAGGCTGCACCGGGCGCTGCAGCATTTACGCAGGGAGCTAGAAGAATCAGGACCCGCAATTGGTGACAGCGATGAGTAGTAACGAAAATCCAGACCAGGAAATGGAACGAGTCCTTCAGTCCCATTTCGAGTCGGAAGCCGAAGGACTGAAGGCCCCAGAAGGCTTATGGGGAAGATTGGAATCACGCCTGAGCGACGGCCTGGGCAGCGGGGGTGCTCCATCCGTCTGGCGGAGCTTGGTCCGGCGTGGACGGTGGGGAATGTCTCCCGCATTTGCCGCGGTTGTGGCGCTGGTCGTAGTTGTCTCGGTGGCCTGGCTGGCCACCGCCAGCTCGGCGCAGGACGATACGGTCTTGGGGCTTGCCCTGGGGCGTGGGGATTCTTCAGCAGCAGCCTCTACCGCCCCGGCGGCAACAGCAGCCCCCCGGCCGTCCCGGTTCGCGTCCTCTGCATCCGCTACCCCAGCGCCAATGCCTACCGCCGTGCCCAGCGCCGCCTCTGGCCCGGCCGGCGCCTCCGGTTCAACGGGCCCGCGAGGCCCCAGTGTTGGAAGCACTGGCGGGTTCACCATCGTTGCTGATGATGATGGGGACAATTTTGTCTTTCTTCAACCACAGTCTGTCCCGGCGCAAGATGATACTGACCTGGCGCCCTTGGCGCTGCCGCATCTTTCGGAGGCCAGCCCGGACTCGCGCGGGCAGTTGGAGACCGTCCAACGGCAAGTCATTTCTCAGGGGTCGGTTTCATTGGATGTGGAGGATGTGCCTTCCGCCGCCGTCCAAGTCAGGACGATCGCCGAAAGCGTGGGCGGATTCGTTGAGCAGCTTACCAGCACGGGCGTGGAAGAACGCCAGCAATCGACGATCACCATCAGGATTCCCCAGCCGGAGTTCTTCAACGTATTCGACCGCATAAAGTTGCTGGGCAAGGTGCTGAATGAAAACGCCGGGTCCGAGGACGTGACGGAGCGGTTCATCGACCTAGAGGCCCGGCTCAAGAGCGCGGCACGCGAGGAACTCAGTCTCTTGTCGCTCCTGGAACGGGCCGAAAAAGTGAGCGAGATACTGACCATCGAGCGCGAACTCTCCCGCATCAGGACGGAGTTGGAGCAGGTACAGGGACAGCTCAACTTCCTGGAGCGGCGGGTGAGCCTGGCCACCATCACGGTGGCCCTGTTCCCACCCCGGTTCAGGGTGGGTCAACTGCCTACCGCGTCATTCTCTATGGCGGTGTCCGACGTCTCACAGCGGGTGGAGGAATTGAAGGCGCTCGTTTCCGTTGGCGGCGGCGAGTTCGACCAAGTATTCACCACGGCGCAAAACGGGACCGAGAGGGCCAGTCTGACAGTGCGGGTATTCGCAAAAGATTTTAATAGAGTGGTCTCCGCCATCGAGGCGATGGGCGAGGTCAAGAACAAGGAGGTCCAGGAAGGGACCGGTTTCGAGGACGACGAAACGGCCCCACCCAAAGACCCAGATTCCCGTATCGATGTGTCGTTCGTTGAAAAGATGCCGTTCCGGGAAGGTCAACCGCCTTCCGCGTCATTGTCTTTGGAGGTGTCCGACGTGTCCCAGCGGTTGGAAGAAGTGAAGGCATTGGTTTCCGCGGCCGGCGGCGAGATCGACCAGATATTCACCACAGCGCGAGACGGGTTCGAGCAGGCTAGTCTGACGGTCCGGGTATTTGCCAAAGACTTCAACAGAGTGGTCTCCGCCATCGAGTCAAAAGGCGAGGTCAAACGCAAAGAGGTGCAACAAGAGATCGGGCCCATCGATGACGAGACCGCCATCCCCGAAGAACCGGACTCGCTCATCACCGTGGAATTTGCCGAGAAAGAATCTTCGAACACCGGGCGATGGGTTGCCATCGGCGTGGCGGGTTCAGCAGTCATCCTTGGGTTCCTGTTCTACGTTGCTTTTCAGTTTGGGCAGCGCCGCAGGGAGATGGAATAGACCTTTTAACCTGAAAGAGATTCCAGGTGGCCCAGGGACGGCGGCATCAGACCGTTTGACCCTCGGGCGAAAGCGTAACGCCGTGTAGCAGGCAATTCGTGCGTATGGTACTGTTTATGGCGAGGTCGCAGCTTGGAGCCGCTAGCCGCCGAATCGGCGTTTTTCCACGGCTGCCGGTCATCAAGATACACATGGACCTAGACAGCAACCTAGAAAGATCGCACCAGGAGAAATATTGCCCTATTTCGACGAGATAGAACTTGGTGACGAGATCGGGCCCGTGGAGAAGGTAGCCACCGACGAAGCCGTGGCCAATTTCTGCGAGGTCTGGGGCGCGCCCACGCCCAACCGGTTCACCGACGCCGATGCTGCGGCCAAGGCGGGAATGGGAGGCACAATCGTCCCCGGCATCATGACGATGGCGATGATGGCCCAATTGCTCACCGATTGGGGCGGCCCCGGCTCGATCAAGGACCTGGACCTGGTGTTCCGCCAGCCGGTGCCCCACAACCGGCCCCTGACCCTGGCCGCCACCATCACCGACCTGCGGGAAGAGGACGGCGAAAACCTGGTGGAATGCGACATCCTCATGACCGGCACGGAGGGCGAACGCTACGTGGGCGGCAAGGCAATAGTGACCCTCCCGGGCCGCTAGGCCGGCTCGGCGGCTAGCCGCGTTTCCTTTAAACCGGTTTTCCCCGGGCAGGCAAACCATCCAACCTCGGTAGGGAAAGAACCATGCTGGAACGGCTGCGGCAAGTGGCGTTTTTGGTCAAGGACCTAGAAGACGGCAAAGAGTTGTACCGGCGGCATCTGGGCATGGAGACCTGCCACTCCGAGGACCTGAGCCGCTACGGCCTCCGAAACGCTGTGCTTCCGGCGGGCAATGGCACCTTCGTCGAACTGCTGCAACCCACGTCCGGAGATTCCTCCGCCGCCCGTTACCTGGAACGGCGCGGCGAGTCCCCCTACATGCTGATCTTCGAGACCGGCGAGTATGGCCGCCTTATCCCCCACCTGGAGTCCATGGGCGTTCGGCTGACGGAAGAACCGGCGGCTGGCGGCTACCGCCACGCCTTCATCCACCCGTCCTCAGCCAACGGCGCGTTTCTGGAGATCATCGAGGTCACCGATGCCAACAACCCATGGCCCCCGGCCGGGCCGGACTGGCAGACCCTGGAACACAAGCCTTTAACCAAGCAGCTACGTCAGATGGCAGTGTTGGTCCAGGACCTGGACCAGGCGATCGACCGGTGGGAAGAGATGTTCGGGATCACCGCCACCAAACGGTTCCACGTTAGCTTCACCGACCTGGAGATCGCGGTCCTTCCTCTGGGCGGGAAGGACACCTTCATCGAACTGGCCCAGCCCACCGGCAGCGGCGTTCCCTCCGCCCGGTTCTTGAAACGGTACGGCGAAGGCATCTACCTGACCATCTACGAGATCGACGACTCCCTGGCCATGGACGACTACCTCAAGGGGCAAGACGCCCGCTACACCACATCCAGGGAGACCTCAAACTACGTGAACCTGGGCTTCAACAGCATCTGGCTCCACCCCGCCGGTATGAAAGGGGCCTTCACCCAATTGTCCCAAGTTCTACTGGATGACAATCCCTGGCCTCCCGCCGGAGATTCCTGGCACCTGGGTTAGGCGTATGGTCCACCCCTCCAGACCCCCAAATTGACTCCCCCGACAACGCTGTGATAAAGTCAAATCACTATAGATACTAGGTCTCATTAAGGACCCAAACCCAAGGACCGCATGCGCAAACGGGTAAACGCCCTGGCTGAACAATTACTGGAGACCCTGGAAGAGCAGGGCTACCGGTCCACGTCGCCCCGGCGGGCGGTGGCCCAGGTCATCGCCAATCAGGACAAACACTTCACCGCCGAAGACCTACGGGAGCAGTTGCCCACCCTGGGACGGGCCACCATCTTCCGCTCCCTCAAACTGTTGGTGGAGACCGGCGTGCTCTGCCGGGTGTTGCTTGAAGACGGCGATCTCCACTACCAATTGAGCCACCGGGGACACCACCA
>JADFNR010000060.1 GCA_022563275.1 Chloroflexota bacterium | reverse complement strand
AACGGTCAAGTCGGTGGTAAAGGTGCGCAAGTCCCGGTTATTGATGCCGATGATCTCCGCACCTGCCTCTACCGCAGTCCCTAGCTCATCTTCGTCGTGGACCTCCACCAGACACTGCATCCAGTGTTCCTGGGCGGCAGCCAGCAGTTCCTTCAATTGGGCTGGCTCAAGGATGGCTACGATGAGCAGCAGCGCGTCGGCCCCAGCCGCCCTAGTTTCAATGATCTGGTAGGGATCAAAGATGAAGTCTTTGCGGATAACCGGCGCACGCTGGGAAGCCCCAGTCTCTTTGATCTGCCGCAAGTGGGCCAGTTCACCCTGGAACCGGGCGTCGGTGAGGCATGAGATGGCGGCGGCCCCGTTGTCGGCGTAGGTCTCGGCGAGCTTCAGGTGGTCGAAGTCCGGCATCAGCAGCCCCCGGGAAGGCGACGCCTTCTTTACCTCGGCGATGAGGCGCACTCCGCCGCCGAGCAACGCCCCGGACAGGTTGAGGGGCCGTGGCTGGCTGGCAGCGGCAGCCTCCAGGTCAGACAGAGACACCTGGGCCTTACTCTCCGCCAACTCAACACGTTTTGCGGCGACTATTTCATCGAGGATGTTTGGCATAGTTACGGCAGACTGATCTCTTCTTCATTGACCAGGCTGGTAATTGAGCTCAGAAGAAATTCCCGTCCACCCTGTATCTCCAGCATTACCGGCTTTCCGGCAACACTGAAGTGGGTAATCACTCCGTCCGACTCCTCGGCATGGTCTGCCGGCGTATCGGACACCTGAATGGTCAGGATATCGACTTCCCGGTTGTATCTAATCTTCATAACGGTCCTGTCGCGCTGGATACATGGTGATAACAACCACTTCGCTATTCCCCTCATATACTACCCGTAAGATATGCTCTTCATCCAGTTGAAGACGGGCGATGGAGCGTCCTCGGTACCCCGGCAATGACTCATGACGGTGGGCCAAGTCGGAGATAATCTTTTCGCCGGCGATATCGAATCCCCACTGCCGTAACAACTCGAGTTTGTCCAAGGCGTGCTGTGTAAATCGGACGGGTTTCATGAATCGCTCAGCCAGCCTGGCTGACTTCGATCATTGACTCCATGCAATCCTTGGCCGCGCCGCTGTCGATGGCCTGGGCGGCCAATTGCACGCCGTCGCGGATGTTGGAGACCAGGTCTCCCACCAGCAGCACCCCAGCGCTGTTGAGCAACACGTAATCGCGCACGGGGCCGCCCTCGCCGCCCAGCAACGCCCGCATAGTTGACGCGTTGGCCGCTTTGTCGCCGCCCCGGACCGCCTCGATGGGGGTGACCGGTAGCCCGGTGTCGGCAACGGACAACGTCCAGTTCCTCACTTTGCCCCCGGCAACCTCCCACATTGAGGTGTCACCGGAGAGGGTCATCTCGTCCAGGCCGCCTTCGCCGTGGACGACGATCGAGTGGTGGGTGTCCAGCAGGCGCAACACCTCCGCCATCTTCCCGCCCAGTTCGAGAAAGGCCACGCCCACCAGCATCGACTGCGCTCCCGCCGGGTTGGTCAACGGCCCCAGGATGTTGAACACGGTCCGGATGCCGATCTCCCGGCGGACCGGTCCGGCGTGGCGCATGGACGGATGGAACGCCTGGGCAAACATGAACCCGATGCCGCTCTCTTCGATGCACCGCTCCACGCCTTCGGGCGGAAGCTCTATTCGTACGCCCAATTCTTCCAGCACGTCGGCGCTGCCGCAGGAGCCAGAGGCAGCCCGGTTGCCGTGCTTGGCCACTTTCAGCCCGGCACCGGCGGCGACGAACGCCGCCGCGGTGGAGATGTTGAAGGTGTTCAGACCGTCGCCACCGGTGCCCACCGAGTCGACCAGCATGCCGTCTACGTTGACCCGCAGTGAGAACTCCCGCATGACCGTGGCCATGCCGGCGATCTCTTCGGTGGTCTCGCCCTTGAGCCGGAGCGCGGTCAAGAACGACCCCAATTGGGCCTGCGTCGCCTCGCCCGACATGATCTGCCGCATGACCGACGCGGCGTCATCCATGGACAGCGAATCACCGGAGACGACGATGTCTATCGCTTCCCTGATATCCAACTGATCAGCTCCTTTTTTGACTCCGCCAGAACACCATTTTAGACCGTTGCCGCCGCACTCACGTGGTCAATGAAGTTCTGCAGCAGGTGTTTCCCATCAGGCGTCAAGATGGACTCTGGATGGAACTGAACGCCTTCGACAGGATATTCTTTGTGCCGCAGCCCCATAACCAGACCGTCGCCGGTCGTGGCGGTAATCTCGAGGGTGTCTGGAATGGTCTCCGGATAGACCACCAACGAGTGGTAACGGATGGCCTCGAAGGGGTTGGGCAGCCCCGCCAGCACCCCGGCGCCCTTGTGGTCCACCATCGAGGTCTTGCCGTGGCGAATCTCGCCCGCTTGGCCCACCTTGGCGCCGTAGACGTAGCCGATGCACTGATGGCCCAGGCAGACACCCAAGGTGGGAGTCTTGGGGCCGAAGTGGCGGATCACGTCGTTGGAGATTCCCGCTTCCAAAGGCGTGGACGGCCCCGGAGATATGATTATCCCCTCCGGCGACATATCCTGAATCTCTTCCACAGATATCTTGTCGTTGCGGGCCACCTCAACCTCGGCGCCCAACTCGGACAGGTATTGGTACAGGTTGTAGGTGAAGCTATCGTAGTTGTCGATCATCAAAATCATGGTTTTCTTCCTCGGCTTCGTTTGGCTGGAACTAGAAGACCTCCACGAACTCCAGCCAATTGCCGTCGGGGTCTTGGGCGTAGGCCACCTTGCGCGACAGCTTCCCGTTGTCATCTCCTGTTTTTAAGTGGCGGTCCTCTATTCTTGACCCTCAGCCAGGTCGATGGCGCGCATGAGGGCGCCGGCCTTGTGCAGGGTCTCCATGTACTCGTCCTCGCCGGTGCTGTCGGCCACGATACCGCCGCCCGCTTGAACGTACATCACGCCGTCCTTGTAGATCCCGGTGCGGAGAACCAATGCCGTGTCCATGTCGCCTGAGTAGCTGAAGTAACCAACAGCGCCGCCGTAGGGGCCCCGTTTTTCGCCCTCCAGCTCGGCGATAATCTCCATGGCCCGTATCTTGGGCGCACCGGACACGGTGCCCGCCGGGAAGCAGGACCGCAGAGCGTCGTAGGGGGTCATCTCAGGTCGAAGGTCCCCCTCCACGTGGGAGACGAGGTGCATCACGTGGGAGAACTTCTCCACGTCCATGAGTTGGGTGACCGAGACGGTGCCGGGCTTGCTGACCCGGCCGATGTCGTTGCGGCCCAGATCGACCAACATGATGTGTTCGGCGCGCTGCTTCTCGCTGGTCTTTAACTCCGCCTCATTGGCCTCGTCTTCTGCGGGTGTGGCGCCCCTGGGCCTGGTCCCGGCGATGGGATGGGTGGCGGCCCGGCCGTTATGGACCGTAACCACCGTCTCGATGGCCGCGCCCACGATCTGAAAGCCGTCCAGGTTCAAGTAATACATGTACGGCGAAGGGTTGATGCTGCGGAGAGACCGGTAGACCTGGAAGGGGTGGGCCTCGGTGCGGCGGGAGAAGCGCTGGGAGAAAGTCACCTGAATCATATCCCCTGCGTAGATGTACTCGATACATCTGTCGATCATCTTGGCGTACTGCTCCCTGGTGAAGTTAGACTCGATACTTCCCGAGACCAGCTTCGCAGACCCGTTGGACTGCAGCTCCGGCGGCAGGTCCAGGGGTAGGGACAAGCGGCGGACCATCTCGTCGATCTTGGCGGTGGCCTCGGCATAGGAGCGGTCGATGTCGCCGTCCAGGTGGACGTGGCTGACCACTTTTATGTCATGGCGGACGTGATCGAACACCAATAGAGTGTCACAGAACATGAACACCGACTCGGGCACGCCCACCGGGTCGGCGGGCATCTCCGGCACCCTGGGCTCGAAGTAGCGGATGGTGTCGTAGGCCAGGTAGCCCACCGCGCCGCCGTGGAAACCGGGCAGCCCCTCCACCGGGACCAACCGGTACTGGTCCATCTCTTCTTGGACTGGAATCAGGGGGTCGATCTCGCCCAATTCCTCTTTGGCGCCCGTCTTGACCACCTTGTAGGGGTCGGTGCCGATGAAGCTGTAACGGCCGATGCGCTCTCCGCCTTCGACGCTCTCCAGCAGGAAGGAATATGGCCCTTGGGCCACCTTTAGGTAGGCGGACACCGGGGTTTCCAGGTCCGCGTTTATGGATCGGAAGACCGGCGCCAGGTTCCCCCGGCCGGCCATCTCCTTAATTTTTTCCAGTGTTGGTTGGTACATCTTGCTGCTCCTGATCCCCGTATATCGGGGCGCGTCAATCTGGTAAGGGCTTGCCTAGATGCAGCTTCGCCAATCACCCATGTTTTTCGCTCCCGGCCCGGATTCTATGAAGCAACGCCAAATAAAAAAGACCCGCCCCCAAAGGGACGAGTCAAATCGTGTTGCCACCCTAATTCGCCGTCGGCGCCCCAAAATGTAGACGGGGTTCTTCCGGCTTCTCGATCGGCGGGAGGGGCCCTGGTCTACTGTTGCCCCTGTGCCGTGGACCTTTAACGGTGTCCAACCGTCACAGCCTAGTTAGTCCTCGATAGAATCGGGACTTAGATCGGCCTGCGGCTCCGGGGTCCATTCGTTCTTCTGCTCTGAGCGCCGGCTCGCACCAGACCCGGCTCGCTTTGCTCCGCTGGAAGACTACTACTCCCCTTCATAGCCTTTATACATATTCGATTGTGTAATATTGAGTATAGGGTTGCCCAAAATTTGTTGTCAAGTTTTCGTGGCTGACTAGCGGAACCATGGCCAAAACCCTCCGCCCTCATAACCGGCCAGCCCCCTCACCCAGTCAGGCTTTCACCCACCAGGCTCCAGTAGGGCAGGACTATGGTGAACAGAACGCCGATAGCGATCACGGTCATGATGATGCCCATCCGTAACACTTCCGAGGCCTTGATCTCCGCCCGCTGGTAGATGAACACGCTGCCCGTGGCGCTTGCCGGGTAGAAAACTATCGAATCTCCCACGACTACCACCGCCAGACCGCAGACCACTGGGTTAAGCCCCAACGCCGCGCCGGTGGACATGGCCACGGGAATGATGAACGCCAGATAGCCGGAGATATTGGGCATGACTACCCTAACAGCCGCGGCCGCGCCCGACATGGCCAGCAGTATCAGCGTGGGGTGGTCCCGCAGCCCCTCCACGCTTCCCACCAGCGTATCGGCGAACCATGCGGCGGCCCCGCTGATGATCAGAGCGTTGGCCAATGACAGAGACGACGCGATAACAAAAAAGTTGGACCAACCCATGTTCGTCTCTAATTCGCGCCAAGTCAGTAGACCAACACCCGGCAGTAAGATCACCGTCATGGCGATGAGCGCCGGCACAACGGGCGGCAGGCCGTGGGCGAAGTCGGTGAACCATAGCAAGGCCGTGCCTAGAGCGATCAGGCCCGCTTTGATCTCCTTAGTCTGGACCGGGCCCGTCTTTATCTCGACGGCGCCAACCCCCGCAGGCAGGGTGAATCCCGACCGGTACATCAGGAACACGGCTAACCCGCCGAAGATTAGGATCAGATAAAAAGGCACGGCCATCAGGATGAACCACCTGGTCCAGGAGAAATCGTCGATCATCCCGAAATCGGCGATCAAGGCCGACGCCACCACCGGGGTTATGCCTCCGGCCAAGAGAGCGGTTGAACCCAACCGGTTCAATCCGCCCATGGCGATCATGATCGCTTTGTTCAAAGGCGAACTCTTCTGGACTCCCCAATGCTCCAACACCTGTTCATA
This sequence comes from Chloroflexota bacterium, assembly GCA_022563275.1. Next base: position 14,621 of record JADFNR010000060.1, on the reverse strand, counting down.
CACGTGGACCATGATGACCCCGCGGGTGCTGGCGGAAGGAAGGGCAAAGGTCAACCCGGCAAATGCGGCCAGCATCTGGACGTACAGCATCTTGGGGCTTCCGCCGGCCAACCGGACGATATAGGCGGCCATCCGCTCGGCCAGACCTGACTGGTGCACCGCCAGTCCCAGGGTGAGGATGCCCAACAAGAAGTAGGTGACGGGTTGGGAAAAACCGTACAACGCCACGTCGATGTCGTCCACGGCATTCACCAGCACCAGCAGGACGATACTCACCATGCCGGTCACGGCTATGTGCAAGCTCTCCGTGGCCCAGAGGACCACGGCCATGGCCATCACAGCCAAAGCACGCTGGCCCTGGTCCGTCAGCCCTTCGGGGTTGGGGGCCAGGATCACCGCGAGGAAGACGGCGGCCGGCAGACCAAAGCGAAACAACAGGGCGCCTGGTCTCATGTTTCTAGTGGTTAGTAGATCGATCAATTCGGATATCCGGCAGAACGGCGCGGAAAGTTCGCCGTGTGTTCAGCGGCACTACTCTACCCCAGCGGAATGGGCGGCACAAGATTCCCGCGCTTTATCAAAAAAGACCGCCTGCGATCCACCGGAAGGCTTTACCACGTTAAGTAGAAAAGCCCCCGGCGATCAACCGGAGGCCTACATCAGATGCAGCCGCGTGAGTTTTCCGCTAGGAGACTCGGGGTTTGCGGCCCTTCCGGTCCAGGAAATCCTTGAACCCGTCCTCCACGCTCAGGCCCTTGAAACGTCCCTTCCGGCCCTCGATCTCCGTCCGGAACTGGGTTTCCAGAGCCTCCCCGGTATGCTCGATCAAGAGGGATTTGATGTTGGCCACACCGTCGGCCCGGTTTTTGGCGATGCCGGCCGCAACCTCGACGGTCCGGTCGAGCAATTCTCCGGACGGCACCAGGTGGTTGAGCAGGCCGATGTGGTAGGCCTCGTCGGCGAAGACTTCGCGCCCGCTATAGAGCAGTTCCTTGGCCTTGGGCCAGCCCACCATGGTCGGCAGGCTCCAGGTGGCGTTCAACTGTCCATAGTTGACCGCCAAGAACCGGAAGCTGCTTTTTTCGCTGCCCAAGAGAAAGTCCAGGCTGGTGGCCATGACCGTGCCGCCGCCATAGCAAAGGCCGTTGATGGCGCCGATGACCGGTTTGGTGGATGCGGCCAGATGCCAGGTGTATTCGGCGCGGGCGGCCGCTCCGGCAGCGCGCTCCTCGTCTGAATTCTCCCGGTTCTCGTGGATGTCGGCGCCCGCTGAGAACGCCCGGTCGCCGGCGCCGGTGATCACGATGGCGCCAATGCCGTCGTCCTCCTCAGCCTGGGTTACAAATTCGTCCAGTTCCCGCACCAATTGCAGGTTGAGGGCATTCAGGACCTCGGGCCGGTTCAACGTCACGATGGCCACTCGGTCCACCTGGTCCGTCTTTATCATCTCAAAATTCATCGCTGCAATTACTCCCTCACCGTTACCAAGATATCCGCCGTGGACCGCCATCGATCTGCCGGCCCAAATGCACGATCATCGGAAGTCTAATAAACCATACCAGGCCCCCAAAGTAAACTTCTCAACCGCTGCACAGCCATGGGCGAGCGAATCAAGCCCTCCGAAGCAGCGCGCGCTCCACCACCGGCGGTTTTTAGTCCTGGCTGAGACTGGGCTGCACACAGTGTGACCAGACTCACATATGCGGTGTGCCTCCCGTCATAGCCCGAGTCCGCCGGAGAGCGTTTACTGGAAGGTGCAACAGCGAAATCTGGGAAACCATACCCCCAACGGCCCGATAGAGGCGTGAACAAATTGTTGTACTTATTCAAGGGATGCGGAAAATGCGGCGGCGACCTGACGCTTAATGTCGATGAATGGAGCTGCTTCCAGTGTGGCCACATCTACTATCCCCAGCCCTCTCCCATTGAACGACAACTGGACCGGCTGGATTTTCAGGATCCATCGGCAAACGGCGAAGCAGACCCAGACCGCAAACGGCCCAAGGTCCGCCGGTCGGCCCGTCACCAAGATCCCTTGGTTTCAGCCACAAGATTCAACGAAAAAATGTGGTGGACCAAGAACCAACATGTGATCTATCACCTAGATCAGGGGAAAAAAGTGCGGGAGATCGCCGAGATCGTTGGACAGGGCCCCCGGCAGATTCGCGTGGTGCGGGAGCGGCTCCGCGATCTGCGCTCCGTCGAACCCGAGTTGGTGGGCGTCCACTAAGTCAGACGGCAAACCGCTCTACCCCACTCCATTCAACATGCCGGGCCGTAAGATTGTTGGATCCCCTTCCCTCAATTTTGCGGCCCGTTTGCTATTTACCGTAAGTAGACGGGCCTCCGGTTCGACCTCTTCCCGGGCCACGCCTTCCCTCTCCCGTTCCCGTGCTGTAACCTTGCCTCAAAACCCGGACAAAGAGGTAGACATGAAGGCGATACGCGCCTATGAGATTGGAGGGCCCGAGGTCCTGAAGCTGGAAGATGTCCCTGAACCTACACCGGGGCCGGGCCAAGCCGTAGTCGACCTTAAGTCCATCGGCGTCAATTACACCGACGTCTCCAGCCGCAAGGGCACCAACCCGCCGGCGAGTTTTCCCTGGACACCAGGACGGGAAGCCTGCGGTGTGGTAACCGCCATCGGCGAGGGTGTGAGCGAAGTGGCCATCGGGGACCGGGTGGCCTACGCCATGCACACCGGCTCCTACGCCGAACGCCAGGCCGTGCCATCGTGGCTGCTGGTCCGCATACCGGACACCATGGACTTCGCCACCGGCTCCGCGTCCCTGCTCCAAGGCATGACCGCCCATTTCCTGGTCTTCGGCATCGCCCGGCTCAACCCCGGCGACCAGGTGCTGGTCCACGCCGGGGCCGGCGGGATGGGGCTGCTCTTGATCCAATTGCTGAAGCGTTTGGGCGTCCACGTATTCACCACCGTTTCCACGGAAGCCAAGGCCGAGATGGCCACGCAGGCCGGGGCCGACCAGACGATCCTCTACACCCACCAGGACTTTGAAGAGGAGATCCGGAAGGCCACCGATGGCCAAGGCGTGAAGATGGTTCTGGACGCCGTGGGCCAGACAACTTTTGAGAAGGGCTTCAAATGCCTGGGGCGGCGTGGGTACATGGTCCTGTACGGACAGGCCGGCGGCGCGGTGACAGACACCAATACCCGCGCATTGCAGAACGGCTCGCTCTATCTGACCCGGCCCAGCCTGGGGGATTACACCGCCACCCGCGGCGAACTGCTCCAGCGGGCCCAGGAGGTCCTGGGATGGGTGCAGTCCGGCGAGCTAAAGCTGCACATCGGCCTGACCCTGCCCCTGTCTGAAGCGTCAGAAGCCCACCGCCAACTGGAGGGCCGGGAAACCGTGGGCAAGATCCTATTAACCCCCTAGCCAGCCAGGCTGAGCCTGGACCCAAATACTTCCTGTTGACCGGTGTTATTGCGCTTTCGGGCCGCGCTTGCTTTGTGCCCGCTCGTGGTGAGCCCCGACCAGGGTCGAGGGTCTCGATAAGTCGGACCCGTCGAACCACTGGTATCGTGAGGTCATTCCCACCATGAGCTTGACCGACGCCGGTCCTTCGACAAGCTCAGGACGAACGGATTCGGCATTGCAACAGGGGCTATTTCCGTTCGTGGTGAGCCCCGACCAGGGTCGAGGGTCTCGATAAGTCGGACCCGTCGAACCACCGCTTCGAGTAGACCGTATTTCCCTTCATCTAAACCCGGATTGACACCGGTCCTTCGACGAACTCAGGACCAGCGGATTTAGCCAGCGTTATTGCGCCGTCCAACCGCCGTCGATGACCAGCTCGCTGCCGGTGACGAAGGACGACTCGTCGGAGGCCAGGTACAAGACCCCATAGGCCACGTCCTCGGACTCGCCGTACCGGCCCAGGGGGATGCGGGAAAGCATCACCTGCCGCACCGCCGCGTCGGACCGCCGCGCCTCGGTCATGGGAGTCACGATGGGGCCGGGGTGGACGGAATTGACCCGGATGCCCTCAGCTGCGTACTGGATGGCCGCCGACTTGGTGAACAGCCTGACCGCTCCCTTGGACGCCTGGTACTGGGGGCTGCTTTCCTTCATGCCCACCAGGCCCAATTGGGATGATATGTTGATGATGGAGCCGCCGCCGGCCTTCCGCATCTCCGGGATGGCGGCGCGGGCGCCCAGGAACACCCCCTTGGCGTTGATGTCCATCACCCGGTCCCAGTCCGCGACGGTGGTCTCTTCGATGGAACCTCGGGCGCTGACACCCGCGTTGTTCACCAGCACGTCCAATTTGCCATAACGGTCCACCGCCTCCTTGACCGCAGCCGCCCAGTCCGTTTCGCTGGTCACGTCCAAGCGCACGAAGACGGCGTCCCCGCCATCGTTGGCGATCTGCTCGGCGACGGCCCGGCCTTCCTCCTCCAGCAAGTCCCCCACCACGACCTTGGCCCCCTCTCTGGCGAATAACGCCGCTTCAACGGCGCCCATGCCCCGGCTCCCGCCGCTGATCAGGGCTACTTTTCCTTCAAGGCGCATAGTTTGGGCTCCTTGGGTTGGGTTTTGTTTGTGCTAAGACGGTGCGCCCCCATCCCAACCTTCCCCCGTGCGCGGGGGAAGGGGCTCCGTCCTCCTAGAGAGGAGAAAATTGAACCCTCTCCCGGCGCGGGAGATAGTTGGGGTCAGGGACGTCTCCTTAATACTTTGTTTGCTGGCTCATGGGCGTGAAAGTGCCGGGGTGGACCGCGGTCAGGCCGGCGTCCACCGGCAGGCAGATGCCGGTGATCCACCGGGCCTCGTCACTGGCCAGAAAGAGCGCGGCGTACCCCACGTCCCAGCCGGTGCCCTCGGTCTTCAGAGGAGCAGCGTCGGCGCGGGACTGCCGCAGGTCGTCATCCATGCGCGGGGCCACCATGGGCGTGTAGACCAAGCCCGGTGCGATCGCGTTGACCCGGATGTTGTCTGCCGCGTGGTCGGCGGCCATGGAGAAGGTCAACCCGATAACACCGGCCTTAGACGCAGTGTAGGGTGTGCTGCTGTGGGCCCGCAGTCCAGCGATCGACGCAATGTTGATGATTGCCCCGCCGCCGCCGCTGGCGATGATGTGGGGAATGGTGGCCTTACTGGCCAGCATGATGGTCTTCAAGTTGACCGTCATCACCTTGTCCCAGTCCTCTTCACTGACCTCCACCACCGTGCCCCGCTGGGAGATGCCCACGTTGTTGTCCAGGATATCCACCCGGCCATAGCGTTCCATGGCTGCCTGGGCCATGCGCTCGCAGTCCTCGAGCTTGGTCATGTCGCCCTGGAGCGTAGAGGCGATGCCCCCCTCTTCTTGGATCATCTGAAGGGTTTCCCGCGCCCGGTCTTCTTGGAAGTCCACCAACAACACCTTGGCCCCCTCCCGGGCGAACAGGATGGAGGCCGCTTTGCCGTTGCCTATTCCTTCGCCGCTGGAACCGGCGCCGGTTACGATCGCCACTTTGCCTTCAAGTCTCGGGGGCCGCTCCGCCATCAGTAGTACCTCTGAATCTAACGTTTGGTGATGTGATTGGCCAAGAAGCTGGCAAATCTCCCACGGGCGTACAATCTAGGAAAGCCTTTCCATTGTCAAGATACCGGGCAAGAAGCCGGGCAGCCCAGCGAAATTCGTCGACCAGCCCAAACCACGCGCGCGCTTTCTTGACTCCGCCATGGCGGCACTCTACACTGGTAATGACACACATAGGTGCGCCTGAAACCGGCCACCGGGACGTATTACTGCATGCAGGACCATCTCAACCGCGGGGCGGACGTCGCCCTGTTCATCGACTGGGAAAACTTCAAGATCAGTCTGGCCGTAGGCCACCGCACCCCTAACGTTTCCGCTCTGAAAGAAGAAGTCTCCAACTACGGACGCGTAGTGATTGCCAAGGCTTACGCGGACTGGGTTACCAGGGCCCCCGAACTTCGGGGCGCCAGCCAGTTTCTCAACGACCCTCCCTCCCTCTACGCCGCCGGCATCGAACCGGTGTTCGTGCCCACCAGGCTCCCATCTCCCGGCGCCACCAACGCCAACGGCATCCGCACCGGCCGCATCAAGAACAGCGTCGACGTCAAGATGACCGCCGACTGCATCGAGATCGCCCACTCGTACCCCAACATCGGGACCTACGTGCTGGTCTCCGGCGATTCCGATTTCATCCACGTGGTCAACGCCCTCCGGACCATGGGCAAACACGTGGTCGTCATCGGCATCTCTTGGAGCACCTCCCGCCGTCTGGCCGACCAGGTGGACACGCTGGTGCTCTACGATATAGACGTTGACCCCGTGGTAACTCCCGAGCCCGCCGCCCCCAGCGTGCCCGCCGCCGAGACCGCCCCTGACCGCACCTCGGCCGGAGACCTGCAGGACATCATCCGGGCCATTGAAGAGATCATCCGGGATGAGCGCAAGGCGGGCGGAAACCCGCTATTGACCTCCATCAAACAGCGCCTGGTGCGCCGCTATGCCGACTTCGACGAAAAGAAACTGGGCTACTCCGGGTTCAAACGCCTGATGGCCCGTGTGGCGCAAGACGGCAATGTCCGGTTGATCACCGCCGGACTGGTCGACTGGGCGATCATGGCCGACGAGGAGATCCCCGAGGGCGCCACCGAAGCCACCTTCTCCAGCCCCAGTTCCCGGCCAGGACGCCGCCGGGGCCGGCTTCCCCGCTCGAGACAGCAAGAAGCAAAACCGGTCAGCCCCCAGATCGACGATTCATCGGTTGTCGAGGACACCGAGACTGACCATGAACCAACCCACGAACCCACCCCGGCGATCGCTACCAACGGTCAGCACGACCAAGATGACCAGCCGCAGTACGCCTACGGGCCCGGCGATTCTTCCGCTGCCGCTTCCGCCTTTGGCGGCAACCAGGAGTTGGGCCAGGCGCTCCAAGACGCGATCAGCACCTTGGGCATGCCCACGGACCCGGACGATGGCCTGTTGGCAGACCGCGTCTCAGACCTGATCTTCATGGCCAATACCTTGGAACACCAGGAGGGCGTCAGTCACGTCGCCTTCAACTTCCTAGTCTCCGAGATCTGCGACGCCCTTGGCCAAGGCTTGGAGGCCGGGGACGCAGAGATCACCCAACGTTGGGGCCAGTCCAGTTCCCGTACCTACGTGAGCAAGATACTGCGCAGCCTTAGCGACGGGGAGTTCTTCTTGAAGGGCAACCATACCTGGCGCGATGAAACCTCCGGGCAGAACCGCCGCCGCCGCACCTTCAACCTGAACCATGACCACCCGCTGGTGCAGCAGGCTGTCGCCGCCCGTTCCGGCGACGTAGCCCCGCCGGTCAGTGAGGAAAGTCTCCCTTCCGATGACCAGGAAGAACCTTCGGAAAGCCCTGCAATCACGGAAACCACGGAAACCACGGAAACCATGGAAACGATGGAGACCGCCGCCGCGGTGGACACCTCGGATTCACCCGAATACCCTGATTACGACGACGATGACGACGAATATCAATCGGGCAAAGCGGCTGCCGAGCGCCGCGTCGAGACCGGTTTCATGTCCCGGCTCTTCAGCAGGCCCCGCCGAAACTAGACCGACCTCAGCCGCAAATTAAATCGAGCCACAAAAAAGCGTCCGCCTTTGGCGGACGCTTTTTTAGGTTTCTATTCGCCTTTTTAACTCGCGCCAGGGCCACAAGGCCGGTGCCATCGACATCAAAAGCGGCGCTAGAAAAATCGAAAAACTAACCATGGGAATCAACCCTGCGAACAACATCAGCCACGCCGACAGACGCACTTTCCATGCCAATGCTGGACTCCAAACGACCAGCCCCCAACCAAATAGGCTCAGCGCTGATAACTGAAAGATCACGACAGCTGGACCGATCAAGTTTTCTCCCCAACTGTGCTGCGACTGGTGCATTGTGTCCCGTCCGATCAAGACCGCCACAACAACCAGCAACACCACGAGGTAAAGGGACGCTGCCACGAAGCACCAGCCCCTGATCACTGCCTGGGTCTTTCGAACTTCAACGCCCCCTATCCACTTGATTCCCCAGTCCCACCGGCCTCTGACGTTGCCCTCGATATAACCGGTGGACGGGACTTGGCCGCCGGGTCTCACATATCCAGAATCAACGTGGACCAGCCAAAGTCCCGGGCGCCCAACCCTTCGGCGGTAAATGGGTGGTAATACTCTCTGAAACCCGATTTTTCGATGCACTCATGACTCTTGGCCACGATGGTGTCGGCCAGCTCCGGGTAGCCGTGGCCCCGCAGGGCGTGGGACAAGAACCAATTGGTGTTGATCCACGAGGGGCCGCGCCAGATGAACCCCCTGGGATTGCCGGGCATGAACTTGGGGTCCGAGGCCGGAACGGAGGGCAGCGGATAGGGAGTCCAAAAATGGTCGGGCGAAGACACCCAGTCTTTGACCAGCCGCTCCACGATGGGCCTGGGGAGGTCGTCCAATATCAGGGGCATCAAGGAACTGATGGTCACGACCCGCACCGGCTTTTCAGCGACGCCCGAAAGGTCGAAAAACGCCCCGGCTTCCTCGTCCCAGCACTTCTCCAGCAGGGCGTCTCTGGTGCGGTCAGCCTCGCGGTTGAACTCCTCCGCCTGCGTCGAATCCCCGGATTCTTCCAGCAGACGAGCCAAGGAGCGCATCCCAAAGGCATAGATCGAGTTCACCAGGACGTCCTCGACATGAAAAAGGTCAGCGGCCAGAATCTTTTGGTCGTCGCCCCGCAGCGGCTCGTAGGCCCGGTATATCTCCTTCAAGGCGGCGATGAACCCCTGATTGGAAAGTTCGGTTAGCCCAAGGGCTTCGTCGTACTTGGGAGAACAGTCCGTCCCCGCTTCCTCCGGCTGAATCACCGCGATCAGCCCGTCGTCATCGGGGTCCCTGGTATTTCGGAGCCAACGGTAGAAACCGGTCAACACCGGCAGGGCCGCATCCCGGAAGTCCTCATCGCCGGTGGCCCGGTACACCCGTTCCACGGCGTAGGCGATGATGGGCGGCTGCATGGTGGAGCTGTAATGGGGGTCGGTCTGGCCAACGATGTTCCGGCTCAGGAAGTCGGGCTGTTTCTCCATCTCCCAGAAGATGATGTGGGGCATGAAGCCGTCGGGCAGGGCGCCGCTCATCAACGTCCTAAGTTCAGCTTTCGCCTGATCTTGGTCAAGGTGAATCAAGGCGATGGCGTGGAAGCACGAGTCCCAGAACCACTGGAAGGGATACCCAGTCAACGATGGACAGACAAAGCTGTACTTCTGGCCGTTCCAATCGGCCACTCCCTGGCGCAGATTGGTCAGCAGTATCTTGCGTGCGCCTTCTTCCAGCGCTTCTCGGTCCAAATGCTACTCCTCGAAACCGGGCCGGGAATCAGGCCGCGGTGCGGGTCTGTTGATAAATATCCAGATACTTCTTGGCGACCGCCGGCCACGTGAACTCAGCAAGGGCGTACCGCTGGGCTTCACGTCCCAGTTCCCGCCGGGCTGTGTCATCGTTCACCAGGCGTATCAACTCCCTGGTAGCCGCTTCTCTGTCGAACCTGGGGCCCACGACCGCTCCCTGCTGCAGCACCTCCCGGTTGGCGCCAACATCGTGGGTCAACACCGGGACGCCGTGGACCATGGCCTCCAAGAACACCAGGCCAAACGCCTCGTAGCGGGAGAAAAGAGTGAACAGGTCGGCTTCGGCGTACCATTGGTCCAGCTCGCCATCTGACACTTCGCCGGTCACGACCACCTCTCCCTGAAGATTGTGCTGAGCGATGTATTTCTCGATGCCGGCAGCGCCGCCCTCGTCCCGGCCCACCAGGACCATGCGTACCGGATGCTTGAACTCGGCACGGGCCTGTAGGTAGGTATCCAGCAGCCATAGCTGGCCTTTATGGTCCCCCAACCGCCCGACGCAAAGGACCGTCAGGGGCTTGGATTCAGCTTCGCCTCCCCGGTCCTCTGCCAGTTGGGGCTGGCCTTGCTCTGGGACCGGTGCGCCTTTTGCCTCGGCCGGGTTTCGAGGTCCTTCAATAGAAGCGCCCCAGCCGATCACCCCCAATTTGTCTTTGGGCGCCAGGTAGGCCCGGTGGACACCCTTCGCCTCGAGGCTGGTCAACGCCACCACCCGGTCAGCGACGCGGCACAGGAAGGCGTTGATGGGTTTCAGCCACCACCTGCTGATTGGCAGGGTATGGTAGGAAGGGGTGAACACGAACCGGGCCCGGCCCCGGTACCAGAACCACGCCCATAGGTGGCCCCAGAACCAGCCGTCTCCCACGAAATGAATCACGTCGGGCCTGAATTCGTCCAGATATTTCTTCAGACGCAGCGGCGAGAACCAGACCAAAGGGACCGAGTAGAGCGGGATGGACCGGCGGGGGAATCCGGAGAGCCGGTAGATGGAGATGCCCTCAGGGGTAGTTTCCCTGTCAGCCCAGGTCGGTTGGGGAAGCCGGGGGAAGGAGTATTTGGTCGTGAGGACGCCAACGGCTTCGATGGCGGACGACTGCTGCATCTGGAACGATAGCTGCTCTATCGCCCTTTCGATACCCCCCAGATAGGGCCGGAAATAGGGGGTCAGAAACAGAACGCGGAGTGGTGCGCTATCCACCGGCTGCCTCCAGACCTTTGTTCCACACATCCCTGATCTGCGAGATGGGCAGGTCCACCTGCCCGCTGAGATGGAAGCGGTCGCCCCCAGTATACCCCAGTTTTACGACTGGCACCCCCAAGTCTGAGGCCAGGGCAGCCAGGGCGTTCCAATGGTTCTCGGGCAGACCGACGACGATGCGCGACTGCCGTTCTCCAAACAGGGCGGCGTCCCAACGGCCGGGGACAGGAAAATCGCCGTTGAAGCCGATTCCGCCTTGGATGGCGCATTCGGCCAGGGCCACCGCCAGGCCGCCTTCCGAGCAATCGTGGGCTGATGTGATCAGGCCCCGGTCGATGGCATCGCGGCAGACCTGCTGCACCCGCTTCTCTAGGTCGATATCTATCTTCGGGCTGCCTTCCACCCGCCCGTGGACCCACTGCAGGTACTCACTGCCGGCCAGGTCATCGACTTCAACTTCGCTGGTGTTGGCGCCCAACAAACAAACCAACATTCCTTCTTCGGCAAAGGCCGACCGGGTCGCTTTGGCGGCGTCTTCCAACAGACCCAAGCCGCCCACGACAGGCGTGGGGAAGATGGCCTTTCCTCTGGACTCGTTGTACAGGCTCACATTGCCGCTAACCACCGGCACTTCCAGGACCCGGCAGGCCTCGGCGATACCCAGGATGCACTGCTCCAGTTGGTGGTAGATTTCGGGCCGCTCCGGATTGCCAAAGTTGAGGCAATCGGTCACCGCCAAGGGCAAGGCTCCGGAACAACTCAGGTTCCGGCAGACCTCGGCAACCACGATCTGACCTCCCTGGAACGGGTCCAACCGGCAGAAACGCCCGTTGCCGTCGATGGTCAAAGCGATGGCTTTCTTCGTCCCCTTCACCCTCAGGACCGCCGCGTCACTCCCCGGACCCACCACGGTGTTGGTCTGGACCTGGTAGTCATACTGCCGGTAGACTCCCTCTTTGTTGGCGATGTTGGGCGCCGCCAGGAGGCGCAGCAGCGTTCCTTCCGGCCCCTCCGAGGGCAGCGGCACAGAGTCCAACTCTAGATGAAGACGTCGGATATCTTCATCGGACGGCTTCCCTTTCAAACGGTATTGCGGCGCTTCCGAAAGAGGACCGATGGGCAGGTCGGCCACCAGGTCCGGCCCGACGGCTACTTGCGCAAGCTGCTCGGCGATAACGTGGCCGATCTCACGGCAAGTCACGTCCCATTTATCGAAGACGGCCCTGATGGCGGGGACGTTCGCCGGCGCCACCACCAACAACATCCGCTCCTGAGACTCCGAGAGCATCACCTCGTAGGGGCTCATGCCCTGTTCCCGCTGGTGGACCTGGGAGATATCCAGACGGATGCCCCGGCCGCCGCTGGCCGCTGACTCCACGGCCGCGCTGGTCAATCCCGCCGCGCCCAGGTCTTGGATTGCGTTCACCAGACCGGTGTCCAGCGCCTCCAGGCAAGCCTCTATTAGCACCTTTTCCAGGAACGGGTTGCCCACCTGGACCGTGGGACGCAGCTCCACCTCTTCTTCAAAGGTGCGGGACGCCAATCCAGATGCCCCGTGGATGCCGTCTCGCCCGGTGCCGGCGCCCACCAGCAGCAAAACGTTGCCCACCTCGCTGGCCGCTGAGGTGGCGATGCTGTCGGCCCGGACCAACCCCACGCACATGGCGTTCACCAAGGGATTCTGGGAGTAGGACTCATCGAAACAAATCTCACCGGCCACGTCGGGCACGCCGATACAGTTGCCGTACCACGAGATGCCGCCCACAACGCCGTCGAACAGGTACTTATTCTGTGGTTCGTCTAGAGGTCCGAACCGGAGGGAGTTGAGCAGGGCGATGGGCCGGGCGCCCATGGCCAGGATGTCCCGGACGATGCCGCCCACGCCGGTGGCAGCTCCCTGCAGTGGTTCAACAGCGGAGGGATGGTTATGGGACTCGACCTTGAACACCACCGCCAAGCCATCGCCGATATCCACCGCACCGGCGTTCTCCGCGCCGGTCTGGGACAGGACCCGGTCGGACTTCTGACTGAACAACCGCAGCAACGGCCGGGAGTGCTTGTAGCCGCAGTGTTCGCTCCAGAGCGCCCCAAACATGCCCAATTCGACGGGGTTGGGCTCTCGGTCCAACCGCTCGACGATCAGGTCGTATTCGGCCCGCGAAAGCGCGATCTCGTCCAATGTTTCTTTGGTCACCGCCATCTACTATCCAACCCTCACCCTAGTCTCATTTATTCCGGCCCATCTTTGCATGATGTATACACCGGTCACGCCGATTCGTCGATAGCCTTGCCTGCTTCTTCACCGGCGTCTTGGCCCGACACTGGCCTGTCTCCCACATTCCCGTCCTTGTCTGAGGGCCAGACTTCTCCGTTGGAGACATAGAGATAGTTGGCCCCTGCGCCGAAGAAATCGTTAACCTGGTCCAAGTCGGTGGTGGTGATCAGGACCTGTTCGTACTGCGTGGCCTTCTCCAGCAGCCGGTGCCTGCGGGAGCTGTCCATCTCCGACAATGCATCATCGAACAACACCAACGGCGCCTCGCCGCGCACCGATGCCAGAAACTCCGCCTCGGCCAACCGCAGCGCCAGCGCAAGGGTGCGCGCTTGACCCCGGGACGCGAACACGCCCATGTCCACCCCGTCGATGTTCAGGCTGAAGTCGTCCCGGTGGGGCCCCACCGCCGTCATTGGCCGGGCCCGCTCCCGGTGGGCCGCGGCGGCCAACGCTTCCCGGAAATTGTCCTCGACCTCGCTCACACTGCCCGCCAGGGCCACGCTTGGCCGGTACTCTACTTCCAGCGTCTCCTCTGGGCCGCTCAGGTCCTCGTGGTGGCGCACGCAGGCCACCGTGAGCTTCCGCATGGCTTCATATCTTCGCCAGGTGATCTGGGCGCCTTCCCGGACCAGCTCGTCATCCCAGTAGGCAAGCTCGTCGCCCTGGGCACGGCCTTCCCTGATCAGCCGCAGCAATTGGTTCCGCTGCTGCACCACCCGCTGATACCGCTGCAGGCCCTTGAGATAGACCGGGTCGGCCTGGGACAAGAGGATATCCAAGAAACGCCTGCGGCCCGACGGCGGCCCATGGACCAATTCGATGTCCGCGGCACTGAACAGAACGGCGTTCACCTCGCCGATCAACTCCCCCGCAGTGCGTCTGAGCCGGTTGACCCGAATCTCCTTCCGGACGTTATAGGTCAGGCCGTTGGTGTCTTGGCCCATGCGTTGTGTTGGCTGGTAGCCGATTATCACGCGGAGCCGCTGGCCGTTTTTCTCGATGGTCCCGTCTACCAACGCTTGCTCACCGGCTTTGGCTGCGTCGAAGTTGACCACTTCACGCTCGTTCTCGGCCCGGAAAGACCTGGCGATACAGAGCAGATAGACAGCTTCAAGCAGCGTGGTTTTGCCCTGGGCGTTGGGGCCGTAGTAGACCGTCACACCGGGAGACAAGCCAACATCCAGGTGAACAAGGTTGCGAAAATTCGTCAGCCGCAATCGGGAGAGGTAAGCCAACCTGTCGTGTTCCTCCCGTTAGACTGGTCTGGAGAGCCGGACTTGCTAGTCCTGGTCCATCAACATCTGGATCTGGGCATCCAGTTCGATTGCCGCCCCGGCGTCTCCGGAGGAGAGCCTGAAGCAACGGTCGATGTAGAGTTTGGCCAGTTGCGAGCTCCGTTCCGAGTTATCCTTGGCCACGTTCAGGAGGTCGCGCACCTTGAAATTCTCGGGCAGGTGGCGGGCCAGCACAGTGATCTCCGCGCCGACCTCGTCCGCTTCCGAATGGTCCGCCCCATCAACGGCGAACCTCAGCCGGCCCAGCAGCCGCGACAGCTCGCCTAGTTTGTCAATCTCGCTCATGAAGCTGAAGAGGACTTCATTGACGTTCAAAGAATCGTCAGGCTCCGGTTCCGGCTCGGGCTCAGGGACCGCGGCGGCTCCCAGAGTCTCCCGGAGTTCTTCGCCGATGGCTTCAGCCGCGCCCTCTGCCGGGGTGCTGTTCATGGCCAGAGCGTCGGAACAGAGGT
>JADFNR010000169.1 GCA_022563275.1 Chloroflexota bacterium | reverse complement strand
CCTCCCCTACTCGGATTTCCCAACGCCTTTCGACATCGCGGCCATGGCCACGAGCATGGGCGTTCACGGTGAGCGGATCACCGACCCGGCCGAGATCGCCCCGGCGGTGCAACGGGCGCTTGCCTCGGGCAAGCCGGCCGTGCTGGACATAGTCATCGACGGTTCCCTATAAAGGGTTCCCAGAAGACGGAGGGCAAGTTGGATATATTCGAGACGATAGTCGCCAAAGCGTCCGGGATCTCCGCCGGCAGTCGCTTGGCCGGCGTACTATCCCTTCGCGGCGACATTCTGGAACTGACGGAGAATTCCCATGAGGCGTGCCTTCGGCCCAACCAACCAGGGGGGCTGACGCACTCCGAGCGGGCCGGTCTGGCCTGCCGGATAGCCAAGCGGAACAACGAAGTGGCCCTGACGCGGCATTATGAAAGAATGTTCGGGGTGGGCAGCCAGGCCATCAGCGATACTGGTTTTGACGGCGGCGGCGACACCAGGTTGAAGGCCATCATCCGGCACACGGACCTGGTGACACTCAACCCCAAGGAGGCGACGGCTGACGATATATCAGCATTGCGCTCGGCCGGGCTCGACGATGCGGATATCGTCCGGCTCTCGGAACTTATCGCCTTCCTCAGCTACCAGATCCGGGTGGTCGCCGGCCTCAGGTTGATGGCGGAGGTGGCATGAGCGAGCCGATCAAAGATTTCACAACTACCGTTCCGTTCTGGCAGCCACGGGTAACACCCGTTGAACTGGATAATGCCACGGACGAGCAACTGGCGGCGATGAAAGTCACGGTGTCCAACACCAAGATCGGGGCGTACACGTTGGTCTTGGCGCTGGACCCGGAGACGCTGCAGCACCGCACGCCCCTTTTCAACGGAATAATGTATGGCCGGGGCGGACTGTCCCGGGCCGAGACCGAGTTTGGCGCGGTGGCGGCCTCGGTGGTCAACCGGTGCATCTACTGCGCCGCCGTCCACGCCGACCGGTACAACCAATTGACCAAGGACGAGACCGTGATGGACAGCATCTTCGCATCCAGTGAAAACGCTGGCCAAGACGCCGACATCTCCCCCCGCCAAAAAGCGCTATTGGATTTCGCCACCAAGCTGTCAAAGTGCCCATCCGAAGCCAAAAAGGCGGACGTCGAGCGGTTGGTCGAGAACGGGCTGGGCATGGGCGAGGTGCTGGACCTAGTGCTGTCAGCGTCCCTATTCGGCTGGGCCAACCGGTTGATGCATGTATTGGGAGACCCCCTGCCCCAGGACTAGGTCAGCCGACTATATGGTTCCTACCTTCATCGTCACAACCGGCGTCACAACCGGCGCGAAAAACCTCGTCAAATCTCCGGTACGGCAAGATTGGCGTGCCGTTCTTTGGGGTTCGCGGTGAGCTTCGGAGAAATACGCGCACGGTTGGCGCAGCGGTTGCCCGTTTACTACGGCTGGGTGATCTTGGCCGCCGCTTCCGTGCCCAGCTTCGGGGCGCGGCCGGTGATGGCAGTCGCCACCCTTTCAGTCTTCGTGGTCCCCATGACCGACGAGTTCGGTTGGTCCCGGGGGCAGTTCTCCGGCGCCGTCAGCTTGGGCGCCCTATTTGGGCTCATCGTCTCACCCTTCGCTGGGAGATTGGTGGACCGGTACGGCTCGGGTGCGATGCTCTCGGCCTCCTCGGCGGTGGTGGGATTGTGCGCCATCGGGCTCTCCCTAACCGCTCCGGTCTGGTCCTTCTACGCGCTGTACGTTCCAGGCCGGGCGGTGTTCTCCAGTCCCCTGGAGCTGGGCACCTCAACCGCGGTCAGCAACTGGTTCATCCGCCGCAGGCCCTTAGCGCTGGCCTATATGGGGATCATTCAGGGCATCGGGCTCACCATATTTCCCGTCATCGTCCAGGTCCTGATCAACGGCTGGGGCTGGAGGACGGCGTGGCTGGCCCTGGGAATCTTCACCATCAGCACCGGCGTGATCCCGGTGTTGCTGTTGATGGCGCGGCGGCCCGAGGATATGGGACTGGAGGCCGACCCAGAGCGGGACCGCCAACCTGAAACTGACGACGGACTTCCAAAGAGCGGCGAGCCGCCTCCGGCCCGTTACACCGAATCCAACTACACGGTACGTCAGGCATTATCCACCAGGGCCTTCTGGATGCTGTCCCTGTTCTCGGTGCTCTGTTTCGTGGTCCAGGCGGGCGTAAGCCTGCACCAGGTGCCCCATTACATCGGCCAGGGCGTGCCCACGCACCTGGCGGCATTAACGGCCAGCACGTTCGCCTTTGGACAGGTGCCCGGCGGGCTGTTCTGGTCGCTATTGGCCAGGCGCGTCCCCCTCCGGTTCTTATTGTCGGCAGCGGCGGCCACCATGGCCGTGGGGGCCATCGGCACCGGGATCAGCGGTTCATTGTCCACGGGAATACCCATGGGTTTTCTGCTGGGGGTCGGCGTTGGCGGGGTGCATCTGCTGCTGCGGCTCACCTGGGCCGACTACTACGGAAGGTTGCACCTGGGGAGCATCCGGGGGCTGACGTTGCCCTTTCAGATCGGCGGCCAGGCCCTGGGGCCAATCATCGCCGGGTTCATGTTCGATGCAACCGGCGGTTACAAGACGCCGTTCACCATCTTCGGAATCCTGGTGGCCTTCGCCGCGGTGATAGTCCTGACCGCCACGCCGCCCAGTCCGTTGCCGCAGGGCAGCGCCAGGACCGTGCAGCCGTCGGTTGAACCGGTTGGCAATTAAGGAATTCCCAGGTCGCGGGAGAAGAGTGTCCCCCATCCTAACCTTCCCCCTTGCGAGAGGGAAGGGACAGCGAGACCTAAGCAGGACGGGACTTGCGGCTGAAAACGGCGAACACGGGGTCGTCGGGCGGGCTGTTTTCTTGGTTGATGAAGGAAGCCTGGATGTCCTCGAAGTTCCCGGCTGCCTCCATGTAGGTGCCCACCAGGTCCACCCGTCCCCGGTCGGTGGAGTTGCGCCAGACCAGCACCGCCTTGGTGGGAAACATCCGGTTGGAGAAGCTAACGATGAAGACTCCGCCCGGCCGCAAGATACGGTTCACCTGGGCAAATGTCTCTACGGGCTTGGTCAGGTACTGGGCCGAAACGGTGATGACCACTGCATCGAAGGATTCGTCGTCGAATGGCAGGATAGGATCTGCGTTCACGTTATGAACAAGGATTTCTTCCAGGTCGGGGTTCTCCTGCATCTCGACCCGGTTTAAGCCCAAACCGGCCATGCGTTTCTTGGGGTGGCCCTCAGGCCAATGGGACCGCCAACTACTCATCAGGTCCAGAACTTCAGAGTTTTCGGGGATTTGTTCCTTGAACAGACGCCCCACAGCCGCGATTGCCCCTTCGTCGATGTGCACCACCAGGCGGGGAGACTGATAGAAGACTCCGTCGTCCTCTTCGTCCTCCCGCTGGAAATTCTCAGGTGTGAACTTTGACTCCGTGGTGGGGTGCCTCCAACAGCCTGAATGGGCGTGCCCCGGCGGCACCGGCGAATTGTATCACGGCTCTATCCGGCGTTACCGGCCTGCTGGTGGCGCCGCCTTGCAGAGATTACAATGCGCCCACCGAACTTTAAACGAGACTAAGCGAGGAGCAAAACGATGGCGTCAGACGACAAAGAGGAAATGCTGAAACAGATCACGGAAGCCAGGGGTTATACCCTGGAGATGCACCGCATCATGGCGGAAGTGGACATGGATTGGGTAACGAGCTACAACCAGTTCATCGACGCGACCTACACCGGACAACGGTTGTTGGACCGGAAGACAAAGGAACTGCTGCAGGTGGCGGTGGAAACGGCGCTCCGGGCAGACATCGACCAGATCCAAGCCCACATCCGTGTGGCTATGAGAGAGGGCGCCACGCCCATGGAGGTGCTGGAGGCCATGCAGTGCGTGATCATGCCAATGGGCGCATTGGCCTACCGCCGCGGGCTCCAAGCCTGGTCCGCCGAGACCGGCATCGGATTGGAGAAGTAGAGGCACAGCCCCGTTTCCATGGGGATGCGCTGCCGCAGAGGGGATCAAGAACACCGATGGGATGATTTACCCCGAGGCACACGGGGTAACCACGTAAAGGCACGGTCCCGATTCCATCGGGATGCCATTACTGCAACCCCATGGAAACCCGGCTGTGCCGGCTACTTCTGCCAGTTGACCTTGTTGGTCAGGGTGCCGATATCGGTTATGGAGATGGTGCAGACGTCGCCGTCCTTCATGTTCTCGGTGGCCCCGTCGGTGCCCATCCACAGCACATCGCCGGGCACCAGGGTCAGGTACTGGCTCATCTTGCTGATGAAAGTGCGCACGCCGAAGATGGCCGTGGCCACGTCGTACTCGCCCACGATATTGCCGTTGACCTTGATGACCACGTGCAGGTCGTCGGGGTTCAGGCCGGTAACGATCCAAGGCCCCATGGGCTTGAAAGTGTCGGTGTTCTTGGCCCGCCACATGGTCCGGTCGCCCCGCTGCCAGGTGCGTTCGCTGACATCGTTGCCGATGCTGTAGCCGAGCACATAGTCCAGGGCCTGCTCCTCGGTGACGTTGCGGCAGGTCTTTCCGATGACCACCACCAGTTCAC
>JADFNR010000168.1 GCA_022563275.1 Chloroflexota bacterium | reverse complement strand
TGGAGGAACAGTACCAACAGTACCGCCAAGCGATGATCGAGAAGATCGCTGAGACCGACGAAGTTCTTCTCATTAAATACCTGGAAGGCGAGGAGATCACTCCCGAAGAGCTGCAGAAAGCCCTGAGGCAGGCCACCATTGACCAGAAGTTGGTGCCGGTGCTGTGCGGCAGCGCCATGTTCGCCAAGGGCATACACAACCTGTTGGACGCCATCATCGATCTACTTCCCTCCCCCGCCGACGTGCCTCCCGTGGAAGGCGTAAACCCCCGCACCAATGAGATTGAAATCCGGAACCCCGACCCGTCAGAACCGCTGGCCGCTCTGGCTTTCAAAGTGGCCACAGACCCCTATGTGGGCCGTCTGGTGTTTCTCCGCGTTTACTCTGGCACGGTTAAGGCCGGGGCCGTGGTCAACAATGTCACCAAGAACCACCGGGAACGCATGGGACGCTTGCTCCGGATGCACGCCAACTCGAGGGAGGAACTGGAAGAGGTTACGGCCGGAAACATCTGCGCCGCCATCGGACTGAAGAACACCTTCACTGGTGACACCATCGGGATGCTGGAAGGAGGGGTGATCCTGGAACCGCCCAAGTTCCCCAAACCCGTTGTGTCAGTGGCCGTGGAACCCAATACCAAGGCCGATCAAGACCGCCTGTCCGACGCGCTACGTAAACTATCTGACGAGGACCCCACCTTCTTGGTCACCGTCAACGACGAGACCGGCCAGACCATAATCTCCGGCATGGGCGAACTACACCTGGAGGTACTGGTGGACCGGATGCGCCGGGAGTTCAACGTCGTGGCGCAGGTCGGTATGCCCCGAGTGTCATATCGTGAAACCCTGACTGTCGCCCGCGAGGTTGAAGGCCGCTTCGTACGGCAGACCGGAGGCCACGGCCAGTTTGGCCACGTGGTATTGGAGTTGACCCCCCTGGACCGGGGTGAAGGGATCATATTTGAAAACAAAATCACCAGGGGCGCCATTCCCAGGGAATATATTCCCGCGGTAGAGAAAGGCGTGCGTGACGCGCTGGACAACGGTCCTCTGGCCGGGTATCCTCTGGTGGACTTAAAGGTATCCTTGGTGGATGGAAGCTTCCACCAAGTAGACTCTTCTGAGTTGGCTTTCCGAAGCGCCGGGATGCTGGCCATCCGGGAGGGGGCGTCAAAGTGTTCCCCCGTCCTGCTTGAGCCAATCGCCGATCTAGTAGTGGTGACCCCAGGGGAATACCTCGGTGATGTCATCGGGGACCTGGGAACACGGCGGGCCCAGATTCAGAGCATCGAGGGTCAGGATGACCTGCAGTCGGTGCGGGCGTTATTGCCTTTGGGCGAAACGTTCTCGTATACGACTGCCCTTCGTTCTCTCAGCCAAGGCCGCGCCTCATTCACCATGGAATTCAAGCATTACGAGCCTGTGCCGGACCACATGGTTAAGACATTGGTCCCGGCCTAGGCCCTATTCCAGATAAAAACCCACCAAACGGCGATCCAGAATAATAAGAAAAACGGAAAAGCAGGTATATGGTAACTCGGCAAAAAGTACGGATCATATTAAAGGCGTTCGACCACAAGATGTTGGACCTCTCCACCGGACAGATCGTGGAAACGGCGGAACGGACAGGCGCGCGTGTCGCCGGGCCGGTGCCGTTGCCCACTCACATCCGGCGGTTCTGCGTCATACGCGGACCCCACGTGGACAAAGACTCTCGCGAGCATTTTGAGATCAGGACCCATAAGCGCCTGATCGACATCCTGGAGCCCACCTCCAAGACCATCGACTCGCTGACCAGGTTGAACCTGCCGGCGGGCGTCGACATTTCGATCAAGCTCTAGTCATAAACTCCCGTTATATATAGGAAAGGCTACTAAAGATGCTCCAGGGATTCCTGGGAAAGAAGATAGGGATGACTCAGATCTTCCGCGAAGACGGAAGAGTAGTTCCCGTTACCGTGATAGAGGCCGGCCCTTGCGTCGTCACCCAGGTCAAAACCATGGAGACCGACGGCTACGAGGCGGTCCAATTGGGGTTCGGCGAGGTCAAACGCCGGAATAAGCCCTTGAGCGGCCATTTGAAGAACAGCCGTCTCAGCCGGTACCTCCGCGAAGTTACGGCTGACGACACCAGCGAGTTTAAGGTCGGCCAGACCATCAGCGTGGACATCTTCCAGGCTGGCGAAAAGGTAGATGTCATCGGCCGGTCCAAGGGCCGCGGATTTGCCGGCGTCATGAAACGCTGGGGATTTAAAGGCGGCCCCCGCACCCACGGTCAGTCCGACCGGATGAGGGCGCCTGGGTCCATCGGCGGCGGCACCACCCCTGGCAAAGTCTACAAGGGCCTCAAGATGGGTGGGCATATGGGCAACCGCCGAATCACCGTAAAAGGACTGGAGATCATCGAGGTCGATGCCGAGCGGAACCTGCTTCTGGTCAAGGGCGGCATCCCCGGAGCGCCCAACAGCCTGGTCCAGATCCGGAGGGCGCGGGCCTAGGCGCGCTTTTAAGATAACGAATGCAAGTATCAGTTAAGAATCAGAGTGGTGACTCGCTGGATAGCATCGAACTCAATGATGCTGTCTTCAACGTCCCCATGAACCAGTCCCTGGTGCACCAAGCCATGGTCATCTACCAAGGCAACAAGCGCCAGGGCACCCATGACACCAAGACCAGGGCCCAGGTGTCCGGTGGCGGGCGCAAGCCGTGGGTCCAAAAGCATACCGGCCGGGCACGCCAGGGCAGCATCAGAGCCCCCCAATGGCGTCACGGCGGTGTAGTATTTGGACCCCATCCCCGCAGCTACCGGGCGGCGCTGCCCAAGCGTATGAAGAGACAGGCCCTGCGTTGCGTGCTTTCGGATAAGGCCAGGCAGGACCGGTTGGTCTGCCTGGACTCAACCAGCACCATCGACGGCAAGACCAAGTCCATGGCCCAGTTGTTGGCGAACCTGGCGATCTCCGGCTCGGCGTTGGTGGTCACCAAGGGCACCGACCGGGATGTGGTCTTGGCGGCCAGCAACCTGAAAAAGATCTGGACCCTTCCAGTCAACCAACTGAACGCCTTAGAACTATTGTCCAAGGACATGCTCATCATGACCGTGGAGGCTGCCCGGTGGATGGAAGAGACCTTGGCGGCCGAACCCCACGGACGGCGCGGCGCCAAATGGAATGCCGCCGCTTCGGCCTCGGAAGATGCCCCATCCGCCGACGAGGCCCCAGCTGCTGAAGCAGCGGATGTTGCCGAACCGGAAGCCGTCGCCGAACCAGTAACTGAAGAATCGGCTGCGCCTGAGCCTGCGGTCGTAGAGGAAGAAGAAGCGCCCAAGCCCCGGCCGCGCCGCCGCCGTGCTACCGCCGCGAAGCCTGAGGCCGCTGCCCCCGCCGCCGCCGAAACTCCGGCCGAAGAGGAAGCCCCCAAGCCGCGGACCCGCCGCCGCCGGACCTCCGCCAGTACGGCGGACGAGTCAGCCCCTGAATCGGAAGTTACTGAAACTCCGGAAGAGGAGGCTTAGATGGATATCCACCGCGTTCTCATCAAGCCGACCATCACGGAGAAAAGCACCCTGCTGCAAGAATCGGGCAAGTATACTTTCCAGATAGCCCCCCGGGCCAACAAGGTGGAAGTTAAAGAGGCCGTTGAGAAGAGCTTTGGCGTGACCGTGCTGGATGTGAACATCACCAAGCTGCGGGGGAAGATGAAACGCTACGGCCCGCGTATCACGAAACGACCGGACATCAAAAAAGCGGTCGTCACCCTGAAACAAGGCGACCGCATCAACCTCATCGAGGGGCTGTAGACACCCCATGCCATTGAAGAAACTAAATCCTACGACGCCGGGGACCCGGAACGCGGTGCGAGCCTCTTTCGAGGAGATCACCGCTAAAAAGCCGGAGAAATCCCTGATCGAGGCCAAGGTCAACCACGCCGGACGCAACAACCGGGGCCGCATCACCACACGGGCCCGGGGCGGTGGGTCGCGGCGCATGTACCGCATAATTGATTTCAAGCGGACCAAGGACGGCGTGCCGGGCCGGGTGAAGTCCATCGAGTACGACCCGAACCGGACCGCCCGCATAGCGCTGATCTACTATGTCGATGGCGAAAAGAGTTATATCCTGGCGCCCCACGGTTTGGAAGTGGGCGCCTTCGTGCAGTCAGGACCGGATGCCGAGATCAGCTTGGGCAACTGCCTGCCCCTGACCAACATACCAACTGGAACGGTCGTCCACAACCTGGAGTTGACTCCGGGGCGGGGCGGTCAGATCGTACGCGGGGCCGGCACTGGCGCCCAGGTATTGTCCCGGGAGGGTGAGCATGTCCTGATGCGCCTGCCCTCGGGCGAGATGCGCCGCATATTGCTTCGCTGCCGGGCCAGCGTTGGGCAGCTCTCGAACCCCGACCACAAGAACGAAAGCCTCGGCAAGGCGGGAGCATCCCGCCACCGGGGACGCCGCCCCCACGTACGCGGCGTGGCCAAGAACCCGGTGGACCACCCCCACGGCGGTGGCGAGGGACGTTCTCCCATCGGCATGCCGGGGCCCAAAACCCCCTGGGGCAAACCGACCTTGGGTTACAAGACACGGCGCAAGAAGAAGGCGTCCAGCAAATTTATCATGCGCAGGA
>JADFNR010000059.1 GCA_022563275.1 Chloroflexota bacterium | reverse complement strand
CTTGGCCCAAACCATGGGGAACGTAGATCAGGCAGACGGCCACTTCGAAGACTCCCTGGCCTTCTGTCGGAAGGCGGGCTACCGGCCCGGGCTGGCCGAGATCTGCTGCGACTATGGGGACATGCTACTCCAACGTGACGATTACGGCGATCGAGCCAATGCCATAGCCCTACTGGAGGAGTCACTGGCCATTTCCTCTGAACTTGGAATGCCGCCACTGATGGAGCGGGTGGTCGCCCTCAAGCAAAGGGTTGAGGCCGGGCCGGTCAGACCCCCCACCTACCCCGACGGCCTCACCCAGCGGGA
Organism: Chloroflexota bacterium; assembly: GCA_022563275.1. The sequence goes on along the minus strand of JADFNR010000059.1, from coordinate 20,410 downwards.
GGTGGAGGTGCTCAGCCTCATCGCCGCCGGAAAGACCAACGTGGAAATAGCCGAAGAGCTGGTCATTGCCGAGGGCACGGCCCGCAGGCACGTGGCCAACATCTACGAAAAGATCGGCGCCGCCAACCGGGCCGAAGCCACCAGGTACGCCATAAAAAACGAACTGATTGAAGCAGAATGTTAGAGTCGCAGCGCACAAACTATATTAGCCGTGTCTTCGTTGGCCGCCAGCGGGAGATGGCTGAGCTTAGGACCGCGTTGGATGAAGCCCTGTCTGGACATGGGCAACTGGTCATGCTGGCCGGCGAACCGGGTATCGGCAAGACCCGTACTGCCCAAGAGCTGGCCGCGCTCGCTGAAGAGCGAGGCGCCCAGGTCCTCTGGGGCTGGTGCTACGAAGAACAAGGCGCGCCTCCCTATTGGCCCTGGGTCCAGCCCATCCGCTCATACATCCAACGGACCGATTCCGAATCGCTGGGCGCCCAGATGGGTCCGGGGGCGGCGGACATCTCCGAGATCATCCCCGAGGTCCGGGACAAGCTGCCCGACCTGGAGGCCGCCTCGCCCCTTGAGCCGGTGCAGGCCCGCTTCCGTCTGTTCGACTCGATCTCCAGATTCTTCAGCAATCTCACCCAGGCACAGCCACTGATGTTGGTGCTGGATGATCTGCAATGGGCGGACGAGCCGTCCCTTCTGTTGCTGGAGTTTCTAGCCGGACAGATGTCCGAAAGCAAAATCTTGATCGTGGGGACCTACCGGGATATTGAAGTGACCCGCGAGCATCCGCTTTTTAAAACCCTGGCCCAATTGGCCCGCGGCGACGCCTATCACCGGGTGGAACTGGGCGGGTTGGAGGGGGAAAGCGTCAGCCAGTTGATCAAAGCTATCAGCGGCGCTGAGCCGTCGGAAGAATTGGCCCAAGCCATCTTCGGCCACACTGAAGGCAACCCATTCTTCATGACCGAGATCATCCGGCTCTTGGCGGAGAGACGCTTGGCTTCCGGCCAGTCTACAGAGGAAAGCCTGGAAGAATTGGAGATACCTCAGAGCGTGCTGGAGGTGGTCGGGCAACGGCTGAACCGGTTATCCGCGGATTGTGAAAGCATCTTGACTACAGCAGCGGTAATCGGCCGCCGGTTTGATTTCCGTCTGTTGGCATCGTTGAGCGAAGAGACGACCCAGATTCAGTTACTGGAGTCCATCGATGAAGGGCTGGCTGCCTTTTTGATCCAAGATGTGCCGGGACAAGGGGACATCTACGAGTTCAGCCACGCCCTGGTGCAGCAGACGCTGCGGGAGCGGCTATCCACCAGCCGCAGGCTCAGGCTTCACGTCAGGATCGGGGAAACACTGGAAACCCTATACGGAGACCAGCCGGGCGATAACGCCGCCGAACTCGCCTACCACTTTTCCGAGGCCGAACCGGTCGTTGGGCCGGACAAACTGGTCAAATACACCACGTTGGCTGGGGAGAGGGCGCTTGAGACATATGCCCACGAAGAGGCCCTTGGTCATTTCCAGAGAGGGCTGCTTGCTAAGGGCCTGGAGGTGGAGAGCACTACCCCGGCCCCCGACGCCGAAGCGGCGGCGCTTCTGTTCGGCCTTGGCCGTGCCCAGGCGGCGACACTACACAGACACAACCTTGACGTGGCATTTGCTAGCTTAAGTCGAGCGTTCGATTTCTACGCTGAGACCAATGAAACAGCCCACGCAATAGCCGTTGCCGAGTTTCCCATGCAGACGCTGCCAGGCCACCAACTCGCCGCGAAGCTTGTGGGTCGGGCATTGCGACTAATTCCTCCCGACTCTCCGGAAGCTGGCCGCCTGTTGGCTAATTATGTCCTTGTCATGGGATTGGAGGAAGGAGACTACCAGGGTGCTATGGAGGCATTCGATAGCGCTTTGGCCATCGCCCAGCGTACCGGAGACGTGGCGTTGGAGATGCGGACCTTGGCCAACTCTTCGACAGTTGACTACTGGCACATGCGATGGCAAGAGACGATAGAAAAGGGATTGAGCGTCGTTGAAATGGCCCGGCTAGCCGCAGACCAGTTTGTGGGAAGTGATTGCCAGGTTTTGTTGGGAGCTGCTTTTTGGCACCTAGGTGAATCAAAGGCAGCACAACCACATGCGGGAACAATTCTGGCTTCTGCGGAGAGGCTACGTGACCGCTACCGGCTGGCTACCGCTCTTTGGTTCAACCATTTGCTTTCTACGTGCCAAGGTGAGTGGCAAACCGCCAAAAATTTTAATGAGCGAGGGTTACTCGTGTCACCCTCTGACACCCGTCTTCTCGGCACCAGAATGCTAATGGAGTACGAATTAGGTAACGAGATACAGGGTCATAGTTATCTGGAGCAATTGGTGGAAGCTCTTCGGATATTATCGCCCGAACCCAGATACGACCATGCGACCGCTGCCCTGATGATACCGGTTGCAGCTCGCATCACCGGTGCCGTGGACCAACTACACATGGCTGAGAGCGCCGCAGCAACGGTGCTTTCGACGGTGTCAGCAAACCCGCTGACCTCTAGAATCGCCAGGCTAGGTTTGGGTTTGATGGCTGTTCTACGGGGGGATGTAGGAGCAGCAAAGGAGCAATATTATAGCTTGGGCTTAGCCGGTGGTGCCTATTTAACGATATCTGGTGATCGTGTTTTGGGACTCCTGGCCCAGACCATGGGCGACCTGGACCAGGCGGCCGCTCACTTTGAAGAGGCCCTAACATTCTGCCGCAAGGCCGGCTACCGGCCTGAGCTGGCCTGGACCTGTCACGACTATGCCGAAATGCTGCTTGCCAGGGGGAACGGCCGTACGCCTCTACAGGATGACCGCAGCAAGGCCCTATCTCTATTGGAAGATGCTCTGGCTGTTTCTACGGAGTTGGGCATGCGGCCATTGCGGGAACGTGTGACCGCCCTTCAGGAGCGGGCAGAGTCAGCGCCGGTCCGGTCACCAGCTTACCCAGACGGGTTGACCCAACGAGAGGTCGAAGTCTTGCGCCTGGTGGCCGCGGGAAAGACCGACCGGGAGATCGCCGAGGAGCTGGTAATCAGCACCAGGACCGTGACCACCCACGTTGGAAACATCCTCAACAAAGTGGCCGCCGCCAACCGGACCGAGGCGGCAAGCTACGCCCATACACACGGATTAGTAGGACCGAACTCCGAAGTGGATGAATAACCGCTCCTTTCATGCCGAGGCGTGTTTTGGTTCAAGGGGTAGTCCGACCCTGCTCCATTACCTTCTTGATGCGGGACAACTGACCGTTGGTGCGCAGGCGGGGAAATACTCGAAACAACCAGCCAATAAATAGCCGTGAGGCCAAGTCTTGGACAAATTCCGTGGCCACTTTAACCACGTAAAAGGGTCCCGGCATGTGGGCGCTCCTTTTGTTGGCCATCATCAGCACGGTGCCGGTGCCTTCAGGGACCAATCTGAAGGAGATGGATTCCGAACCGATGGACAGGCCGTTGTAGATGTCCTTGGTCTCGAAGTCGATACTCCGATTGGGTTCGCAGCCCGTGACGGTGAGGCTCTTGACCCAGGAGACCTGGGTGGAGAGGCCGCCACTCCGCAGGGTGGGCGCTTGAAATATCTCAAACCGTTCTCTCTCACAGAATGAACCCTCCACTGCCGGTCCATCCGATGTCCGCACCACCCTGAACCCTGTGTGGGCGTCCCACTCACCGTGACGCGGCAGATCGGCCAGATAGGCGAACACCGCCTCGGGGCTGGCGTTGATCAGCACCCATCTCTCGGGTTCCTTGACCGGACCGATCACTGGATCGCACGACGGAGGCCAACACATCGTGTCAACCCAGCAGCTTTGTTACTAGTCATCGTCGATAGTGATGGTCACTTCCCAATCACCCTCCGACCTTACGCCCATGGCATATAACCCCGCCTGAGGGTTCTCGCCCGGCACTCCGCCACCGACCGTGAACCCCTCTTCCCCCTCATGATCGCCGGTAACTTGGACGATCCGGTATGGCGGCAGACCCTGGGAGTCGAAGAGTTCGACGGTGAAACCCGAGGTCCCGGTGTGAATCGTGGCCATGGTGTAATCGCCCTCGTCCAGCCGCAGCCAGCTACCGCCGCCATCGCCGCTTCCCACCAATGTGATCTTGGGCGATTGACCGGTGGAGACCTGCTCCTGGATCAACCTCAAACGCCAGGCGCCATCGGCTTCAATCTCGATCGTGTAGTCTCCCGGGGCCAGTCCCCTACTGTTGCCCTCGAATACGCTGTGCACCCGTTCGCCCTGGTAGGGGCCGGGGCTGGACTCTATGGATTTTACGAGACCCTTCTCGCCTCCGTTAAAGGTCAAAGAGAAGGGGCCATCGCCGTCGTAACGGACAAAGGCAACCAGCACCCCGGCGCCCATTGTAAAAGGCCCGAGCATCTCGGAACCGTCACCCTCGAGGGTGGCCCTAAGCTGTCGCGGGGCCAGGGTTATGGTAGGGCTCGGTTGGGTGGCTGAGGGAACAGCGGTGGCCAGACTCGGCGCGTCATTCGCTCCGCCGCAAGCCGCCGAAACGGCGATCGCCGCAGCCATGACAGGCACGGCCATTAATCTCAGCATTCTGACCTTCCCCATAAACCTCACCGGCCGGCCGCATGCACGCGCGGCAAACCACTCCGGTCTGATTGTCCCATAAAATCCGATGCCAGACATTCTACGACACCGGTGAGATGTGGTACCACGGTGTGGACTGGATTCTTGGATGCGGCGAAAACAAAAAGGGGCATCCCGATGAATCGGGATGCCCCTTTGATCATGTCCGGCGGAGGCCCTTGGTTATCCACCCCCGCCGGAATTACTCAAGATTTGCTGTCTGTTTAGTTGGAACCAAACAGGTTTCCGCCGAAGAAGATGAACGCCCCGTCTTGTATTACGGAGGCGCCGTCTTGCTCCAGCGCCGCCCCGAGATCGGCCAGGTTGGCCAATTCGTCGAAAGCGGTGCTGGCGCCGGCGATGGAACCGAAGTCGCCCAGGCCGCCAAGAAGGTCGGCGCCGGCGGCTTCCAGGGCCGCCTTCATGGTTTCATGGTCAAATCCACCGATCTGGTCGTTGTCCAGTCCGGCGAACATGCCGCCCACCACTGAAGGATCGAAATCCCCGAAGAAGTCAGACTTGATATTCTCGACAAAGGCGTAGAGTTGTCCGGCGTCCAAGCCGGTGATTCCTTCACCGCCGATGTTGTTGGCCAGGTCCGCCAGTTGCTGGTTCCCCAGGGCCTGGAAGTCCTCTGGGGAAAGGACTCCCAAGGTGTCAAAGGAGAAATCCCGGAGGATGTCGCCGTTGTTCTGGAAGTCCAGGCTTCCCAGCAGGCTGCCCAGATTGCCGCCCAGTTGTTGAATGTGCTCCCCGGCAAAGTTGGCTACGATGCCTTCTAGCTGGTCGATGCCCAGGGCTTCTTCGAAGCCGATGGTGGAGAATATATCGAAAGCCGTGCTGCCATCCCAAGCTCCCATGGCTTTGTTGTCCAGGTGCTGGAGAGCGCCAACGATGCCCTCGTTGCCCAACTCCGAGATGTGCTCGAAGTCCATGGCGCCCATCATGGCGGCGATATCGTCCTGGTCCATGCCGGACGAACCCAGGTCGAACCCGGGTCCGCCAAAGGAGAAGGAGTCAAACAAGCCCAACAGCTTGTCGCCTTCGATGTTTTGGAACTGGTCCGGGCCCATGGCGCCGACCAGGCCACCCATGTGTTCCAGGCCCTTCGATTGGTCGAAATCGATATTGTCGAACACGTTGAAGGCCGCGCCGGGATCCCAACCGCGGAAGTCGTTGGCGTTCAGACCGCCGATGGCCGCCATGATCTGGTCCTGGCCCATGGCGGCCAGCGACTCATGCTCCAGCGAAGCAAAGATGCCGCCCAGGTCTTCTCCGCCCAATACGGTGCGGTCAAAGTCCGGGGCGAGGAAGTCGATCTTCCCGAACATGTCCACCAATTGGCTGTCTTCGATCTTATCGAAGTTCTCCGCCCCCATGGCGCCCAGGAACCCTCCGATCTGGCCTTGGAACTCATCCAGGCGCTGCTCGAAGAACCCGGGGTCGAAGAACGGCGGAGGCGCCGCTCCCTCAGGTCCGCCTTCAAATGGCGCTCCCGAAGGGGGCGCGCCGAAGAAGGTGGCCTCAAACATGGCGAACGCCTGGTCGCCGGGGATGCCCAGGAAGTCTTCAGGCGCAAAGTCGTGGACCGCGCCCGTGATGAAGTCCTGGTCGAAACCCCGGATGTCTTCCACATCAAACTTGCTGAAAGCGCCGGCCCATTGGTCGCCTCTAAGGTCGAACTCCTGGCCTTCCAGGCCGTTTTGGAAAAGGTCGGCGACGAAGCCCGCATCCAAGTTCTGGAAACCTTGGTAATCCAAATTCTGCAGCTCGCCCAGCAGGTCTTCCGGCGGGATGAAGCTGAAGTCGCCAGGCAGTAAGCCATCGAAGAAATCGCTGGCCTGCTGGGCGCCCTCGCCTCGCTCGCCCCAGAACTGGTCGAAGTGCACGCCAAAGTCGACGTAGGTGGCGCCAACGGTGGCGAATTCGCCGAAGTCTCCAGGCTTGAAATCTTCAAAGGCGAAGAAGCTGCCGAACTCGTCCGGCCGGAACTCGCCAGGGTCGAACAGCTGGTCAAACGCCCCAGGCTCGAAATCTCCGCCCAGGAAGAAGTCACCGAAGTCACCGGCGAACTGGTCCGGCCTGAAGGTATCTAAAAACAGGTCCGGTGCGAAATCGCCTGGATCAAAGAAACCATAGAATTCGCCGTCGGGGAAGAAACCGGGGCCTCCGAAGGCCGGGTCGGCAAAACCAGGACCGCCGTCGAATCCGGGTCCACCGTCGAACGTCGGAACGCCATCGAATACGAAGTCTCCCCGTTCGTCAAAGAAGAACGTCCCTTGGAAGCCCGGGTCCGGAAAATCTCCTCCGTCTGGATAGGGGCCGCCATCAGCGAAGTCTCCGGGGAAGAAATCTCCGGGGGGCGGCTCGTAGAAGAACTCGCCGGTTGGCGGCTCGAAATAGAATTCTGAATCGGTTGGATCAAACCCGTCCACCGACGCGAAATACTCACCGTCAGGGGGCGGCTGGTCAAACGTACAGTCGGCGCAGTCGTAGTACTCACCGTCGGGGGGCGGCTGATCGAACGTACAATCAGTGCAGTCGTAGGTCCCGCCATCGGGGGGCGGCTGATCGAACGTACAGTCGGCGCAGTCCTCCGGGGGAGGCTCATAGTATTCACCATCGGGCGGCGGCTCACTGTATGAGTCATCGGGCGGCGGCTCACTGTATGAGTCATCGGGCGGCGGCTCGCTGTATGAGTCGTCGGGCGGCGGCTCGCTGTATGAGTCGTCGGGCGGCGGCTCACTATACGAGTCGTCGGGCGGCGGTTCTCCACCGCCGTCGTGGCCGTCGGCGAATGCAAAGTCTACCGTGCGGCCGCTGCTGTAGACGGTAAACGCGCCCACAACCGCTATCACCACCGCAAATATCATCACGGTTTGAAGTAATTTGGTCATGCTTTCCTTACCTTTTTAAGATTTGGGTCTTTGGTCTAAGACTGCCAACTTAGGATGATGAGCACGCAAAGTTCTCGAGGAGCCGGTCAAAACGCAGTTGGACTACCGTGGCGTCCTCTCCGGTTAGAGTCATGCGGAACGCGGTCTCGCTGTCTCCGCAGATCCAAGCGCCGATAAGCCCTCCGCCGATGGAGGCGCCGCTGTCGTCCGCGGCCTTGAATCCCCCGTAAACGCCTTCCTGATCGCTGATCAAAAGGTCGCCGTCGCTGATCGATTCAAAGGTCACGGTTGGCTGGCTGGCCCTCAGGATGTTGTAGGTGTCGGCCAGGAAGGTGAGGGCGGTGCGGTCTTCGGGGGGACCCCACACGAGATTGGCGTTAACTCCGCCATAGGTGAAAGCGATGATTCCCTGGGTCACGCTGGGTCCGGGCTCGGTCCATCCGGAGGCCTGGATCTCAGCGCCCAGGTCCAACTTGAGTGAGAAGCCGTAATCGGCATATAAAGTCAGCAGGGCCGATTCACCCGCCTCGGCCTCGGGTAAGTTCACCTCCACCGTGGCCGAATCTTGGACCGATGCCACTTCGGCGCTGGCCGTCTCACCGGTATCGGCAGTCGTTTCCGCCGGTGATTCAGGGACTGCTTGAACAGTTGAATCGGCCGGAGTATCTGCCGGCGAGGGCGCCGCGATCACGTTTGCTTCAGGCTTTGCCGGCTCCGAGGGTTCTGCAAGCGTGGTGGTCTCAGCCGCCATCGCTGAGGGAGCCTCGGTATCTTGCGGCGCCGCCACGTTGGCGCCGCCGGAACCGCAGGCTGACAAGGCAACAGAAACGATCGCGATGATTAGCAGGGACGCTGCTATACGGAACGGTTTGATCATTGATTCTTCACACTTCCATGTAGGCCCGGTAGACCAGCAGAAGGTGTCCAGAATGACCTTGTCCATCAGGCATCTGGGCCGCCGGGCAAAACGTTGGGATCCGTCCGGCCGGATATCCGCCCTCAGATCTACCAGGAGCGGCATCCGGTCCGGTATAGCAATTCTTTCAATCTGGCTCCTTATGATTAAGGCAACGTCGGTCCGGTTCTGTGGTTCAGATGGGGCCGGAATACCTGTTCTCACAGGGCCAATAGGAACAAGCGACAGGGGCCATTCGTGGGGGCCAACTGGGCCAATCAAGGGGTGGGAAAAGAAAAAATATAGGGGCAGGCGTGATGCCCGCCCCCTATCCGGCCCATCCAAACGGAAAGTTGCTCCGGAGGCCCAACGGGCCTGCATCCCTGTGGTAATATTTGGCCTGGCAATGGGGCTGCCTCGAGCAGGGCTCCACCCAACCCCATTGATCAAAGGAGACCAAATAGGCATGAAACCACTTGAAGGGATCAGGGTATTGGACCTGACCCGGGCCCTGGCCGGTCCGTTCTGCACGCTGATGTTGGGAGACTACGGCGCCGATGTCATAAAGATCGAGATACCCGGCTCCGGCGACGACACCCGCAAATGGGGTCCTCCGTTCTTGGGCGGCGAGAGCGCCTATTTCCTGTCCATCAACCGCAATAAGCGGAGCTTGACCCTCAACTTCAAAGAGGAGAAGGCCAAAGAGATTTTTTTGAAGCTGGCCAAGGACGCCGACGTGGTGGTGGAGAACTTCACCCCAGGCGTGATGGACCGTTTCGGCCTGGGCTACGATGCGGTTAACGCCGTCAACCCCGGCATCGTATTTTGCTCCATCTCTGGGTTCGGCCAGACGGGACCCTACCGCAACCGGCCCGCTTATGACCAGATCATGCAGGGCATCAGCGGTCTGATGAGCATCACCGGAGAGCCCGATGGCGACCCCCAAAAGGTGGGGATCGCGGTGGCCGATATCGGAGCCGGAATGTGGGCCGCCTTCGCGGTCATGACCGCCATCCACAGCCGGTCTAAAGAGGGCGAGGGCCAGGGACAGTACATCGACATCTCTATGATGGACGCCCAGGTGGCCTGGCTCACCTATCAAGCGGCAAATTTCTTCGCCAGCGGAGAGCCGCCAAAACGTTTGGGCGCCGCCCATCCCAACCTGGTGCCCTACCAGGCCTTTATGTGCCAAGACAACAAGTACCTCAACTTGGCCGTGGGCTCTGAGCGCATCTGGGAGCGGTTCTGCGAGGGCATGGAGATGCCGGAGTTGAAGGACGACCCGGACTATACGACCAACGTGGAGCGGGCGCACAACCGGAGCAAGATCGTGCCCCATCTACAGGGAATATTCATCAAGCATCCAGTTGCCTACTGGGTGGAGAAGCTGCAGAAATTCAGCGTGCCCTGCGGCCCCATCAACGATCTGGCCGATGTGTTTTCAGACCCGCAGTTGCTCTCCAGAGACATGGTTCTGGAGATGTCTCACCCTACGTTGGGCATGATCAAGCAGACCGGCCTGCCCATCAAGTTTTCCCGCACTCCGGGTGGTCTGGACCGCCATCCGCCGCTGTTGGGAGAGCACAATCAGGAAATACTTCAAGACCTGGGTTTTTCCTCCGCCGAGATCGAGGAGCTCAAAAGCCAAGAGGTCATCTAGTTCCCAGGCCAGGGCCCAATGCTAGACGACAACAAAAAACTGATCCATCACTACTACGACGACCTCTGGAACCGGTGGGACGACGCGGTTATCGACGAGATTATCGCCCCGGACATCCAATTCCGGGGTTCGTTGGGTGTGACCGTGGCTGGCAGAAGCAAATTTCGCGGATACGTGGCACAGGTCCGGGCCGCCTTCCCTGATTTTCACAACCATGTCGAAGAATTGCTGGCCGAGGGCGACGGGGTGATGGCCCGGCTGACCTACAGCGGGACTCATCTGGGAGAACTGTACGGGGCCGCCCCTACCGGCAAAAGAGTTGAGTATGGCGGGATCGCGTTATTCAAGATTTCAGATGGCCGGATAACCAGCGGTCTGGTCTACGGAGACACCATCGGACTGATGCGGCAGGTTGGCGCCCCTACCCCAGAGATCTCTTGATTCCGCTTCAAAATCGAATCATGTACTCTCTCCACCAAACCGGGTCCACCAATCCAAGTCCACCAATCCAACCCCAACGGGGGAATTGTGCCAGAGAAATCCGCGTGTTAGTCTGGCCGGTGTTCCAGGGTCTTAATATGGACCGTCCCAAAAATCTGGGGGCTCTCCAAGACCTAGACCCGGGAGGTTGAGCGGCCATGGACTTGGGACTTAAAGACCGGGTTGCCATCGTTGGAGGCTCCAGCAGAGGCATGGGCCGGGCCATCGCCCTGGCGTTTGCCCAGGAAGGGGCCAACGTGGCGATCTGCGCCCGCACGGAAACCGACCTCCGCCACACGGAGATCGAGCTGGCCCGCGTGGGCTCCCAGCAACACGTCTTGGCCATTCCCGCCGACCTGTCCGTCGCCCGGGACATCCGGCGCGTGGTCCGGGACACATTCAACCGGTTCGGCCAGATCGGAATCCTGGTCACCCACATGGGTTACGGCCCCCTAGGACGTCCCTCAGAATTCAGCGACGAAACCATCATGACCGCCCTGGAGGAGAACTTCCTAAGTTCAGTCCGGTTTACCAGGGAAGTCATCCCATATATGAAACAACAGCGCTGGGGGCGCATCGTCCACCTTCTGCCCTCCCTGGGCCGGAGGTCGGCCAGCGGCGCAGCCCTGTCCGCCGCCTCGCAATTGGCATTGATCGGCTACTCCAAGATGCTGGCCAACGAGCTGGCCCCCTTCAATATCACCGTCAACAACCTGGTGTCGGGACCGGTGGAAACCGACTACCTGGCTTCGTCCATCGAGTCCGAAGCTCAGGAGTCCGGAAAGGCGTTCGATGACCTGATGAAGGACACCGTTAAAGCCATCCCCATGGGCCGGCTGGGGAAACCCGAGGAAGTGGGCGATCTGGTTGCGTTCTTGGCCTCAGACCGGGCCTCGTTCATCACCGGCACCAGCGTGGTGCTGGATGGCGGCATGCGCCAGACGATCAACTAGGCGATAATCAACTTATCAAAGGTTTGTCCTCCCTCCAATTTGGGAATCAGAGACTAACCAATGGCTCAGCGACCCATCTAATGAAACAAACTCAGATCTACAGTATGGCCCAAGAATTTCTCTCAAAGGAGGGGATTCCCGGTTGGCTGGTTTACGACTACCGCCAGTCCAACCCCATTTTCTCGCTGGTCATCCCGGCATCGGGGCATGTCACCCGGCCCTGTTATTTTTACCTTCCCGCTCATGGAGAGCCGACGTTGCTGGTCCATCACGTCGATGCCGGAAAGTTCTCCGAGTCCGGCGTTTCGGTGACGGTCTACAGCAGCCGGGATTCCATGCTCACGGCGCTACAGGGCCTGCTGTCCGGGGTGAACCGGGTCGCCATGGAGTACTCTCCCGGTAACGCCCTGCCCCGTGTGTCCCGGGTGGACGCCGGCACGGTGGAGTTGGTGCGCGGCCTGGGCCCCGAGGTAGTCTCTTCCGCCGACCTGATGCAGTACGCCACCCATCAGTGGACGCCTGAGCAACTGGCCGACCACCGCGTCACCGCGGACAAGTTGGGACGGATCGTGAACGAGGCTTTTGCCTACGCCGGGGAAAATCTGGCGGAGGGAGTAACTGAATTCAAAGTGGCCGAGTTCATCCGGGAGCGGTTCGCCGCAGAGAGTATCACTACTCCGGACGGCCCCATCGTGGCGGTCAACGCCAATGCCTCGGACCCACACTACGAACCTTCGGCCGACCGGACCAGCGCCATCAAGAAGGGCGATTGGCTGCTGATCGACCTTTGGGCCAAGGGGACAGAACCTGGCAGTGTCTATGCCGACATCACCTGGGTGGCCTACGTCGGAGACAGCGTCCCTCAACGGCATCAGGAGATCTTCGACATTGTCGTGGGCGCCAGGGACGCCGCGCTGCGTTATCTGGAGGACGCCCACAACCAGGGAACGGCCGTCCAGGGCTGGCAGGCCGACCAGGTGGCCCGCGATCACATCGCCAGCCGAGGCTACGGCGAGTACTTCACCCACCGGTTGGGCCACAGCATCGGGTTCGAAGTCCACAGCGAGGCGGTCAACCTGGACGGATTCGAGACCCATGACACCCGCCGCATCATCCCCGGGATCTGCTTCTCCATCGAGCCGGGCATCTACCTGCCCGAGTTCGGGGTCCGGTCGGAGATCGACGTGTTCATGTCAGCCGACGGCCCCTTCGCCAGCTCCCCGGTCCAACACGAGGTCGTGCTGATCAAGGGCGGGTAGGGGCGGGCTTTTGGGTTATGGCCCGGTCCGCACTTCTATACCTTCGCTGGGGAACCTCTGGTCGAACGAATAGACGACGTTCAGGCCTGAACTCCTGGCTGCCGCCCAGATCATTGCATCGGCGACTGAGATACGGCCGGTTGGCCGGCACATGAGCAACGCTTGTTGGACTGTCCCTTTATCCAAACCGTAACAGGATACATTCTGCTTGCTCAGGAACGTCAAGAGATGGTCTATGACCATCTCCCTCGGCAGCAGGTAAGTCGATCTCAGCACATAGCTGACTTCAGCCAATACCACTCCCGTGACCCAGAGGTCCTCTTCACCGTCGATGAGTTTGGCCGCTTGTTCCGCCATCTCAGGCACGTCTCGGACCAAATATCGTACCAGCATCGACGTATCGAGAAATCCGCTCACAAGCCAGTGCCCAACTTTTCCATTTTCTCGCTGGCCGCAGCCTCCCAGGCCTTTTCCTTCGCTTTGCGCCACTCCTCACCCGGCTGGACCACAACATCCGTGTAAGGCGCCAGAGACCCCAACAACGACCGATTGTGCTCCGGTGGGAAAAAATGTATCTCTAGGTGGCCATCTACGACCGTCTGATAGGTCAACGAACCGGGCTCCACACCCAGCTCGTCCCTTAATTTCTTGGTAATAACGACCTGACCTTTCTTTCCAACTACATTAGCCATAGTATGACTTTATCCTTTCGGTATAACTATCACTGCTAAGTATAACAATTGCTGCCCAGTCATTCCAGCAGCCCAAAGCAAGCTGCTTTTGACCGCCGTGCTTGCCCTCCCCTGGCGTGGCCATTAGAATTGGCGCGACTCTCTTCACTCCCATTTTTATCGAGGGCGATGCCATGAAATTCTCTCTGGCCTACGAGATGCAACGGCCAATGCTCGACGACCATGCGGTCATCGAGGAAACCATCGAACAGTGCATCCTGGCGGACGAGATGGGGTTCGACTCCGTCTGGTTCGTGGAACACCACTTCCTGACAACCTTCTCCGAGTCTCCCTGTCCCGAGGTCATATTCGGCGCGCTCAGCCGGCTGACCAAGCGCATACACCTGGGCTTCGGCGTGGTGATCCTCCCCTACCACCACCCGGTCCGGGTGGCGGAACGGGTGGCCATGGTGGACCAACTGTCCCACGGCCGCGTTGAGTTCGGCACCGGACGCTCGGCCCCATACGAACAGTTGGGCATGGGCATCGACCCCCGCAACACACGCGAGATGTGGGACGAGGCCCTGGGCATGATTCCCAAGATCTGGCAGTCGGATTATTTCGAATTCGAGGGCAAGTTCTGGAACGTGCCTCCCCGCCAGGTGCTGCCCAAGCCATACCAGAAGCCTCACCCACCCATCTGGGTGGCGGCCTTGCAGTCGTCAACCTATGAGATCGCCGCTCAAAAGGGTATCGGGGTCATGGCTTTGGGCGTGAACGCGCCCTCGGTCTTGGAGCCGGAGATAAAGAAATACAAAACCGCCATCAAAGAGGCCGATCCGGTGGGCGCCTTCGTCAACAACCAGTGGCTGAACTCCTGCTTCGGCCTGTGCGGCGAGGACAACAAGGCTACCCAGGAACTATCGGCCCAATCACTGAAGACCTTCTTCGGACCGGGGCGGCCCTACGTCCAAGACCAGAAGGACATCTACCAGCGTCTGCTGGAGCAGTGGGGCGGCATCCCCGAACACCTGGTGCAGAATTTCTCCCGGTACATCGACGTTAAGGAGACCTCATCCGGCGCCGACGGCAACTCGGCCACCAATTTCGACCTGTCGGGCGGCGGGGCCTTGGCCCAGAAGATCTGGGAGGAATTCGACGCCGAGACCATGGCGGACCGGGGCATAATCGTGGCCGGAGACCCGGAGGCCTGCATCAAAGGCGCCAAGCTCCATGAGGCCACGGGCGTGGACGAGCTCCAGTTCCTGATGGCCACCGAAACCGTGGGTCATAAGGACGTGATGAAGTCCATCGAGATGTTCGGCAAACACGTGATACCCGAGTTCCGCAGCGGCGACGCCCAGGCCGCGCCCGAGTGCCCCCTGGGCTAAGTCCAGGCCCTGATACCTGCTGGTCTTGTGAATCGCCTGTCATTCTGGGGCCCGAGGAGACCGCTTTACAGACAAGAAGGGCACGGTTCCGATGGAATCGGGATGTTCCTACGCTTGTGGGCGGACCTGGTCGTTATCCCAAATCGGCGATCCTGGGGCCTACGTCATTTTTGAGAAGTTCCAGGCACTCATGCTGCCATTGGTGGTCGTCGGGGTCCTGGGTGACGGTCAGCAGCGTGCCGAAACCGCCCACCTCCCCGTAGATCTTTCGGATCTGGCCGGCGCACTCCTCGGGGTCGCCCACTATCCAGATGTTGTCCATCAGGTATTCGACGTCGATGGCCTCGTCGGGGAGGTTGGGGTCGGTCTTGGAACCGGCCAACAGGCTGGCCTGGCGGTTGGGCTGCTGGTGTACCTGGTAGTTGCGCACCAAGACAGCGTTGGCCCGTTCCCTGGCCTCCTGGGCCGTGGACGCCACCAAAACGTCCCGGGCGATGCGCCATTGGCCCCGGTCAGGGGTGCGGCCGGCGCCGGTTGCTCCGTCTGAGAACACTTCCCAATGGCCGACTAGGTTGGGGACCGATAGAGTGGGGCTGCTCATTGGTATCCACCCATTGGCTCCCGCGTTCTTCATCGAATCGGAGCGAATGGTGGTGGCGGCGGCGCTGATGGGCGGGTGGGGGAGCTGGAAGGGTTTCATGTACAGGCCCCGTTCCTTGACGGGGTCCAACTCGGGGGCTGAGATGTCGAAATACTTGCCGTGATGTTCAAACTTGCCCTCGTTCGCCCAGATCTTCAGCACAACATCCAGCACCTCCATCGAGCGCTCTCCCACGGCCTGACGGTCGCTGGCGTCCAGGCCGTAAAGCTCCAGGTCCGTGGGTATGGCCCGGGTGCCGATGCCCCAGTAGAACCGGCCGCGGCACAGGTGGTCCAGCATGGCCAGCCGGTGGGCCAGGTCAACGGGGTTGTGAATGGCCAGCAGAGTGACACCGGTGCCGAAGATGATGTTCTCGGTCATTGCCGACGCTTTGGCGATGAGCAGGTCGGGACAGGGGGCGTTCTCCCACCGTTCCGTGACGTGCTCGCCGATCCAAGCTTCGGTGTAGCCAAGTTGGTCAGCTTTTACAATCAGGTCCAGGTCGCGGTCGTAAGAATCAGCGTAGCTGCGGTGGGGTGGATGCAGCGGCATCATGAACAGTCCGAATTCCATGGGCACTCCTTTCGCCGCTGGCGAACGGCCTGATTGGCAGGCTTCCACGCGGGGTTTTCACTTGGGCTTCGATACGGGCTGATACTAAGTCAGGCCCCCATCGCTGTCAAGGATATTAGGCGTGGGCCAGGCACAAAATCAACGGCATGGCGGGCCAGGCCGAGGTTCGACCAAGGATACAGGCTGTGGTAAACTCGCCGCGTAACTCAGACAACATTTATTAGAAACGAGAGATAAGGCTGGTGGCTATGAAAAAGGTAGTGAGCGAAACCAGCGGCGCGGTTTTCAGTCTCCCTTGGTTCGTGGCCAAGGATGAGGGCTTCTTCACGGAAGAAGGCATCGACATGGAGTTTGTCGAGTCCATCGCCGTGAAGGTTGACCAGCATACCACCGATCCGAATGAGGTCGATCCGATCCTGGGCCACACGCCTTTCGAGGACCAGCAAGTCGCCATCTACCGGGCTTGAGAAGAGGGTCAGGTCCGTCGGGCCTACGAGAGCAAACAGGGCGCCAAGGTGATTGGGCTGCGGTCCGCCGTGGCCAGTCAGGCGTTGATGGTCAGGGCGGAATCCGACCATTACTACCCCAGTTCATTGGCCAATAAGCCCATCGCCGTCCAGTTCCACGCCGGCTCCCATTACACCGCGTTGCGGCTGCTGGAGGGTTACATTCCGGCGAAGAAGATCAATCTGCTGCATTACGGAAGCCCCCGCTACCGGTTCGAGGCCATGATGAGCGGGGAGGTCGATGCCGCCATGCTGATGGAGCCTTGGATCGCCCTGGCTGAGAAGAACGGCTGCCGGGCGGTCTGCGAAGGCCACTACCTGGGCGCGGAGAACGCCAGCGACAACATGGATGACGAAACCTTCGCCGCCATCAACCGGGCTGTCTCCAAGGCGGTGGACCTGATCAACTCGGACAAGAAACGGTTCTTGCACTACCTGATCGAACAACCCAAGTTCGTGGAGGCGGCTGCCGAATGGGGCGGTCTCACCGTGGACGACTTCCACCTGCCCCGCCTGCGTTACGCTCATCCACGGCCCTACACCGAAGAGCAGTTGGAAGACACTTACAATTGGATGGTGCGCTGGGACCTGCTTAACGCCTCCGTTTGCGCCGCCGATTTCGTGGACAACCGGGGCGCTGAACCGGTCGCGGCCGACGACTAGTTCAACGCCAAGACCTGACCAGGAACATTGGGGGGCGCTGCTGTTTGCCGGCGGCGCCCCCTACGTCATTCCGACCAACATTGGAATCAAGGGATTCTTGCGCCATGTAGGGGCGGCGTTTTTAACCCGCCCTGGCATTCGTAAACCACGCTCCTACCCGTCAGGGCATCCATGGGCAGGTGTCTTACCCCGACGGCTTATTCATTTCGACAACCATCGTGGCGGATCCGGCTCTTCTATATCAGGCGGCTCCCCGACCGAGGCAGATAAAGTACAATTGGGCCGACTCAATCAAGGAGAAAGCTGCCATGCCCCTCAGATTCAGACGGCGCTCCGGCGTAGCCGTGATCGAGATACATGGGGTTATCGGTTCCCACGTGAAGATACCGGAATATTCGCGGTTGATCGATGCCGTGGCCAGAAATCCGCGCTTGCGGGCCCTGTTGTTGGACATCGACTCTCCGGGTGGGTCGGCCACCGGCTCCGAGGTCCTTTACCGGGCCATACAGCGAGTGGCCGAGGAGAAGCCGGTCTACGCCTACGTGCGTGGGATGGGCGCCTCGGGCGGGTACTACCTGGCCTGCGCCGCCAGCAAGGTCTACGCCCTGCCCACGGCATTGGTCGGGTCCATCGGCGTGATCTATCTCCGCCCCGTGTTGGAACAATTGCTGTCCAAGGTGGGCGTGGAATTCTCGGTGTACAAGAGCGGGGAATTCAAGGACATGACCGGATTCTGGCGCAGTCCCACCGACCAAGAGTCGGCCAAGTTCCAGGAACTGATCAACGAGATCTTCGACAACTTCGTGGCGGTGGTGGCCAGGGGACGCTCCCTGGAGGAGACGGCAGTCCGGGAGATTGCCACGGGTGAAATCATGACCGCCCAACGAGGCATCGGCCTGGGGCTGGTGGATGAGATCGGCGATTTCAGAGATGCGCTGGAGGCCGTCGCCGAAGCCGGAAATTGCAGACCCACGCCCCGGTGGATACGCCCCAGGCGCAGTCTGTCCCAGCGGCTGTTGGGCCGCTCCGGCATCGGGCAGCAAAGCGGGGGGAATATACTCGCTGAAGGGTTGCAAAGGTTGCTTACCGGAGGGGTATACTACCTGGAGCCTGGATACATCGCAGGTGACTACCCAGGCGCATCCGGTTAACCAACATGGTCTGACCGGCAAGTGGAGAGGGGTATGTGGGATTTCGGCCGGACGACCATTGCGGGAATCGGGTTTTTGGCGCTCATCTCGGTGTTGGCGGCATGCGGCGGAGGCGAAGTCACGGTCGCCCCGGCCAGCGCACCCACTGCCACACCACCCACTGCCATACCGCCCACTGCCTCACCACCCGCAGAGCTCTCCTTCTTCGGAAATCTCCTGGCCGGGATTCCCGACACGCCGGACACCCGCCAGTCGGTGATGATCAATGATTACGCCGCAGTCCGGGATCTGCTCGGGCTTTCTCCTGCCGGTCCCGACGAAGAATATCCAGTCTTGATACAGTATGCCATCGATAGTGTCGTCAGAGATGGTCAGGAACCGGACCCAACCAAGATCAAGGTTTACACTGCTGAGGCTCCGTTCATCACCGGCATGAGCCGGGACGTTTTCGACCATCCCCGAAGGGAATTCCTCGCCTTCGACGGCAGGAACGTTGACCAGAGCGTGGAAGCCGGTGTCATCCCCTCCATATTGGAGGTTGCGTTTGGGCGCTTCGACCCCGCCGCAACCGCCCAAGCGCTGGATGCTTGCTCCGAGTGCCCGCCGCCGGACATCGTGACCCACAACGGTGTCTCGTTCTACTCATGGGGCGGGGACCATCAGGGGAACCTAAGGGGGCGGAATGGGCCGCCGGCTTTCGATCACCTGGGACGAGGCGGCCGCATCGCAGTTGCCAGCGAGTACGTTTACCGGACCGTGGAGACGCCGGGCATGAAGGCATTGATCGATGCCAGGGCCGGGGTCGGTCGGTCCCTGGCTGACGCAGATGAATTCCGTCTCTTGGGCCAAGCTATGTCGAGTCTGGATACCTATGCGGCGTTCTTCACCGACCGCACCCAAAAGGTCGGCGCGGAGCCAGACGCCAACTCTACCTTCACTTTCGGTGTCGTGCCCGATTTCCAAGAAAATCTGATCGCCGAGATCGGCGGTTCTTCTTTACTCCTGCCCTATCTGACGTTCAGCACTGGGCCGGGACATGACGACACCGGGCCGTACCTGGCATTGGCCCTGGTGCACAGCGACGCGCAAACAGCGGCAGAAAATAAGCAGAGGCTGGAGCGACGCCTCTCTGACAACGCGGACCTACAGGCGTGGATGGGAGGGCTGGAAGAGTCGATGATCAGCGTCAAGGGACGCGTCCTCTCGGCGAAGATACGTGGAGATGGTCCGGCTTCGAGGTGGAAGGCGCTGGTTTTCACCATCACGCCCCTGATACCCCACGAGTAGCAGCCGGCTGACTAACCCACCATCCGTTTGGCTTCCTGCCAGAGTTCCTCTTTTTGACCCAGGGGTAGGGCGTCGAAGTCGAGACCCCGCTCGACAGCCAGCTTTTCCATCTGGAGGTAACGTTTGCCAAAGCGCTGGTTGGCCTGACGCAGGACATCCTCGGCGTGGGCGCCGGCCCAGCGGGTCAGGTTGACCATGGAGAACAGCAGGTCGCCCAGTTCATGGGCCTTTTCTTCCGGGGTGACGGCCGCTTTGAACTCGGCCACCTCCTCAATGATCTTATCCAGCACGCCTGAGACATCGTCCCACTCGAATCCCGCTTTGCCCACCCGGTCCTGCATCAACTGAGCATAGGCCAGGGCCGGGAGGCCGATGGGGATCCCCTCAACGGGCGACCTGCTTTCCCCCTTGGCCTGGCGTTCTTGCGCCTTGATCTGTTCCCAGTTCCGCTCCACCTCCCGGGCGTCCTCGGCATGCCCACCGGCGAATACATGGGGGTGGCGGCGGACCAACTTGCCGTTGATCTTGCGCAGCACGTCCTCAAGCTGAAATTCGCCAGCCTCCCGTGCGATGTCGGCGTGGAAAGCGATCTGGACCATCAGGTCGCCAAGCTCCTCGGAGAGGACGGCGGGGTCGCCCTGGTCGATGGCCTCGATAACCTCGTAAGACTCTTCCAGTAGATTGCGCTTCAGGGAGTCGTGGGTCTGCTCCCGGTCCCAAGGGCAGCCGCCGGGCGCGCGCAGCCGGGCCACGATGTCCACCAATG
>JADFNR010000058.1 GCA_022563275.1 Chloroflexota bacterium | reverse complement strand
CACCCGGCCGGCGGCGGCGTAGGCCAGCCCCAGGCCCGACGATCCCATGAAACGGATGCTGTACATCCCCGGCCAAAGCGAGCGCACCATGTCCAAGGCCAGTCCGGCTTTCTCGTCAACGTAGCCAAGGTCGCAGCAGAGCAGGCTGCGGCTCAGTTCCGTGGTCTCGGAGGCGGTGATCTTTGCGCCGTTGAGGTATGCCCCCTTGCCCTCCTCGGCGGTGAACATCTCCTCCCGCACCGGGTCGTAGGTCACGCCGGCCACGATGTGGTCGTCCTTGGCCAGGGCGATGATGGTGCAGAAATGAGGGATGCCGTGGGCGTAGTTCCGGGTGCCGTCCAGGGGGTCGACCACCCACTTGTAAGGCGAGTCGTTGTCAACGGGCTTGGACTCCTCGGCCAGAACGCTGAAATCTGGGAACTCGCCGGTGAGCAGGTCCAAGATCGTCTTCTCGGCGGCCAGGTCAACATCGGTCACGATGTCGGAGCGGCCCTTGAAGTGGACCTCTTTCTCCGAGTGGAACCGGTCGCGAATGATGGTCCCGGCGGCGCGGGCAGCCTCCAAAGCAACATCCATGGCAGTGCGCCCGTTTTTGGACACCGGCAATGTATCAGGCATAAAAATCCCACTGATAGATTAAAAGAATCCCAAAAAAGCCGAAGGTCCTCGATGTAGTCGGGACTACCCCAGCCCCATTTTCTCGTAGACCTCGGCGATGGTCTCCACGGCGATGGCCCTGGCCTTCTTCCCGCCCTCATGGAGTATCTCCTGGACGTAACCGGGACGGGATTTTATGTCCGAGCGCCGCTCACGAAAGTCCTTGAGGTAGTCGTTGATGCTGTCGGCCAGGTGGCGCTTGCAATCGACACAACCCCGTGCGGCGGTGGTGCATTCGTCGTAAACGGTGCTGGTGGCTTCGGCCCCGCTGAAGATCTTGTGCAGCGAGTAGATATTGCAGACCTCAGGGCGTCCCGGTATGTCCCGGCGCACGCGTTGCGGGTCGGTGAAGGCGGTCATGACCCGCTTGGTGGTCTCCTCAGGCGTGGCGGCCAGCTCTAAATGGTTGTCCAGGGTCTTTGACATCTTGTGCTGGCCGTCCAGGCCCAACAACAACGGCGCATCGGTGAGCTTGGCCTGAGGCTCGGGAAAGGTGTCGCCGAACATGTTGTTGAACCGGCGCACGATCTCTCTGGAGAGTTCTATGTGGGGGACCTGGTCCTGTCCCACCGGGACGGTGTCGGCCTTGTAGAGGATGATGTCGGCGGTCTGGAGCACCGGATAGCCCACCAGCCCGTAATTCACCGTCTCCTCGGTCTCGTGCATCTGGCGCACCTTGTCTTTGAAGGTGGGCACCCGGGTCAGCCAGCCCAGGGGGGTGACCATGCTGAGGAGAGTGTGCAGGGTCATGACCTCCGGGACGTGGGACTGGATGAAGACGATACTTTTCTCCGGGTCGATCCCGGCCGCCAGCCAGTCCAGCACCATGTCTTCGATGTTGGGCTTGATGTCTTTGGTCTCTTCCCCGGTCTCCAGGGTGGTCAGGGCGTGGATGTCCACGGCGCAGTAGATGCAGTTGTATTCTTCCTGCAAGGCGACCCAATTCTGCAGGGCCCCCATGTAATTTCCAAGATGGAGCATGCCCGTGGGCCGCATGCCGGAGAAGATCACGCCTTTATGGCCGCTATTTGCTGGTTGGGTCATGTCACCGAATCACGTGTCGAATTGGCGGATTTCACGCCTGAGAGAACCTCAAAAGTGTAGCATAGGGGCATATCAGCGGCAAGACTTGGGGAGGGCCAGGAGAATGTCGAAAGCCGTGGTCACTTCGCCTTTTCGGCCAACGACTCCAAGAGACCGCCCGAGTACCCTGGGTCTTCCAATCCACGCTGCTCGCCCCGGAGGTAGGCCATCGCGCCGCCGTGCTGATTGAACTCCCAGATGAGCTGCTGGCACATGACGGCCAGCGGCATGGTCCCGCCCCTGGGGTTGGTGACGGTGATGGTGTCGAAATCGGCCTCGCTCAGGGACTCGAAATAGTCGATGCTCTCTTGGCGGACCAGGGCCACGTACTCCAACAGCGGTCCTGTGCTGGGGGCCTTGAAGGTTTTTAGTTGGTCAGGCGTGAAGCCGTAGCCGGTGTCGCTCTCCACGGCGGGGGCGCGGCCCAGTCTTTCGGCCCAGCCGCCGCCCTCCCACACCTGGGCGTCGCCCTTGATCCGGGTGTGCAGCCAGCGGTCCAGGGTGCGGCCGTAGTGCCAGACCAAGAAGGCGATGGATGAGCATTGGCCGTTGGGTGTCCAGGCCATCTCGGCGGGGCTAAGCCCGTCGACCGTCCGCATCATGGCGTTGTAATGCTGCTCGAAACAGCCCTGGACAAAGTGCTTAAGTTGCATTGGAGAATCACCTGCTTGAAATGGGCGTGCCTGAGTTGAGTCGAAAGACCGGGGCCATTATAGCAAGCAGGAAAGTGAACCGGACAACGGGAAGGAAAGTGCGGGGACGACGGGAAAGGGGGAGCCGGAAAGCCTAAAGGAAAAAAGCCGGGGCGCTCGCCTAATCTTCGGGGTCCGAGTCCAGGCGTCCGCCCAATTCGCTGAGGAACTCCTCGATCGCCGGCGACAACTTGGTGGTGGGAGTCTGTTCCTTGGTGGACGGCGACGGGGCATCTTCTGAGTCGAGCTGGGCGTCGTAATAGGCTTCCATCTGCTGGATCAGGGTCTTGAGCTCCGTGTTCCGGTCAAGGGTGGAGTTCAACTCCCGGTACTGCCGCTGTCCCCGGCGCACCGGGGCCAGGTCGGCGGGAATGTTGCTGTAGACCGACGAAAGGACCTCGATCATGCGTGAAGTCCCGGCGTAGTCCTCTTCCAATTGCACGTATTGGGGCAGGTGGACCATGAAGTTGATGGACTCTATTCCGTCCTTCTCGATCCCTTCCGAAAGCAGGTTCATGATGGTGGTGGGGCCCTGGTAGGTGCTCTGGCGGATCTTGAAGTTGGGCACCGGGTGGTTCTGGACCACGTCGCCCAGACTGCCGGTCACCAATAGGGGGCGGGTGTGGGGCACCGCGTCGTACATGGCGCCCAAACGGCAGTAGCGCTTCACGTTGAAGTGTTTCACGACTTCCAAGATGGAATCCGTGTAGTCCTCGCCGTTGGAGTGGGGTTCCATCAGGTGCAGGAACAGGTAATCCGGCCCATCCTCGGTGATGGCGTAACGGATGATGCTGTTGGGTATCTTGACCTCGCGTTTTCCGTCTACCAGGCGCATGTTTGGCCGGTAGCGGGTGAAGTCGAAGAAGGTGCCTGGGCGTGCGAGGCGTCCCAGTTCCTTGGAACCCATGAACCGTTCCAGACGGTTGAGCGTGAGGGTGCCCACGCTGCCCACGTCCACCCACGGACGCACCATGGCGAACACGTGGGGCTCCTTGAGCTCCGGAAGGGGTTCGATCAATTCGAAAGCGCCGATTCGCATAGGCTCATCTTGCCAGAATAGGTTCGCATTTTCAAGCCCCGCTCTGCCACCGGGGCCGGTGTTCTCCAGGTTGAAATGGGCGTTGGAAGCATCGGTTCAGCCCTGGTTTAGCCCTGGTTTAGCCTTGGTTTAGCAATGTATCGGCCGACCCCAGGCCCTCCAGGGCCAACCCATAGCCCAGCAGGTCGTGGATCAGGCGCTTCACCACCAAGGTCATGGCCACCCGGCTGTAGCGCAGCACGATATCCGATTGCTGGGCCATCTGCTCCGCCAGTTCCCAGGCCCTGGGCAGCAACTCGGCCGGGGGCAAGACCTCGTTCACCAGCCCCAGGGTCTTGGCTTCTTGGGCTTCGATCCTCTGGCCGGTCAGCAGGAAATAACGGCCCCGGTTCAGCCCCAACAGCAGGGGATAGACGATGTGCATGCCGTCGCCGGGAACGAGCCCGCTCATGAAGTGGCCCGAATCCTGGAACGCGGCGTTGTCCGAGGCGAGGACGATGTCGCAAAGCAGGGGAATCTCCGAGTGGCGGAGGGCGGGGCCGTTGATGGCGCTGATCATGGGGACTTCGATGTCCAGCAGGCTGGTCAGGATGCGTTTCCCTTCCCAGTAGGTCTGGTCCCATTCTCTAGGCGCCCGTTTGGGGGCGCCGGCGGCGGTGCCTGGGGGGCCGGTAAAGACGTCGCCGGTGCCGGTCATGATAATGATACGGTTCTCGGGGTCGGCGCCAACGTCGGAGAAGACCTGGGAAAATTCGGTATGGGGCCCGCCACCCCATTGCAGGGGCCCGCCATCGGTGTGGAAGGTCATCTGCAAGATCCCGTTGCGGCGTTCCATGCGGATGCTCTGGTATTTATCGGCATACTGGTCCAGAGAAGCCATATCAGTATCTCCCGTCGATGTCACCGGGTCCGGGAATATGAGGGTCTTAGTTTGGGGGGGCCCGCCGGTCTATAGGCCCGCTGGTTTAGACGTCGGAGCCGCTGGAGTCGCTGGAGGGACGCTCCGGAGATGCGGGTTCAGAACCGTTGGGCGCCGGTCCGGCGGCGGGTGTACTCATGAGCGCTTGGGGCGGGGCTTCTTTGGGCACGGCGTGGTGGACCACGAAATTGGCCACGTCGCGGTAGAGCGGCTCGTCCAGGTTGCAGCCCCGCAGCATGGTGAACTCGGGATCGAGTTCCTCCAACATCTGTTTGATCTTGGTGTCTCCGTGGCGGGCGGCCAGGGCGTAGGCCAGCCCCCGGGTGTCCCGGTCCAGAGAGCGCTCGTGCTCTTCGCCCTCTTCCAATTCGATGTCGTAATCGACACGGTCGGCCACGGCCAACGCCTCCAGGGCCTGGCGGCGGGAGACGTCTATCTCTTTGATCAAGGTGTACAACTCGATGACGGCGCGGGCGGCCTGGCCCAGCAACTCTGGCACCCGGTTCTGTTTGTCGGAGGCGGATTGGGCCGCGTTTTTAGCTTTCGAGAGCGAGTCATCTTTGGCCCGCCTCCGTTCTTCTTCCTTTTGGACTTTGGCCTTTTGCAGGCGCAATTGGGGAGCTTCCGCAGCCAGTGGCTCTAGCCGCTGCATCTCTCGTTCCGCAGATTCGGCTTGCTTCAGGCGATCTTGGAAGGCCTCGTCGATTCCGTTGACCATGTTGAATGCTCCTAATTCACTGGTTGCCGTCGATCGGGGTGGGAAGAGACCCTTTTTACGGGATACGCGCAACCAAGGGCAGCGAACGGCTGCCACATTTAGTAATGATACAAAGCCAAACACAACTTCCCTTGGGGGGGCGCATACGGATTTCCCTTATTTTCGACCTCGTCCACGCCTGCCTTGACCCGCGCAGACAGCTTGAATAGACTCCAATGGCACAGGTCCAGGTATTTTCCCCGGTTATTTTGACGAAGGAATCAGGCGGTCAAACGATGCGTCGTGCTGCTTTCATCTACGAGGATGCCCTTTCCCGTCACGAGTTGCGTTCGGACCATCCGATGCGTCCGGTGCGCCTGCGCTACACCTACGAGCTGCTCCAGGAATACGGGGCCTTCGATCATCCCGAAGCGGTGCTGCTTGACCCCCGGTCCGCCACCGAGGAAGAGCTGGCCTGGTTGCACACGCCTGAATACGTCGCCGCGGTTAAAGCCCTGGGCTCCGGCTCCGGCGTGGATTCCGGCGCGGTTGACGCCGCGCGGTTCGGCTTCAGCGGCCAGGGGGACAACCCGGTATATCCCAATATGTTCGAAGCGGCGGCCCTGAGCACCGGAGGGTCGTTGCTGGCCGCCGAGATGGTGGCCAGTGGGGAAGTCAGAGCGGCCTTCAACATATCGGGCGGTCTGCACCATGCCGCGAGGGACCACGCCTCCGGTTTCTGCGTGTTCAACGACCCGGCCCTGGCGGTCCACTACTTCTTGAACCGGGGGATGCGGGTCGCCTATGTGGACATCGACGCGCATCACGGAGACGGCGTGCAAGAGGCCTTCTACTCCGATGACCGGGTGCTGACCATCTCCGTTCACGAGTCGGGTCAGTACCTGTTTCCGGGCACGGGTTCCGTGGACGAAATGGGAGAGGGCGCGGGCCGGGGTTATTCGGTCAACCTGCCGTTATACCCCTACACCGGTGATGATGACTACGTGGAGGCCTTCAGTCAGGTGGTGCCGCCACTGGTCCGGGCGTTTGCGCCCGACGTGCTGGTGACCCAACTGGGTATCGACAGTTACCACAGCGACCCCCTGACCCACCTCCAGGTGACCACGGAGGGTTACATCGAGGCGGTGCGTCAGTTGGCGGGGTTGGGCCTGCCCTGGCTGGCGCTGGGAGGAGGGGGTTACGACGTGACCGCGGTGGCCCGGGCGTGGACCCTAGCCTTCGGCGTGATGCTGGATATCGACTGGCCGGACCAACTGCCCTCGGCGTTCGCGAAGGAGCATGGGTCTGGACGGCTGCGGGACGAGTTAAGCCTGGAGGTCCCGGCCCATATCAAAGTGGATGTTAGAAGGTATATTGAAGATTCGGTCGGGGCGATCCGCCAGCAGATTTTCCCATTACATGGTCTGACGGGGTAGCCAGGCTTCGCGAAAGAATCTTGCCGCCACAGCGCCATTGCTGAGCGAGACAAAGAGACCCTTCCCCCGGC
Organism: Chloroflexota bacterium; assembly: GCA_022563275.1. The sequence continues at coordinate 14,233 of JADFNR010000058.1, read as the reverse complement.
TCCGGCCGGGACCAGGTTGGCTGATGGGGCAAGCTCAGGCAGACGGGTCCGGAGTAGAGAAAGAAGAAAGCGGGGGCGTTAGCCCCCGCTTTCTTCTGCTGGTTCCAGGTTTTAGGTTGGTTAGTTTACGTGCTGCTCCCGGTTGAGCAGTTCCTTGGCTTCCTCTCCCACGTTGGCCTCCATGCAGTCGCGCAACGTCGAATAGACAGCCTTATTGAGGGCGCCCATCATCCAGGCCTCATAATCGGCGTCTGTCTGATAGGTGTTCTTGAGGGCTACCAGGCGCTGGAGCAGGCTCAAGTAATGATATTGGAGAGGTGTCAGGTCCAGATCGATGCCTGACACACGCCAGTCGTTGTCAACGATCGGTGTATCCATCTCAGAGCCCAAGCTCGACGCAGCCTCTTCGGCCTTGTCGTCGCCTAGGACCTCCGGGTCTGCCTGATCTTGTTGTCCGCTCATGTTGCCTCCATCGGCCAAAACCTTCGATCGCTCAAAGGCCGGTCCAACCTGGGGAGTCTGTCAATTCGTTAAGGAGTACCGAGCTTCTACCACGATTATAGCAGACCGGAATCCTTAAAGAACATGATACCGAAACGATGTATTAATACACGTGGGAAATTCAGACGAATTTCCAACCTATTTCCAACCTAAATTTTCATCTACGATTGATACTACGGTCAAACCGCGGCGCTGGACTCCAGGTTAGACCTCCCGGAACTCACCTTCAACGGTGCCCTCGTCGTCCGCGGGCCCGCCGGCCTCGCCATCCCCCCCTGTCCCGTCACTGGGGCCGTCTTCGGGGCCTTGGCCGCCGTCTGCCGTCCCGGCACTCTGGCTATACACCACTTCACCCAGGCGTTGCAAGGCGCTATTCAGTTCGGTCGTAGCGGATTGCATCTCCGCAGTGTTGTTGGCGGCGATGGCCGTCTTCAGCGCGTCGATCTTGCCCTGGACCTCGGTTTTGAGTTCCTCGGAGACCTTGTCGGCGTTGTCCGCCAACAACTTCTCGCTGCTGTAGACCAGGGAGTCGGCCTGGTTACGGGTCTCGACCTCCGCGCGGCGCACCCGGTCGGCTTCCTCGTTCTGTGCGGCTTCGTTCACCATGCGCTCAATGTCGTCTTTATCCAGGCCGGAACCCGACTGAATGACGATCTTCTGTTCCTTGCCGGTCCCTTTGTCATGGGCTGACACGCTCAGGATGCCGTTGGCGTCGATGTCGAAGGTGACTTCGATCTGAGGGATGCCACGGGGCGCGGGCAGCAGGCCGTCCAGCATGAACCGCCCGATGGACTTGTTGTCCGCGGCCATGGAGCGCTCGCCCTGCAGGACATGGATATCCACCGTTGTCTGGTTCTCGGCGGCGGTGGTGAACGATTCGTTCTTCTTTGTTGGGATAGTGGTGTTCCGGGAGATGAGCGTGGTCATCACACTGCCCAAAGTCTCCAGGCCCAGGGTCAAAGGAGTTACGTCCAGGAGCACGATATCGTCGACCTCACCGACCAGCACGCCCGCCTGAATGGCGGCGCCCATGGCCACGACTTCGTCGGGGTTCACGCTCAGGTTGGGTTCTTTGCCAAACACCTTCTTGACCTTTTCATGCACGGCCGGCATGCGGCTCATGCCGCCCACCATGAGCACTTCGTCGATATCGTCGGCGCTCAGGCCGGAGTCGGTCAACGCCTGCCGGCAGGGACCCTCGGTCCGGTCGATGAGGCCGGCGACCAACTGGTCCAGCTTGGCCCGGCTCAGCGTCTTGACCATGTGCTGCGGGCCGCTGGCGTCGGCGGTGATGAAGGGCAGGTTGATCTCAGTCTCGAGAACGCTGGATAACTCGACCTTGGCCCGCTCCGCGGCGTCGCGCAGCCGCTGCAGGGCCATCCGGTCGGCGCCAAGATCGATGCCGGTTTCCTGCTTATATTCGTCGATCATCCATTCCAGGATAAGTTGGTCAAAGTCATCGCCACCCAGGAAAGTGTCGCCATTGGTCGACTTTACCTCAAAGACGCCATCGCCCATCTGGAGGATGGTGATGTCGAAAGTGCCGCCGCCCAGGTCGAAGACCGCGATCGTGGCGTCGGTCTTGGTCTTGTCCAGCCCATAGGCCAGTGCAGAAGCGGTGGGCTCGTTGATGATGCGCAGCACTTCCAACCCAGCGATTGTGCCGGCGTCTTTGGTGGCCTGGCGCTGGGCGTCGTTGAAGTAGGCGGGCACCGTTATCACGGCTTGGGTTATCTTCTCGCCCAATTTGGCTTCGGCGTCCTGCTTGATCTTCTGCAACACGAAGGAAGATATCTGGGGCGGGGCGTGGGATTCTTCGCCCAACATCACCACGGCGTCGCCATTTGGGCCGGCCACGATCTTGTAAGGCAGCTTGGTCATGGCGTTCTGGATCTCTGGGTCGTCGAACTTTCGGCCCATGAGCCGTTTCACGGAGAAGAGAGTGTTCTCCGGGTTGGTTACGGCCTGGCGCTTGGCGACTTGGCCGACGTAGCGTTCTCCCGTTTTGGTGTTCAGAGCAACGACGGACGGCGTGATGCGGGCGCCTTCAGCGTTCTCCACGACCACGGGTTCGCCGGCTTCGATGATCGCCGCTACCGAGTTGGTTGTTCCGAGGTCGATTCCCAGGACTTTAGCCATTTGGATTCTCCTAATTACTCACACACTGGTGGCTATATTGATGCGTTGGGATGCTTTTTGATCTGTTATCCGGAAGTTCGGTATCTTTATTGATCTTCCGGGGCCGGGGCGCGGGCCACCATCACCTGGGCCGGCCGGATGACCCGGTCATGCAGCCTGAATCCCGGCCTCAGTATCTGGGTAACGTAGCCAGGCTCAACATCGCTCGATTCTTCGGTGCCCAAGGCTTCGTGCTCCAGCGGATTGAACATGAGGCCCACGGCTTCGATGGCCGCCACGCCCTCGGATTCTAGCACGCCGGTGAGTTTCCGTTGGATCAGCTTGATCCCTTCCAGCAGAGAATCCCTAATACCCGCCTGTGCTTCGCCCTGTGCGCCGGCCTGGCCTTCGGCATTTCCTTCGGTATGGTTGATGGCCAGTTCCAACTCCTCCAGTACCGGGAGGATATTGGCGATGAGCCGGCTGTTGGCGTATTTACTGTTGGCGATGCGGTCTTCGTCGGTCCGTCGCCGGAAGTTGACCATCTCCGCCTGGGCCCGCTGGGCGGTGTCCAGGTTCTCGGCGGCCTCTTTCTGCGCCAGATCAAGACTGGACTTCAAGGCGTTAACCTGGTCCTCCAACGGGAGACTGTCCAGGTCGACTCCCGCCTGCGCCAGGAGTTCTTCCAGTTCCTGTTCCAGCCCGGGCTTGGCGCTGGGTTCTTCGGGCTGGCCATCCGGTTCTTCAGGCTGGCCGTCTGATTCGTTCGGTCCTTTCGCCATTAAGGCTCCCCTAACTGTGGCCGGTTTCGAATAAGTAGAGCCGGTGCTAACGGTCAACCGGCAGGTTCAGGCTTTCAAATAACAGGTCCATCTCTTCTTGGACCACCTTTTGGGCCGCCGGGATACCCTCAAGGCGGCCGCTGATCCGCTGTTTGATGGCAGACATGTTGTCGAAGGCGGCCAGGGCGAATTCAACCCCGGCCAGGTTCAGGCCCAATTCGTCGGACAGATACCGGATCAACCGGACTTTTTTTATGTCCTCGGCGGAATAGAGCCGGAGCATGCCGATGGTCCGCCCCGGGTTTATCAGCCCCAGCCTCTCGTACTTTCGCAGAGTCTGGGGGTGCATGTCTAGGATTCGCGCGGCCACGCTGATGATGTAGACGCCTTGAACCTCGATAACCGCCTCGTCACCGGCTGTGGACTGGGCGGGGGGCTGGGCGGGCGACAGGCCGGTGTCTTTGGGACGCGTGGGCGGCGTCTGGCCCAGCACGCTAGTCCGGTCTTCCACCCTGGTTCTTGGCCGTTGGTACATAGAGACTCCCCCGAGATACCATGGGAAATTCCGTTCCGAAGCCGCCAACTGGCGCCTTCAGGCAAAGCTGTTGACTGGCGATTAACCATATGATAGAGTCTGATACGGGTCATGTCAAGGTTAGTGCATCAGACCGCATAAGAAGACTTTAGATTGCCCGGTTAATGGTTCAGGCCGAAACGAGGCCGTCCAGCAACGGTAAGAAACGGATCTAACGGAAAGGGGTCAGTCACAAAGGGAAGATCATGATGTATTTCAAGGAATGTCCAAAGTGTCACGGTGACTTGATCGCCGGCGAAGATATCCACGGCCGGTATCTTAGCTGTATCCAGTGCGGGTACATGCGCGACTTGCTGCCGCACCCAGCAATGGAGGATACCCATCCGCTGGCCGGAAAAACATTCGTGATCGATGCTCCCAAGACCGCTAAAAAGCGCCAGAAAAAGGTTCGGCAAGCGGCCTGATCGCTGGCTAAAGACTGAACGCAAGGAGGGGTGGCTGCCAGGCAGCCGCCCCTCCTTTGTTTGCTCTGAATTTCGGGAGGTCCGTTTACAAAAGACGGCATACCCCTACGTGTCTACAGAGAACCGCATTTCCGGCCTCGGCATGGATAAGGCGGGCAACGCGGGTTTGGAAACCCGCCCCTACGGGAGATGTCACAGTTTAAATAGGTGCGGGTCTCTGACCCGCCCTGTTTCACCACCGGCGATTTCCCTGGGCGAAAGATGCGCTGGCGCAGGTCACAACGACGAGACGATCAAAATAAATGCATCGGGACCGCGCCCCTGCGCGCTATCTGGTTAGTTCGGGCCAGAAGCGTTCTTCTTTCCAGGGGTCGCCTTCGTTGTGGTAGCCGCGCTGCTCCCAGAAACCGGGTGAATCCTCGGCCATGAGCTCGATGCCGTTGACCCACTTGGCGCTTTTCCAGGCGTAGATACTGGGGACGATCAGCCGCAGGGGCCAGCCATGGCTCACCCCGATGGGTTCGCCCTCCTGTTTATGGGCCAGCATCCCCTCGTTCATGACCAAGTCCAGGGGCAGGTTGGTGCTGTACCCACCGTAGCAGTGGGCCATGACGAACTTGGCTTCCGGCTTGGGGCCGGCGGGGGCCACCAGGTCGGTGAAGGTCACACCCTCCCAAGTGTTGTCCAGCCGGCTCCACTGGGTCACACAGTGAAAATCGGCCAGGGTGGTGGTCCATTGCAGGTTGGAGAACTGTTCCCAGTTGAGGGTGATCTCCCGTTCCACCAGGCCGAATACCCTTATCTCCCAGGTGTCGATGTCGATCTTCGGTTCGGGGCCGTAGGTCAGAACGGGGAACTTGGTGGTAAGGAATTGTCCCGGCGGAACGCGGTCGCCCAAGCCCTGGTCGGGCGCCGTCTTAGCTTGGTCAGGCTGCTTCATCAGATAAGAATCTCCGGCTGGCACGCCGCTCTGGGGACAAACTGGCCCTAGTTTCCCATAGTATAACCCGAATAGTGTGTCTCAAAGAAAATCGCCATTGGGGCCTGGGCCTGCAGTTAGGCGGATACGCTGATGCGGCCGGCGTTCTCCTTGGTGATCTCGCCCACAACGGCCTTGGTCCCCACGCCGCAGGCAGCTAGCTCGGACAACAGTTGGTCCAACTTGGCCTTGGGCAACGAGATCAGGAGGCCGCCGGAGGTCTGAGCGTCACACATCAACAGCCGTTGTTCTTCGGTCAGGCTGTCGTCCCAGTCCACCGTGTCCGCCACGCTGGACATATTGCGGAAGGTGCCCCCGGGAACGGTGCCCTGCTCCAGCAGCTCCCAGACCCCGGGCAGCGCCGGAACGTCGGAAACCCGGATGATGGCCCCGGTCCCGCTGCCCCGGACCATACCCATCAGGTGTCCCATCAGGCCGAAGCCCGTGATATCGGTGCAGGAATTCACACCCACCTTCATCATGGCCTCCGCCGCGCCTTTATTCAGTTCGGCCATGGTGTCCACCGCCTGCTTCAAGATGTCGTCGGGGGTGATTCCCTGTTTGCAGCCGGTGGTGATTATGCCGGTGCCGATGGGTTTGGTGAGGACCAGGACGTCACCTGGCTTCGCATTGGCGTTGGAAACCTCTTTTCCGGGTTCCACCAGGCCGACCACCGAAAGTCCGTACTTGGGCTCCGCGTCATCCACCGTGTGCCCGCCCACGATCAGACAGTTCGCTTCCGTGGCCTTGTCGTAGCCGCCCTTCAGCACGTCGCCCAGCATCTCCACCGCCAGTTCGGCGGGAAACCCCACCACGTTCAGGGCCACCAGGGGCTTACCGCCCATGGCGTAGACATCGCTCAGGGAGTTAGCCGCAGCGATCAACCCGAACTCGTAGGGGTCGTCGGTGATGGGCGTGAAGAAGTCAACCGTCACAATGATGGCGGTTTTCTCGTCCAGCCGGTAAACGGCTGCGTCGTCCCCGGTCTCGATACCCACCAGAAGATCCGGGTGGCTGGCCAAGGGGAGGTGCTTCAGGACCTGTACCAGGTCCTCGTGGCTAAGCTTGGCGGCTCAACCGGCGCAGTGGGACAGTTCGGTCAGGCGGACTTTGCTGCTGGCCATCCGGCGTTACCTCCTTAATAGTATGAGCCAAGGTTAATCTGCATTATCAATTATTCTTATACAAGAATACATCAATGACGGCAGATGAGTGACGGTTATTTCGGCCGCGCTTTGATCCTGGGAACTATATCTTAACAAGCTGTTTCTTGAATGTGGGCATCACCTCTTTGCCGAACAGATCGAGTTGCTCCAAGATTACCGATTGTTCGGTGCTCATCACTGAGGCGCCCACGTTTACCTCTTGGAGTCCCGGGAACCGGTCTTGGAGGTCCATCAGCTTTTCCGTAACCAACTCCGGAGGCCCGACGATCCACGCCCCGGATCTGATGGCGTCCTCTATGGTTGGCAGGCCAGCCGACCGGGCCGCGGTCCCTCGCCCGAGGGCCGAGATCTGATCGTCCGATAGACCGCGGACGAATCCCAGGGGAGCGAACATCTTCATATTCTCTTCGAAGTACCGCTTGACGCCCTTGATGGCTTTCGCCTCGGTGTCGTCGATGTAGGTAGACACTCCTATGATGAGGTCGCCGCCCAACTCGGTCTCCCGGCCGTGGTTGGCCAGGGTTTCCTGCCACTGCTTAACCACCTGGTCCGACGCCCCTCCAGTGGCGGCGCCGCCTCCGACGATCCCCTTGATCCCGTGTTTGGCCATGAAGTCCATGGCCCGCTGGCTGGCGCTGACCAGCGGCTGGTAGGTTTCCACCGGCAGGGTGCGGGGGCGTGGAACCAGGGTGATCTCCTTGAGGGTGTAGCCGCGGTACGGCACCTCTGGCGGGAGGGTGTAGTGCTTGCCATGATGTGAGAAAGACGGTTCGTTGAACGCCTTCATGATGATTTCTACTTGTTCCTCGAAGATCTCACGGTTGGCGTCGTTGTCGGTGTCGGTGCTGGGCACGCCAAAGGTATCGACCTCCCGGGAGTGGTAGCCCCGGCCCAAGCCAAAGATGACCCGTCCCCCGGTGAGGATGTCGGCGGTGGCGTAGTCCTCGGCCAGGCGCAATGGGTGCCACATGGGGTTGACGTTGAATCCGCAGCCGAATCGCAGGTTCTTGGTCAGGTGGGCCAGATGGACATACATCATCAACAGATTTGGGATGCACTCGTAGCCTTCGTGCTGGAAGTGGTGTTCGGCCGCCCAAAAAGTGTCGAAGCCCAGTTCATCCATCTTGATCGCGATGGCCTGCGCCTTGGGAAATACCGAGGTCAGCTTTTCAGCCGACATCCGGCGGTCATTGACCGGCGTGGCGTCGTAGCCAATGTCGTCGAGGTCTACGTGTCCGGCATAGAGCGATCCGAACCTGGTTATCATGCTGTGTCTCCTCTGCTGATTCCCCTGGTGCTTCCACTGACCTAAATCGGACTGTTGGATGTTCGTCCTATTTTAATCGTGGCCGATTGGCTGTCAAACAGCCGGTCCAATCACAGCCGGTCACCGGCGGATGCGCGGCATCCGATCGGCGGGAATCTGCATCTATAGGGGTGTATTCCTACGTAAGAACTTGATACCGGCGGTGGCATGTTATCTACCTTGCTGATAGAGATGATAGATTGGAGGCCAGCCCCGCATACTCCCCACCTGCGATTGCTCCTAACCGGGCCGGGCGGGGGTTTACCGCCTGAATATTTGACGCGGTGATTTTGTGCCAGGGATAATCGCCAACTACAAAGAGGTTTTGAATACGCCGGCGCGGCGTCAGGTGTTGACCGCCATCACCGGCGGCCAGTTGTTGGTGCAGCTTTCCAGTTTGCCGGTGACCCTGGCCCTGCCCACCATGGCCCGCAGCTTCGGCACCAGCCTGGAAGAGGCTGCATGGATCGTCATATTGAACCTGCTGGTGCTGGGCAGCACGGTCTTGCTGGGCGCCCGCCTCGGTGACAAGTTCGGCCACCCCAAGGTCTTCTTCATCGGCGCCATCATCATTACCGTAGCCGCGGTGCTCATCGCCTCGTCTCAAACGTTGATGTGGGTGGTTGTCTTCCGGGGGGTGCAGGGCTTGGGGGCCGGACTGATCCATGGCAACGGCAATGCGATGTTGGCCTTCGCCTTCCCTCCAGAGGAGCGGGGCCGCGCTTACGCCTTTCCCATATCCGGCTCCAGGATGGGCACGTTGATCGGGATCGCGGTCTTCGGCATCTTCTTGGAATTCTTCAGTTGGCGGCTGGTGTTTCTGACCATGCTGCCCATCGGCCTGATAGTCATGTGGACCAGTATGCCGGTCCTCCGGCGAAATGCCGAAGCCCTGCCCGAGATGCCGATCAAGATTGATTTTATAGGCGCGGGGTTGTTGATAGCCACGGCCGCGGTTTTCCTCCTTGGGGGCATGCATGTTCACGGAGGCGACGAGACCTTCACATCCGCGGAAGCACTGAGATATCACCTGCCGATGAACGTCCTTTTCGTCGTCTTGTTGGGGGTGTTCATCTTGGTGGAGCGGCGGATCTCCCAACCCTTTGTGGACTTCCGTCATTTCCGGCACAAGTATTTCACCCTATCGTTGGTGTCCAACGTCATGTTCCACGTGTCGATGCTGGCCACCATGGTGCTGTTGCCCATCATGATCGAAGACGGTCTAGGCAGGTCGCCCATCTTCGTCGTCGCAATCCTGGTCCCGCACCAGTCCTTCGGGATCTGGCTGCCGGCCATCGCGGGCATCATCCACGACAAGTACAATCCCAGGCTGCTGCGCACTTTCTGCATGTTTTCCATCGCAGTGGGCTTCGTGTTGCTGGCGGTGTTCGCGGCCAAGGTCAACTTCTGGTTGCTGCCGCTGCTGTTGCTGCCGATCTCCTTTGGCACCAATATCTTCAATACGGTGAACAACGCCACGGTTATGAGCACTTTGCCCACACAACACCGAGGATTCGCGTCGGGCATGCTGGAGACCACCCGGGACCTGGGACACGCCGCGGGGGCCACCTTCTCTTCCATCATCATGGCCATGGTCCTGCCGGGGGGCATCGCCCTGATGGCCGCCAAGGAGTCTCAGCACTTCTACATGAAGGGCTTCCAGACCGCCGCTTTGGCAGTGGTGGTCACTATGATCGTCGGAGCGGTCATCGCGGCGTTCCACCGGACCTATGATCCGGCCAAAGACCGGTCACAGGAGCAACCCAGCCCCGCCGCTGCCGACGATTAGGACCGCCGTTTCCGGCCGGTTAAAAAAGCCCCGGCGATCTTGCCGGGGCTTTTCTATTGGGCGCGGTTTTTTCAGTGGTCCCTTCCGGCAAGGGGCAGCCGCTATCCGGACAGATTCAACGGCTCGAATACGCCGGTGTCCGGGACGTAGTAGTGCACCTGACCGGAGCTGATTTTGGTGGCGATCAGGGTGTAGTCCAACTTGTATTCATCGATGTGACGGTAGATGCGGGCGTCCCGCCACTCTCCCGGCGGCAGGGATTCCCGGACCTTTCGCAGCTCTTCTATGATCTGTTCCATCCACCGCTCCTTCTGTTTTTCCGCACACTCGCGTGCCGCCGGTGGCCGCTAATCCTCGGGCATCACTCCCAGTTGCTGCATCATGCCCATGGCGTCAGTCACCCCCCAGTGCTCGACGACCTTGCCATCGGCGACCCGGACCATGTGCATCTCGGTTATGGATATCTTTTTGTCAGAGGCTGGGATACCCATGAAAACACCGGTTTGGGTGCCCTCGGTCGTCATCGCTCCGGCAACCAGATCTCCCTCAGCGATGACCTGGTTAAGCGTTACTTTCAGATCGGGGAAGCCGGCAAAAAACATCTCCAACATTTCCCGCATCCCATCAGGTCCTGGTTTCTGCCCCGGCGGTTGATCATGGTTCACGAAATTCGGCGCCATGATCTGTTCGATCTTATCAACGTCTTTGTTGTTCAATCCATCTACGAACTGCTGGAATACCGCTTTATTCTCTGCTGACATCAGGTTTGTCCTCCAAAATATCGATTGCCAGGCAGTGGCTAGCCCTTGCGAACGTACTTGTCGATGGCGTCGGGGACTCCCGCCAGGTAGATGTCGCCTCTGGAATCGATCCAACTGCCATGGCCGGAGCCGCGGCACTCGAACCGGGAGAGCACGCCGCCCTTCTTGTCCAAGATGCTGATGCGGGCCGAGCCGCCGTCCCGCTGGCCTTCGCTGACCAGGTAATTGCCGTCGGTGTCCATGGAGATGTCCATGGGCCGGTTGATGTCGTCCCAGATCTCAATGAACTTTCCGTCCAAGTCGAAGACCTGGATTCGGTGGTTCTCCCGGTCGCAGACCACCACGTGGTCCCCGTCGATCAGCAGGCTGTGGGGCAGGTGGAACTCGTTGGGTCCGCTCTTGCCGGGTTCGCCCCAAGACTTCTTGAGCTGGCCGTCGGCGGAGAAACGGTGGATCCTGGAATTGCGGTACCCGTCGGCCACGTAAAGGTCGCCCGATGGCGCAGGCACCAACTCGGCGGGGTAGTTGAAGGGGCCGGCGGCCCTGGGCACCAGGTCTCCGGGGTTCTCGCAGCCCGTGTCCGAGTGAACGCCGTGCCGCCCCAACATCTGGATGGGCTTGCCGTCCAGGGTGTAGACAAGGCAGACCGAGGTGTTGCGGTCGGTCACGTAGACCACGTCATCGGCGATGTGGATGCCGTGGGCGAACTCGAAGGAGCCGTTGCCCCAGGAATCCGTGAGATTTCCGTCCCGGTCGAAGATGAGCACCGGCGGGTCTTTCCGCTGGAATGCGAAGACCCGGTCTTTGGAGTCGGTGGCGATGGCGCTCACCATCCCGAAGGTGTCGCCCGTGGGCAGCTTGCCCCAGTTCTCAATCACATCGTACGTGTACTTGCCGGTGCCTACCGTAGTCATCTCTGATTCGTCTCCTTTTTGGATCGCCGGTTTCAATCTTGCTTTCAAAAGGCAATCACACAGTAATCGTGTTGCTGTTAGCTAATGACAGCTAAGGCAAATCGGGGATGTTGGCTAAATCCCAGAATTTGACGTTGTCAAACTCACAGACAGCCTCTATCGAAGTTTCGCACCCGAAATTGATCAACCCAGAACTGTCTAAATCTGGGTCGTTCAGATAAAGAATCGCATCATCGTTCAGGTAGATTACTGCTTCAGTGCCCCTTACCACCAACTTGTATCGAGTGGTTTCCCCGATTGGACTGCCTCCACTTCCTTGCTTAAGTATTTGGCCTCCAAAATTAGTCCCTTTAATATACCGCCATGATTCGCCACGGCTATTTAAATGGATATTGAAGTAATAGCTTCCAGCTTGGTGGAAGAAGAACTTCTGAATAGTCGAGAAATCGCCTTGAGCCAAACGGGCATCTAGCTCCAGGACGAAATCCTTACTGCGCGTCCAAGAGCCACCGTTGATGGTTATCTGTCCTATCAGGTCTGAAATACGCATGACACCATCTTGTATCTCCATAGTGCCCCGTGGTGTGTCTACCCCCGCCCCGAGATTGAATCCCCATCCCATGTTATTGGCGGTGAAATCGTCCTGAAAGTCCGGCGTAGCACTAATAACCGCGGCTAGGATTGGCTCGGCGAAAGCGTGGGCCGTTTCGGCCAGAGAGCCAAGGCTCGAGTAACGGTCGATCGATGAAGGAATGTAGACCGCTGCTGAAACGGCGGCTTCCCTACCCGCATCGTTCGCTGACACACTGACCTCGTAGCTGCCGCCCTGTTCAGACGCAGTGAAAAGCCCGGATTGAGTTATTTCCCCACCTGTAGCTCCCCACAAAAATGCAAGCCCGGCGATTATATTTCCGAATTGATCGAAGGCGGTGGCCTCGAAGGTCTGCGCAGCGCCCATTTCTACGTCGGTGAACGACGGCTCGACCACGATGGTCGCGAGAGGGCCGGATTGAATGGACACATCCGCAGTCGCTGAAACCCGGTCTTGCCCCTTAACGACATCCACTTTCACTGTATCCAAGAACAGTCCGGCCTTGGTCCCAGAGGTAAGAACCCCGTTCGCATCGATGGTGCCTACATCGGGTGAGACGCTCCATGAACTCAGAAAATCGTGAACCTGGTTCCCATCCTCATCGAGAACCATGAGGGTAAAGGGTTGAGAGCCGCCTATCCTGAGAACTGCTTCGGTGGGCTCCACCGAGACTTGAGCCACAGGCCCCGCCCCCACGGAAACCGATGCAGTGGCGACAAACTCGCCGTTACCTGTTAGAAGCGACGCGGTCACCGCATCGGTAAATGTATCCGATAGGTTGCCTGCGGTGAACCGTCCGTCATCGGAAATGGAGCCACCATCCCCTGCGGCAACCCAGGTCACGGAGATTGGCAAAGCGTTGCCAAATTCGTCTAATACGAATGCGCTGAACTGAACGGTTTCCTGAATCGGCACAATCGCGATGTCTGGCAACACTAGCAGACCCACCGGCGGTCCTGGTTGCACGGTAATAAGGCCGGGCATGGCCCTTGTGTCAGTACCTCCCGAACCTGAAACCGTGAGCTTTACGTCGTAGGTTCCGGCGATTGTGTAGTCATGGCTCGGAGACGGGCTAGTGCTGGTTGTGCCATCACCGAAATCCCATTCCACTGAGGTAGATTGCCCAGTAGATGTGTTTATGAAGTTGACCGTTAAAGGTGCACTGCCGGATTCCACGTCAAATGAGAACGAGGCGGATGGCGGCACTGGAGTGCTTGTTGGAATCATTGTTTGCGCCGGCGAAAATGTTTGGGTGGCGTCTGGCGCCAGAGTTTGGGTAGCGGCCGGTGCCAGTGTTTGGGTAGAGTCCGGCGCCACTGCTTGAGGAGCGGCTTGCGTTGATGTGTCTGTTGTGTCCCCGGATGTGCAGGCGAAGGACACCAATGCCAGCAGAACACAAATAAGTATGGTGAATCGGATACTGCCGTTAAAATTCATCTTTAACGATCTCCTTATTCAGTTGATATGCGGAAACCGATTCAGATTACCATGTTGGGCGGGCTCTTACCTATTTAGAAGCGGCTTGCGTCCCTTTTATCGAATAATCGTTGCAGGGGCGAGATGCCGCCCAGTGTGTCCAGGTCGATGCTGTCGATGGTGGTGCGGCCGCAGATGCCCATGGTGGCGGTCAGTTCGGAGCGGAGCATCTCCAACATGGAGCTGACACCCGCTTCGCCGTCCACGGCCAGTCCCCAGAAGAGGGGCCGCCCCAGCAGCACGCTCCTAGCGCCCAGGGCCAGTGCCTTGAAGATGTCCGAGCCGCGGCGTATGCCCCCGTCCATGTAGACCTCGGCCTTTCCGTCAACCTGCTCCACCACCTCCGGCAAAACTTCAATTGTCGTGAAAGTGGTGTCCAGATACCGGGTCCCGTGGTTGGACACGATCACGGCCTTGGCGCCGGAATCGGCCGACCGCCTGCCGTCCTCTCCGGTCATGATTCCCTTGACCACGATGGGCAGTTTGGTCTTGCCGGCCAGCCATTCCAGGTCGGTCCAGGTGGCGGCTGGGTCGCGTATGTCGGAGGGTCCGGCCGGGGCGTCGGCGGCGAACTTCCAAGAGTGGGTGCCCAGGTCCAGGTGGGCATAGTTGGGTGACACCGGGCCCACGTAATCGTTGCGCATATTGCGCTCCCGCTTGGGGCTGATCTTGGCGTCAAGCGTGAGACAGAGGGCGCTATACCCGGCCTCTTCGGCGCGGGCGGCCATGCCCAGGGTCAGTTCCCGGTCTTTGAAGAGATATTGTTGGAACCAGATGGGGCCGGTGGCGGCCTCGGCCACGTCCTCCAGAGTCTTGGCTGAATGGGAGCTCAACACCATCACCGTGCCGG
>JADFNR010000057.1:6739-20856 GCA_022563275.1 Chloroflexota bacterium | reverse complement strand
TTGATTCCTGAAAGCTGACCGCTGATAGCTGTTAGCTGACGGCTACGACACCACCGCGATCGCTTCAATCTCGATCAGCATGTCCTCATGGACCAGAGCCTTAACCTCCACCATGGTGCTGGCCGGATAGCCGCTCTTGAAGAACTCGCCCCGGACTTTGTGGATGTCGGCGAAATGCTTCTCCAGGTTGGTGACGAACACCGTGACCTTCACCACGTCGTCCATGGTGGCCCCGGACTCCGCCAGGACCGACTGCATGTTCTGCAACACCTTGCGGGTCTGGGCGGAAACGTCGCCCACGCCGACCACGCTGCCGTCCAAGTCCCGCGCCACCTGACCCGAGACAAACACCATCTTGCCGGCCGGAACCTCCACTCCCTGGGACATTATCCCGCCGGGCGCGGCTACCTTGGCGCTCTGAAGGATGGTCTTAGACATCACGGCCCTCCTAAAACATCTCGTTGTTCACGCCTGCAAACCCAGAACGGCACAGGCCGTCTACCGCCACTCGGCGTCGGTGGGATAAAGGTTGATGCTGCCCCGGGCGGACCCTTGGATGCCGTCCACCCGCCATTTATCGGCCGCCTCCTTGAATACGGCGAAGTGGGGCGCTTTAAGGTGGTCCTGGAAGGCAGCCTCGTCCTTGTACACTTCATAAAGCCAGATGCGGTGGTCGTCTTCGGCGTCTTGGACCGCGTCGAACCGCAGACAGCCCGGCTCGTCATCGTTGGCCCCTTTGGCGTCCACCATCAGGGCCTCCAGGAACTCTTCCCGGTGTCCTTGCTGGATCTGGATGGGCACGATGATCACATACATATCTTCATCTCCAACTGATGGTGGCGGCACATCGCTGCCTCTGGGCAGGCGCATGGTACCCTCTTTAAGGTCAGGTGGCAACGAGTGTGGAGCGTGGTACCATCTCACCGTCCACCGGAGATAACCGCATGGCCGGAGTCTCCAGCGGCCCTGCCACGGAGGAATGACCATGCCAGCCAGAACGGGAGCGGAATACATCAAAGCCCTCAAGGACCGCCCGCCCGAAGTCTACCTCAACGGCAAGAAGGTCAAAGACATCACCACCCACCCCGGCCTGCGCAACGGGGTGCAGACCATGGCCAAGCTGCTGGACATGCAGCACGACGTCAAACTCCGGGACGAGATGACCTACACCTCTCCCACCACCGGTGACCGCGTGGGCCTGTCGTTCTTAACGCCCAGGACCATCGAGGACCTGGAACGGCGGCGGGTGATGATGCACCATTGGGCCAAAGCCACCTGCGGGATGATGGGCCGCAGCCCCGATTTCATGAACGTGAACATGATGGCCATGGCCGCCGCCGGGGACTACTTCGCCCAGAACCGGCCCGAGTTCAAACAGAATATCCAGAACTACTACGAGCACATCCGGGAGAACGACCTGGTCCTGACCCACACATTGTTGAACCTGCAGCGCAACCGGACGCCGGGCGCCACTCCCCTGGAAGACCGGACCGACATCGCCCTCTCGGTGGTGAAAGAGACCGACGCCGGAATCATCGTCCATGGAGCGCGGGTGCTGGCCACGTTGGCCCCGCTGTCCGAAGAGATCGCCCTGTACCCAACGGCGTCCCACATGCTGCCGGACAACGCGCCCAGTCCCACGTCATTCGCCTTCGCCATCCCCTGCGACACCCCAGGACTGAAGTTCCAATGCCGGGAGAGCTTCGACCACGGCCGTTCCCATTTCGACCATCCCCTGGGCTCGCGCTTCGAAGAGATGGATGCCGTGGCCTTCTTCGACAACGTATTCGTGCCCTGGGAACGGGTGTTCCTCCTGGGCGACGTTGCCCTCTGCAACGATATGCAGATGGCCACCAACCGGCACCGGCACGCGGGGCAGCAAGTCGTGACCAAGAACCTGGCCAAGTGCGAGTTCGTGTTAGGGCTGGCCAATCTCATGACCGAGACCCTGGGCTCCAACGACCAGGTCCAGGCCCAGACCCTGATCGCGGAGATCATCGAGAACCTGGAGGTCACCAGGGCCTGTTTGCGGGCGGCGGAGGTGGACGCCAAGATCGACCAGTGGGGCGTCATGTGTCCAGCCGAGTTGCCTTTGCAGGTGGCCCGCAACATGTTCATCCGCATGTACCCCCGGATGGCGGAGATTCTGCACCTGCTGGGTTCCAGCAGTCTGATGGCCATCCCCACCGAGGCCGACATGGAGGGCCCGTTGGCTGAGGACATCAACCGCTACCTGGAGACCGACACCGCGTCAGCCCGGGACCGGGTGCGGTTGTTCCGGTTGGCCTGGGACGTTAGCTGCAGCGACTTTGGGGCGCGTCAGATACTGTACGAGCGGTTCTTTCAGGCCGACTCGATACGCAATGCCGTCATCCTGTACAACATGACCGACCGGGAGCCCGCCAGCGCCACGGTGCGGGAATTCCTGGCCCAAGATTAGGGGCAATCAGAGATGGATAACCGGATAAGGGAGATACCTATGCCAGAGCCACGCGTGATAAGAAGAGAGGAAGTCACCAGCGTGCAACGCGCTCCGGGAGTGTCCGTTGCCAGCAGCGTGACCAAAGAGGTCGGCGCCACCGAGATATCAAGCGGCATCACCACCTTTCAGGCTGGGACCTCCAATAGCACCCATTACCACAACGCCGAAGAGTCGGTGATCGTCATCGAGGGCGAGGGCATCTTGATGATCAACGGCCAGGAGAATCCCGTGCGGCAGTACGACGCCGCCTTCATCACGCCGGGCACCCACCACCGTCTGATCAACACCGGTGAAATCCCCTTCAAGATCGCCTGGTCCTACGCCACCGTGGACGTGACCCGCACCCTGGTGGACGAGTAGGCGCTGCTAAATGCGGTCCGGCAATCTCACTGCGAACGAAAAAGACGCCCATGCCGTTCGTCCTGGGCTGAGCAATCGCCACCTACATACGTTTTGGCTTCGAGAATTGTCGTTCTAGCGGTCGGCGATTGGCTTAGTCGGCTATCTAGTGCAGCGTGCTACCAATTTCTGGTGGACCCGGAGTCTAGTCCGACGCCAACAACCCGTCAATACTAGTCCGGAACCCTCATCATGTTCGGGCTTTTGTCTTCCGGCGAAATCGGTGAGCCTGAATGGGCGTCCATAACCTGAAAAGCCCCATGAATTGGGGCTGCGGAACTATACCTGTCACTGTCCCGGGCTTCTGAGGATCGTCATAAGCCGCCTGCAAAAAGCCATCCGGAATTGGGCGTCGCTCCTTGAGATTCGGCTTCTCCCATAGCAGCGGAATGTTCTCAAGTGTTCTTCCGGTTAAACTCCTGGACCACCATTAAGTCCAGAATTACTCTTCTTTGATCGCTCGCCTCACTTGAGTGAGCAGATCTGGCGGGGTGTCGGTGATCTTGTGGGCCTGCGCAAAATGCTCCCCTATCAACCGCAAAAGCTCGCCCTCGGTCTCCACGCGAGTCTTCCATTCGCAGTCCATTCCGATGTCGCGGCAGGTAAAGGCCTTCGACATCTCGGTCTCCTTTCTGGATGTTCATTGGGATCACTAGGTGATGCCCACTTCGGAACACCCCAATAGTGGACTCTATCGGCGAGTCGCGCCGAGGCCCCGCCTCGCGGCGGGGCCTCGGACCCACTGCGCCAGGAATGTCTCATCAGGGCTATTTGGCGTCGTTACGGCTTATGTATCGCCGCCTGCACGTCATAGCATTCAAAAAGGTCGCAGCTCCCTCCGAATGTAGAGATCTGCTCAGTCAGAGCGACAGGATCCTCCCATTGCGCCGGTCCGTGGTAGCGTACGATCAGGTGAACTTCAGCTCCCAAAGGGTTGGTCAGTCCTGGTCCCCACAAGAACTCCCCCGGAGCGCTCTCCTCTCCCAAGCCAAGACTGGAACTGAAATGGGCCATGCGATCTGGGCCGACGATGGCGCCGATCCCCGCCCAAAAGACGGAGACCCCCGCGGAAACGTTACCAGGGGGTGGCAGGACGTCGTTCTCGCCACATTCGCCATTGCTGCACTTCGAGGGATCGTTGAAGATGACCCACCAAACACTATTCGCCCCGATCGGGAGATCGCTGGTGTCGATGTTCATCGATATGCCGTCCACGGTCCTAACCAGGTCCGACGTGCCCCTGTTTTGTGGGTTCATTACCACGACACCATGGTCCGTGAGGTCGAAGACGGGAACGTTATCCTTGGCGGCGGCGCTGACCCCGGCGAAAACGTTGCTAGAGATAGCTAACACGCCGGCCAGCAGGCCGACAACGGCTAGGGTCATTAAGGCCAGTCTAAATTTTCCTTGCATGATGTCCTCCTATTAATTGTTTGGTCGTGCTCGCCCCTGTCCAGCCTGGACCAGTAACTTGGTATGGCGACCTCCGGCTCCGATCCATCGACGCCATTCTGGGGTTGGGAGCATGCTACGGCCCCGGACTCTGATGTACACCCTCAGACCAGATGGTTTTTCGGATTAAATAGAAATTGTCGAGAAGACGGTCGGTAGTCGATGTTGACTATGCCCACCCGTGGAGTGGCGCATCGAAGGGGGTCGTGTAGTCAGGGTTGGCTAGGAGGTCAGGCTGCCGTGCCCGGTGAAAGGCACTGTTTGAAGGCCGCTAGGAGGTAAGGCCGCGCTGCATGGCGTAGCCGGCGGCGGCTATGCGGTTTGGAGTGTTGGTCTTGTTGAGGATGTTTCGAACGTGGTTGGCCACGGTGTTGGAGCTGATGAAGAGTTCTCGGCCGATCTCCGGGTTGCTTTTGCCTGCGGCGACGAGACGCAACACCTCTACCTCTCGATGAGACAAGCCATCGGGGTAGGCTGGTTCCCGGACCTGCTGGGCCAAGGAGCTTTCTTGCAGGCCCTTGACCCGCTCCATCAAGGGTTTCATACCCAACTCGCCGGAGATGGCGATTGACTCGTCCAGCAAGGAAATTGCTCGGGAGCGGTCTCCATCACCATTACGCTGGAGCACGGCATCGGCGTAGTCATGGCAGGTCCAGGCCAGCTCTGGCCGGTATCCGGACTTGCGGCAAAAGGCCAGGGCGTCCTCGAAGTGGACCGCCGCTTGATCCAAGTTGCCCATGGTTTGAGACAGCAGACCCAAGAGGCGGTCGTTCGCCATGCCGCCAAGCACCAACATGAGGCCCCGCAGGGACTCCAAGGCGTCGTACTGCTCTCTTGCCGCTGCGGCGTCGCCCTCAAGTACCGCCATCAGGCCCAGGCCAGTTCGGGCGAACAGAGGAAACTCACCAAAACGATCAGTATCGCTTGATGAAAGAACAGCTTTGGCGGTCTCCTCAGCAACGTCCAATCGCCCGGACTTGCCGGTGGTACAGGCAACCATGGGTATTAAACAAGATACGTATGAATATTCAGCGTTGCTCCCCGGACTGGTCTGACGCATGCCATCTAGGAGCTTCTCTAGATATGCCTCTGCCTGGTCGAAGTCACCCACCTCGTACTCCACCAGTATGCGAATGTAAAGGATGCGGCACTCCCGAGGCGAAACTGTCATGCCGCGGTCGCCGAAGTCGCGGGCGGCCTCCCAGGCGCCTTCCAGCTTGGCCGCCATTTGGCTGCTCCAAAGCGAAAGGGCCAGCCACGAGCGGTCGTGCAGCCTCTCCGCAGCTTGGAGACCGGTCGCCGCTGTCAGCCTCATCCCCTCAAGGTCGCCAACGTTGCTTTGAGCCATCACGGCCCAAAAGCAGGCGACCACCTCAGAGTGGAGGTCATTGGTGCGCCGGGCCAGATCGATAGCCTGCAAGGACATCTCCAGGCTCTCCTGATGCCGGTAGAGGCTGCGGACCAGGCGGCTGGTGTTGATCAGAGTACGAATCTCCAGAGCGATGTCCCCCTCTCGCCGAGCTATAGTTAGGGCACGGCCGAGGGCTTCCGAGGCCCTCTCGGCGCCTACAAGGGGCTTGGTATAGCGTGACATGAGGCGTGCCGCTTCGTGGGAATCGGGCGGAACCAACCCCAGGGCCCGGGGGAGAAGCTGAACCCTCTCGGCCGCCTCCCCCGCCACAAGGGGGATGGGGTGCTCAGCGATGGCCACAGCTCGAGGTACGTCACCAACCTCCACGTAGTAGTCGAAGGCGCGAGTCAGGTTATTCAACGCCTCATGGTACTGGTGCCTTTCGAACGTGGCGGCTTGGGCACGGCCCAGGCCGAAGAGCAAGGCCGCCGTGACAGCGTCCATTGGATGCTGTCCTTCTTTAGCCGCCAACCCTCGCTCAAATTGAACCAGCGCCTCGTCCCAGGCGTAGGCGGCCAGGGCCCGCTCTCCGGCCAACAATGAATAGCGCACCAGCTTTTCAGGGCCAAGCACCGGCTCAGCCTGGGCGAAGTGGTAGGCCAACTCGGCGGCGTGGGCCTCAGCGTCGCCGCCGTACTGCTCTTCCATGGACGTTGCTACCAGGGCGTGTAAGCGGACCCGTCTTGTGGTGGTCAACTCATCGGCCAGGGTCCGCTGTACCAGGGCGTGGCTAAATTGAAACCGCTCCGTGCCGCCGGGGACTTCCTCGATCAAACGGGCGCTCACCGCTTCGTCGATTGCTGCTAATCCCTGCTCTTCGGTCATACCGCCGATCACCGCGTCCAAGAGCCTGAAATTGAACTGCCGGCCAATAACTGACGCCGTGGTCAACATTTGGTTGCAGAGTTCCGACAATCGATTGAGGCGCTGGCCGATAGCCTCCCGCACCCCCTCCGGCACGCTGATGTCCTGCACGCCGTCGGCCTGTTCCGTAATCAGTTCCCCTCGGTCCGATAACAGTCTCAATACCTCGGTCATGAAAAAGGGGTTGCCCTCGGTGTGGGCATGTATCCTGTCCACCAGGTCTCGAGGGGGGCTTTGACCGATTACCGCCTGGATATAACGTCCAGTGTCGTCCCGGCTCAGGCCCCGGAGCAACTCGCGACGAAAAACCGGCTCTCGGGCAAGCTCCGAGAGGGTCTCGGAAAGGGGGTGCTGCCGCGACAGTTCTACGTCCCGGTAGCAGCCAACCACCAATAGCCGGCTCCCTTCCATCTGGCGAGCCAGAAACTCTAACAGCAGCAGTGAGTCCTTGTCCGCCCAGTGCAGATCGTCCAACACCAGC
This sequence comes from Chloroflexota bacterium, assembly GCA_022563275.1. The sequence continues at coordinate 13,767 of JADFNR010000057.1, read as the reverse complement.
ATCAATGGTTGCGTCTGGGCCGCTCGCTTGAAGAAGGTGATGAAGGAGTCGAAGAGGCGGAATCTGGCTTGATCCGGCTCCAGGGCCGGAGGTCTCGCCAGGTCCGGTAATTTGTCCCGAATCTCTGGGATCGCTTCCGCGATGTCAGCGGCGCCAGGGCCCATCTGGGACCGTAGCTGGTCGGGATCGGTATTCTGGACGTAGGAACGGATGGGCTGGACCCAGGGCCAGTAGGGTGGAGCGCCCACTTGCTCGTAACACCAGCCCCAAAGGACTCGGGCACCCTGGGCTTCGGCGTAGGAAGCCAACTCCTGAGCGGTCCGGGTCTTCCCAATGCCTGGCTCGCCGGCGAGCATCACCAATCGGCCGTGGCCGGACATGGCGTCGTCCAGGGCCTCATTAAGCACGGCCATTTCTTGCTCGCGGCCGACGAATATGCTAGCTGTCCCCGCTCGATGGTTCACTTAACCCCACATTGGCGGTGATTGATGACATATTACACCCATTACAACTAGAAATTTGTGAAAGAAGAAAGCCGACCGGCAAGGAGGTGGGGAGCGTCTCGGTTTAGTGGTTGCCAGCGGGCAGACGTCCCATCGAACCGGTTCACTCCAAAACGAGAATCTGGTATTCACATGACCGGAACAGGTGTAGAATCGGCGGCGAACGCTCGTCCTGAGCGGGTCGAAGGACCTGAACGCCTGCCAGACTCGCCGTTTACTTACTTGACCTTCCATCCTACTGGAAGGTTTACAATCCTCATCAACGATAAAAGGAGAATGACTGGTGAAGATCGGAGAGTTGGCCAAGGTCACCGGCGCCCACGCCAAGACCATTAGGTTTTATGAAGCCGAGGGTCTGATGCCAGAACCGGCCAGGCTCGCCTCTGGCTATCGTTCCTACGATGACGAGTCGGTGAGCAGGATGGAATTCATCCTGAAAGCCAAGCTCCTCGGCCTGTCCCTGCATGAAATCATGGGCATCTTGCAGTTGCACGACGCCGAAGAGTCGACGTGCGTTCATGTACGTGACCTGATGGAAAGGAAGATCGCGGAAGTGGAGACAACCATTGATGCCCTCCAGTCCTTCAAAGGCGACTTGGTTGCGCTGAGAGACCGCACAGTCGGATTGGTCGATTGTAGGTCTCTGGGCGGGGACATTTGCACCATAATTGAACAAAGCAACATCAAACGCCAGCAACCCGCCCCAACCATAAATAACCTTGCGTAGGCAGGCATTCCGGCTCCCAGTCAACCGAGAGGAGACCCATGGCAAGAGAGATTTTCGTTTACACGCAGCCGGACGGTTGACACTTTTGCGAGATGACGAAAGAGTATCTTTCGCAGCGGAATGTCCCCTTTGTGGAAAAAGATGTGCTGAATGACAAATCGGCCATGAACGAACTATTGAAGATCGGGGTGTTGACCACCCCGGTCACTGTCATCGATGGCGAAGTCGTGGTTGGGTTCGACCGCGCACGGTTCGAAGAATTATTGGGCGAGCAAGGATAAAAAATGAAGCGATCTTTTGAGCAGGACAAGCGTCAATGAGTAGTTTATTCGTTGCGCTGCCTATCGTCTGTTGCTTGTTGATTCCCGCCGCCATCTGGCTGGGCGTCCAGGTGTTTCGGAGGCCGGAAAAGCGGGCTTTGGATACTGAGGAACAGAAAAAAGGCTTGGACCATCCCATTGGGCATGATAGTAAAAGCTGAGAGGGGCCTATCTAAGGCGAAATTGGCTAACGCCAAGACCCTGATCGGCCTGATGTTGATCACAGCCGCGGCGCTGATGGCCTGCGGAGGGGATGCAGGCGGCGGCGCAGCCAATGTGGGCCCGCAGACCGCCGCCCGGTCCACCGATGCGGTTCCGGTGGTCTCCCTGGCCATGGACGACTATCTGGGCAGCACTGTGGTGCTTTATTTCTCTTTCCCTGGTTGACCCACCTGCGGGCTGGAGGCTCCAGCCCTAGGACGGGTGCAGCAAGAATTCAGGTCTCAAGGGGTCCAGGTGCTGGCCATCAACACTGCCCCATGGATCCCGGTGGAGGCTTGGCGCGACTACTGGTATAGCAAGGGCGCTACGGAAGTTTCCTGGGCCAACGACGTTGACCAGCGGTTGGTCAAGTCGTTTCAGGTGACCAGCCTGGGCACCACGATCATCATCGACCGGCAGGGACGCATCTCCTACCGCGACGCCGGCGCCACGCCGTACGACGTGTTGCGGACCGAGATTGAAAAGGCCCTGTGACGTGAGCAGGGTCAGAAGAGCGCCCTTCGAGAGCGCTTGTTACCGCCACTGGCCCACCAACGAGTTGGAGAACCATGAAACTACTTCAAATTGAAAAACCCTTCGTAAGCCTGCTCAGCGGACTGCTGCCACTTCCCTGGTGATGAGTGGTGCCGGGCCTGCTCGGCCTGCTGGGTGGGACCTCAGCCGGGCTGGCCTTCGCGCCTGCGTTGCCCCGATTAATCGGGGCTTACTTGGCCCTTCTTGGCGGTCACCGTGCTCATGTTGGCGCGGGGTTGGTGGCTGGCGCCATCCCACGGCAGTTGGTGGGGACCAGCGTGGAAGAACCGGGCAACGTACACGTTGATCGTTTCCACAGTATTGGCCGTCACGTTGTGGGGTCTGCGGTTCGCCGGTCTGCTGGGCAACAATCCGCTTTAGACCTCGGCTTGTGACTCCTCCAAGTCGCCCGACCCCGGCGAATCTTGTTCTGCAGCATGGTTCGGTTGAAACGCCGAGAGGGTCATGCTCACCAGCACTATGGCCATCATGGTCAAGAAAGAGTAACGGAGCCCCACGGTAAACGCATGGCCCACGCCCTCGGCGTCGCCGCGCACCGATTCCAGGCTGGATTCGAAGCCCAGCGATGCCATGGTGGCGGTCACGATGATCGTCGCAAAGGCGATGCTGGTGACATTAGCCGCGTTCCGCACCAGATTCAAGAACCCGGACACCACTCCGTACCGCGCTATGCCAACGGCGCTCATGACCGAGCTGGAGTTGGGCGAATAGAAGATGCCCATGCCGCTGCTCATCAGCATCAGCGCCGGCACCACCATCCACAGGGACGAATTCTCGGTGACCCGGGACAATAAGAATAGCCCCGCCGCCGAAGACGCCAAGCCGCCCACGGTGAAGGGACGCCAGCCGAACCGGTCCGAGAGCACCCCGCTCACCGTCCCCAAGACCGCCATGCAGAGAGCTCCGGGCACCACGACGAAGCCCGCCGTCTTAGCGCTGTAGCCCAGAACGTTCTGCAGGTAAAAAGGCATCATGAACAGGACCGCCGAGGAGCCCAAGAAGGTCAGAAATGCCGCTGAAACCCCAAGGGTAAAGGTCTTCCCCTTGAACAACCTCAGGTCCAGCATCGGCGCGTCGGTGCGCAGTTCCCACCAGATAAACGCGGCCAGCATGGCCACCGCGCCGGTGAAGGCGGCAATGATGAGCGGCGATAACCAGCCGGCCTTATTACCCGTGGTCATGGCCAGCAGCAGGACGACCAAAACACCGGTCGACAGTGCGGCGCCAAGCCAGTCGAACCGGGCGCCTCTGGCCTCCTGCACCTCGGACCAGCCTCGCATCACCCAGGCCGTGGCGGCCACACCGATGACCTCCAATGGCAGCGTCAAGAAGAACACGACCCGCCAGCCAAAGGAGTCCACCACCACGCCTCCGATGGCCGGTCCGGCAACCGCGCCCACCCCCACCATTGTCATGAATAGTCCAATGGCCCGGCCCTTCTCGTTGGCGGGGAAAGCCGAGGTGATGATGGCCATGCCGGTGCCCTGGGTCATGGCGGCCCCAACCCCCTGTAAGACACGGGAGGGGAACATTATCTCCAAAGACGGCGCCAATCCAGACAAGACGGCGCCGAGAGCCAACACCATCGTCCCGGCGATGTAGACCTTCTTGCGCCCGATGAGGTCCGCGAGCCGCCCCATGGGTAGAAGCAGGGCGGCGATGGTCAGGGCGTAAATAATCACCACCCACTGGATGGTGGGGAGGTCTGTATCGAATTCGCTGGCGATGGTCGGCAACGCCACGTTGACGCTGCCGTGGTCCACCACCGAGGCGAAGATGCCGATGCCGAGGGCGCCAAAGACCCAATATTTAAACCTGGCGCTCCGGGCTAGAGAGGCGCCTCTGTCCACGTTGGGTTTGACCGGACCGGAGTTGGGGTTGCCTGAATCGCGATTGGGATCGATCGAAGACATACCGGTTAAGATTACTTTAGTTTTGGATGCCTTGCCACACCTGCCGCCCAACACCTAAATCGGGACCTGCTGTTGTATCATGTGGTGCCCGCCGGGAACCGGCGCATAAAAATCGTCAAAAACGGGAGGCCCAAGTGTCGCGAATACCCACAGCCAGCAGAGAAAGCGTGCCCCAGGACCAATTGGCGGCGTTCGACGAATTGGTCAGCCAGCGCGGCAGCGTGCCGGACATCGGACCCATCTCCATCATGATCAACGTCCCCGAACTCGCCAAACGGGGCGAGCACTTCCGCGCCTACATCCGGGGTGACGAGTCCAGTCTGCCGGCCAACGTGCGCGAACTGGCCATGATCTTGACCGCCCGGGAGATGGACTGCCAGTTCATCTGGAACGCCCACGCCGCCTTCGGCCGCCAGGCGGGTCTCAGCGACGAATTGGTGGACAACCTCCGTGACAAAAAAGACCTGCCAGCTCTGTCGGCCGATGAGTCGGCGGTGGTCAATTTTGGGCAAGAGCTTTTCCGCACCCGCAGGGTCAGCCAGCCGGCCTTCGACGCCGCCCACTCCCAGTTCGGCGTCCGCGGTCTGGTGGAACTGACCAACCTCATGGGCTATTACTCGTCTCTGGCCTTCAACATCAACGCCTTCGACGTCGGCCTTCCGGCTAATCTCACCGAGCCGCCGCTGCCAATTTAAGTGGAAACAAAAGCTCCCCCCGATCCGAATCGGGATTTAAGGGGGGTTGGGGGGGATTTGGCTGCCCTCGAACGTCCTGATATTGGTGGAAGTGGGTGGAACGGGAGTGAGGTTGGTGTTCCGAAATTTGATGGATGAAAGGTGCGGAAATCCCCCTAGCCCCGTTTATCCCGATTCGAATCGGGAGGGGGATACCTGATTCCCGCCCACGGCTTGCGGACAGCCCAGACCAGTCGGCATAGTTAATGGCTAGCCTAGACTTCAATAAGGCCTGTGTATTATTATCAAGAGTACAGTGGTAGCTAAAGATAGGGTAGCTTCAGAAGCTTCAAAGACCCTTATCGAAAGGGTTGGCAACTACCTGCCTGAAGATAGCACCGAACTCGTAAGGCAGGCATACGTCTACGCCGATGAATGCCACGCAGGCCAGACACGTAAGTCGGGCGAGCCTTACATCGCCCACCCTCTGGAAACCGCCCTCTTCCTCGCCGACCTCCACCTGGATTCCCACACCCTAGTCGCCGCCCTGCTCCATGACGTAGTCGAAGACTGCGGCGTTTCACTGGAAGAGATCGACCGGCGCTTTGGGCCGGAAGTGACCAAATTGGTGGACGGGGTCACCAAATTGACCCGCATGGACGACAAGCTCCAGCCACCCGTTGAAGACGTCGCCAACCTCATGGACGACGCGGAGCATCTCCACGCCGAGAGCCTGCGCAAGATGCTGGTCTCCATGGCGGAGGACATCCGGGTGGTGCTGATCAAGTTGGCCGACCGCCTGCATAACATGAAGACCCTGGACGCCCTGCCTCCGGAGAAGCGGAAGCGCATCGCCCAGGAGACCCTGGACATCTACTCTCCTCTGGCCCACCGCCTGGGAATATGGGAGATCAAATGGCGGTTGGATGACCTGGCCTTCCGGCACCTCAACGAGGAGAAGTACCGGGAGATCTCCAAGATATTGGCCTCCAAACGTACGGAGCGCGAGGATTATATCGAGGAAGTTTCCACCGGTCTTCGGGATGCGCTGGCCGAGTACGACATCACCGCCGAAGTTATCGGCCGGCCCAAGGGCATCTACAGCACCTACCTGAAGATGCAGAAGTACCAGGCGCAGGGCAAGGATTTTGGCGACATTTACGACCTCTTCGCCTTGCGGGTGCTGGTCGACGAGACCGCGGATTGTTACAAGGCCCTGGGCGTGGTCCACCAGATGTGGCATCCCATCCCTGGGCAGTTCGACGACTATATCGGCAATCCCAAACAGAACATGTACCAGGCGCTGCACACCACCGTCATCTGTGAAGGCGGGACACCTCTGGAAGTGCAGATCAAGACCTATGAGTTGCACCGGATCGCTGAGTACGGCGTCGCGGCCCACTGGGCCTACAAAGAGGGCAACTCCGGCGACCAGCGGTTCGAGGAAAAGATGACCTGGCTGCGCCAGTTGCTGGAGTGGCAGCGGGAAGTATCCGGGACTGCCGAGTTCATCGAATCAGTAAAGCAGGACATCTTCCACGACCAGGTCTTTGTCTACACGCCCAAAGGCCGGATCGTTGAACTTACCGCCGGCTCCACGCCGGTGGATTTCGCCTACAAGATTCACACTGAATTGGGGCACCGTTGCATCGGCGCCAAGGTGAATGGCAAACTCGTTTCCTTGGACACTTCCTTGGAGAACGGCGACACGGTGGAGGTCCTCGCCTCAAAGTCAGACCGAGGCCCCAGCCTTGACTGGCTGAACCCCAACCGGGGTTACGTCCGCTCGGCCGGCGCGCGGCAAAGCGTCCGCGCATGGTTCCGTAAACAAGAACGGGGCACCAACATCCAACGGGGAAAGGACGTCATGCGGCGTGAGCTGCGGCGGCTCAACCAGAAGGTCGATGATGAAACCATTCTTGGCCTGTTTAAGGTCGACACCATGGACGACCTGTTGGCTAACCTGGGCTCGGGAAACATCGCCGAGAGCTTGCTGTCCCACCGTCTGGCGCAGATAGGTCATGAGACCGAACCGCCGCTAACCCAACGGCGCAACGACGTGCCCCTGTCCAGTCCCAGTTCCGGTATCACCGTCCTGGGCGTTGGCGACCTGTTGACACGCATGGGCCGTTGCT
>JADFNR010000057.1:0-6641 GCA_022563275.1 Chloroflexota bacterium | reverse complement strand
TAGCGCAGATAGGTCATGAGACCGAACCGCCGCTAACCCAACGGCGCAACGACGTGCCCCTGTCCAGTCCCAGTTCCGGTATCACCGTCCTGGGCGTTGGCGACCTGTTGACACGCATGGGCCGTTGCTGCAACCCCATCCCCGGTGATTCAATCATCGGATTCATCACCCGCACCCGCGGAGTGACCGTCCACAAACAAGACTGCCCCAGCGTCCAGCATGAAGACGAGCCGGAACGTTTGGTGGATGTCCAGTGGGGTGAAGAGCAACAACGCTATCCGGTGCGGATCATCATGAAGGCCTATGACCGGGTTGGGCTTCTGCGGGACCTGACCGCCTTGGTTTCCAACGAAGGGGTGAACATCGCATCCGTGGTCACCGGGGATTATGCCGACGGCACCGTCACCATGGCTCTCACCTGTCACACCACCGGCCTGGACCAGTTGAACAAGCTCTTCTCCAAGCTGGATGGCGTGCGCGGCTGCATCTCCGTGACCCGCGACCATACCATCATGCCGCTCCCCTCCCGCGACTAGTCTTCTTCCTCCCCGGCCCCCGCTTCAATGGACGCCCAGGCCCCTTCCTCCAACAACGGTCCATGTATGTATAATGTGGGCTCGCGCGTTCATCGGTTCGACACTGGACGTTCGACTACTTGGATACTGTTCTGGAGGTAATGCCATGCCAGAGAGAAAGCCTGTGATTCCCCCGGGAGCCGCCCCCAACCCGGCCCTGTCGCCTGGAGTCATCGTCGGAGATTTCCTGTTCGTCTCCGGGCACGTATCGACGGATAACAGCGGCAATGTTGTCGGCGTGGGTGATGCCGAAGCCCAGTCCCGCCAGGTGATGGACAACATACGGAATGTGGTCACCGCCGCCGGGGGCAAGATGGAAGACGTGGCCAAGATCACCTGCTTCCTAACCGACATCGCCAACTATCCCGCCTACAGCAAGGTCCGGGCCGAGACCTGGCCCAAGGACCCGCCCGCCAGTTCCACCGTGGTGGTGGCTGGACTGGTGCGGCCAGAATTTCTGGTGGAAGTGGAAGCAATAGTCCGGCTTCCAGGCTAGGCGGGCAGGCGGCACAGCCGCCTTGCGAATAAAAATTCCCCTTCACGGTGGCTCAATATGAAGGGGAATTTTTTATCGGTCACTATCGAATCGCGGCTGGGCCGGCCCATCTAGTTGTAGCGAATCCTGGGGTCCAGCCAGCCGTAGAGCAGATCGACACACAGATTTATGGTCAAGATACCTGTTCCGATGATAACGATCACAGCCTGAATCATGGGGAAGTCAAACTGAAAGACCGCTTCGATGAGAATCCTGCCCATCCCGGGGATCAGGAAGATCGTCTCGATGATGACGGCGCCTTCAAATAGCCGTCCGAACTGCCATCCGGTCATGGTTAGGATCGGCAACGACGCGTTCTTCAGGCCATGGCGCATCACGACCATCCGCTCCGACAACCCCTTGGCGCGGGCTGTCCTCATGTAGTCTTCCCGAAGAATCTCCATCATGGAGGACCGGGTGACCCTGGCGATGAAGGCCATGTCGTATAAGGCCAGGGCCAGAGCGGGAAACGCCATCTGTTTCAGATTGGTCGCGGGATCCGTCCACAGGTCCGCATACCCCAACGCCGGCAACCAACCAAACATTCGGACCAGGAATAAGATTATCAGAATCGCAAAAAGGAAATTCGGTATCGACACGCCGACGAGCGAGAAGATCCGGGACGCATGGTCCAGCCAACCGTCCGGTCTGATAGCCGAGAAGACCCCCAAGGGCACTGATAATACGACGGCCAACGTGATGGCCAAGACCGCCAACTCCACCGTCCTTGGAATCCGGTGTTTCAACTCGGTCATCACCGGGGCGTTGAACCAATACGAGTCGCCGAAATCGCCCCTTAGCGCGCCCCCGATCCAGTCGACATACCGCACGGCGATCGGACGGTCGGTGCCCAACTCGTGCCGAAGATTGTCCAGTTCCCGCTGGGTGAAAGAGCCTTCACCATCGCTCAGGATAGCCAGGGCCGGGTCACCCGGAATGATGCTCATCAATACGAAAACGAAGATGGTCAGCAGGAGGACCGTCGGAATGAAAAGGCCGATCCGTTTCAGGGCGTATTGGCGCAACGTTGACTACATCCGTTCAGACGGTTAGTCCGGCGCTGATGCCGGCCATCTTAACGGGCTCCCTTGGCCTGGTCTGGGAGCCAGGTCGCCAGTTCCGGAAAGGCGATCACCAAACCGATGACAACGAACATACATAGCATGAATGGCAAGACACCCACGAAGACGTCGTTGATGGTGCCCGTCTTGGCCAACACGCCTTCAATTTCCGCCATCTCCCGGTCGGTGTCCCGCCGCGCGCCCTGGAGCACGTAGAGCGCCATGCCTTGGGGCGGGCTGATCTGGGCGGCCTCGAGGAGGATCACCATGATTATTCCGAACCACACCTTGTCCACGCCGGCGTCGCTCAATACCGGGATCAGGATGGGCAGAGTGGTCAGCATCATGGAATAACTTTCCATGAAGGTCCCCAACACTAGATAGAACACCACCAGGACCAGGATCAATTGCAATTGAGAGAGATCGAACGAAGCGACCCACTCGGCCATCTCTACCGATATCCTGAGGGACGCAAAGGCGAACTGCAAAGTGAACGCCGCCATCAATATCAACAGGATCATCGCTGTGGTGCGGGCCATCGAGAGAAACGATTCTTTGCAGATGCGCACCATGCTGTCGAAGCTTCGACGTACATCCCCCGGCACCACCGGTCTGGCGCTCCGAATGTTGTCCAGCAAGGTCCTTGCTCCTCTGGGGAGCACCGGAAACCGGCTCACGAAACCGGCGGTCAGACTGACGATCAGCATTCCCGAATTCCCGGCGAGGGTCAGGAAAAACGCCCCGGTCACCCCCGCGGCGGCGGCCTCGGTGGGAGTGGCAAACCCAAAATAGATGCTGCCAAGCACTGCGAAGATCAAAAAGCCGATGGGCAGCAGGCTGAATAGCCCCACAAACCGTAACCGCCAGGAGACCCACTCTTCTTTGGGCGCGATGCCCGGCCAGATCTTGGCCGCGATGACGATCATGAGCATGAACGTCAAGGCCAATATCACCCCGGGGATGAATCCCGCCAGGAAAAGCCGGCCGACCGATTCTCCGACGATCAGTGCGTAAAGGACCAGGCCGATGCTGGGGGGAATCAGGATGCCCAAGGTGCCGCCGGCGGCCAAAGACCCGATCACCAACCGCTCGTTGTAACCCCGTTGGCGAAAGGCGGGAAGGGCCACCCTGCTGATGGTGGCGGCCGTGGCCACACTGGAACCGGCGCAGGCGGCAAACACGGCACAGGCGGCGATGTTGCTGTGGATCAGCCCGCCGGGAATGAAGACCAGCCAGCGGGAAAGGACGTTGTACATCCGCCCGGCGATCCCGCTGCGGAGGACCAATTCCCCCATCAGGATGAACAGCGGTATGGCGATGAGGATGAAGTTGGTGCTGCCCTCCCACGCCCGGTTTCCCATGATATTCCAGAGGTTGGGGTTGTAAATGTTGAAGAACTTCATGAGGAGGAGCGCAATCACGCCCAGCGCTCCGGCCACATACAGGCCCCCCATGAAGAAAGCGGTCATCATGGAAAATGCAGCAGCGATCGCCATCTTTGAAACTCATCTCCGGCCACGTTGAATCAAGGCGGGTGAAACGGGTTTAACCTAGCTGGCCCCTAGCCTAACTACGTATATTAGCCCACGGTGGATTGCCGCCACGCGACTATACAGGAACGATTCCCAGGGAAATAGCCGGTGGGAAATGATAGTAGTTATCTACCTGCGGTTCCCGTCCCTGGCTGGACCAGGAAAGGGGTCAGTCGCCGGCTGCCGCCGGGGCTGCGGGAAGGGAATCTTCCCAGTTGGGGATCAGTATCCGGCTGGTCGGCTCCATGGACATGATGACCACCGCTCCCGCAATACTGGTAAGGGTGGAGACGATTATGGTCACGGTATAGGAGTCGAACAGCCAGAAGAGGGCCCCTCCCAGCCACGCGCCCATGGCCATGCCCGATCCGGCGCCGAATTGCTGCCAACCGAAGGAAGACCCCATGGGGCCGCGGCCGAAGTACTGGCGGTTGATGACCGGGAAGGCTGAGCCTTCTCCTCCGTACCCGATGCCGAAGATCACCGCGAACAGATAGAACTGCCATGGGTCATGGGCCCAAAAAAGCATCAGCACCGGTAGTCCCTGCCAAACGAAGGCCGTGGCCATGGTGCCCCTTGCGCCGATGTAATCGGAGATCACGGGAGTCAGGAACCTGGTGGTCACGCTGACCAGGGCCAAGGTGCTGAGCACCCCGGCGGCGGCCACCTCTTCCATGCCGGCCAGTACCGCGATGGGAATGATGTAGATGATGACTATGGAGTGGCTGACACAGCCCAGGAAGTGGATGGAAACCAACTTCCAGAATGTGGTTGTCGATTGCATGTTGGTCCGGAAAGCCTTGATCAGCAGCTTTTCCCGCACCGGGTCGCGTTCAACTTGCGGACGCTCCAACTCAGGTGCGCCAAAGGCCCTCACCCCAATGTCCGAAGGCCGGTTCCGGAAGAAGGCCATGAGCACCAACATAATGGTTCCGCCGATGATTGCGATGGACCAAAAGGCTATCTTCCAGGAAGCCCCGGTGATCAGAATGCTGATCACGATCGCCATCACGGCCGGCCCAAGCCCATGAGATGCCTGCAAGAAACCCACCCCGTATCCCAGGTGGGTGCGGAACCAATAAGTTGCGGTGGTGATGATGGGGACGTTGAAACAGGCGCTGGCCACGCCCAGGAACAACCCATAGGAGATCCAGAGGTGCCAGACCTCGGAAATCACTCCTGTCAGAAGGGCGCCGGCGGCGAAGGTGACGACGCCAACCATGATGACCTTGCGCGCGCCATAGCGGTCGGTGCAGTAGCCGCTGATGGGCGCCAGCAGCGCGCCGGTGATGCTGGCCATGGCGTAGGCCAGGGTTACCGTGGCCGGGCTCCAGCCCATGTTCGCTTCCAAGGGAACGATGAGCACCCCGAAAGCCTGCCGGATGGACCCTCCGGCCATGTGCATGACAGCCGCGATGGCGATGACGATCCAGGCGTAGTGAACGCGGCTCGACAGGCCAAACGCGCCTTTATTCTTGGGTTTTATCATTGGTGGGACTCATTCTGCGCCCACGTCATACCCATGTCAATTGATAAACCAGCGTCGTCATTATTTATTCTTCTCCCCCCTGGGCATCATCCAGCCGCAGCCGGGGCGGCGCCGGGTATAATCTTCTGAAAATACGTACTTGCCGGCGGCCGCCGGCGACGTTGGAGGCGTTTAATGACAGTGGAACAAAAGCTGAAGGAGATGGGGCTGGAGCTGGGTCCCGTGGGAACACCGGTGGCGAACTACCTTCCGGCGGTAAGGACCGGAAACCTGTTATACGTGGCCGGCCACATCGCCGGGAAGCCCGACGGGTCGGTGCTGAACCCCGGAAAACTGGGCCGCGACGTGACGGAGGAGCAGGCGTATGAGTCGGCCAAGCTGGCCATGCTCAATTGCCTGGCGTCGGTCAAACAGGAGTTGGGGGACTTGGACCGGGTCAAACGAATCGTGAAGTTGTTGGTGATGGTGAACGCCGACCCCGAGTTTGACCGCCATTTCGTGGTGGGCAACGGCGCATCCGACCTGCTGGTGGAACTCTACGGAGACCAGGGCCGGCACGCCCGTTCCGCCGTGGGCATGAGCGGCCTTCCCCGCAAGAGCTGCGTCGAGATCGAGATGATACTGGAGGTTGGGGACTAGATTCTGGCGGCGTCCTTCGACCGGCTCAGGACGAACGGGTGGGTGAAGCCAGGCATCACCATGGGCAGCATCACATACACGTAGGCGCGTCCCGATTAATCGGGACGCCTCTACCCGCACCAACCAAATCCCCCTTTTGGCAAATCAATCTACAGCAATACCGTTCGTGGTGAGCTCCGACCGAGGTCGAGCGCCGATTCTATCGAGCGTCCTCGGCTTCGCCGGGAAGTCTCCCCGATTCATCGGGGGACCCGTCGAACCACCGTTTGGTGGTTGACCCAGTCAGTCCTCCGACAAGCTCAGGACGGGCCGATGGGAAGCAGCCTACCCGCCCTCGTGTTGGCGGTAGCGGTTGACTATGGGGAGACGGCGGTCCTTCCCGAAGGCGCGGTGGGTGATCTTGACTCCGGGCGCGGCCTGGCGGCGCTTGTATTCGTTCCGGTCCACCGCCGAAATCACTTGGCGCACCACCTGGGGATCGAATCCCTGGGCCACCATCTCCTGGTAGCTTTGGTCATCTTCAACGTACGCCTCCACCACCGGGTCCAGCACATCGTAGGGCGGCAAGCTGTCGGCATCCAGTTGGTCCGCCCGCAGTTCGGCGCTGGGCGCTTTGTCGATGATGGCCGCCGGAATAACGTTGTCCATAGTCCCAAAAGCCCAGCCTTGCCCGTTGCGCCAACGGCATAGTTCGTAGACCGTGGTCTTGGGCACATCTTTGAGCACCGCGAACCCGCCGGCCATGTCGCCGTACAGGGTGGCGTAGCCCATGGCCATCTCCGACTTGTTGCCGGTGGTGAGCACGATCCA
>JADFNR010000003.1 GCA_022563275.1 Chloroflexota bacterium | reverse complement strand
GTTGGGATGGTCCCAGGTCAGCCAGGCCAGCGTCGAGCCGTCGGGGCTGAGCCGGGGGTTGGAACAGAAGTCAGACCCCTGGTAGAGAATCTTTTGTTCCCTATGTCCCGTGGCATCCACGGATACGATGGTATTGACCGCCTCCCCAAATGAAGTGTGGTCTTCGCGGACGCAGATGATGCGGTTACGGGCGGCGTCGAAGCAGCCGTCGGCGTAGCGCATACCGGCTTCTGGCGTGATCGGCCGCGGCTTCCCGCCCTGGTCCTGCCGGTACATCCGCTGGTCGTCGTAGTTGGAGAAGTAGACCGCTCCCTGGTGGACCAGGAACGCCCCGCCGCCGTACTCGTGCACCCTGGTGCGGACGCTGAACGGTTCCGGTGTTATGTCGACTATGCCGCCGTCCGGGGTGCGCTTGACCACCACCATGCGGCCCCCTTCCGACGGGCGCATCTCCACCCAGTAGATGTCCTCGCCGTCCAGGGCCAACTGACCCAGGCCGATGGACCCGGACACGATCAGGTCGGTGGTGATGGGCGACTGCCAAGAGCCGTAGGGGGCGGTGGTGGGCATGGGGCCTGTCTCCTATCCCGCTTTCCTGAGACCCACGTCCAAGCGTGGTCTGAATTCAAGCAATTATAGCCGCGGTCCCGGTCCGATTAAAGGACTCCCATCTCCGGTTGACCACCACGTTGCCTGCCCCTATATTTGTTCCACCTCCACGCTGATCACAGAGGTACGACAAGATGACCACCGCCCACGCCCACGACGCGTCACAACTGCCCCCTCCCACCATGGAGGAGGTCAGTTCCGGCATCTACGCCTACATCCAACTGGACGGCAGTTGGGGGCTGAATAACGCCGGCTTCATCAGGGGCAAGGACGGTCTGATCTTGATCGACACCTGTTTCACCGAGGCGCGCACCAGGGCCTATCTAGACGCCGTCCGTAAGGTGTCCCCGCTACCCATGAAGACGCTGGTGAACACCCACCACCACGGCGACCACACCCACGGGAATTACCTGGTCCCTGAAGCGGCCATAATCGGCCACGAATTATGCCGCCAAACGGTCATCGACACCGGGCTGCAGGCGCTGCACCCCCTCTTCCCCAACGTGGAGTGGGGCGACCTGGAACTGGCCCCGCCCTTCATCACCTTCAATGACCGCATGGAACTATTTACCGGGGAGTCCGGCGACCTCAGGATCGAGCTGATCTTCATGGGACCGGCCCATACCACCAATGACATCGTGGCCTGGCTGCCGGAACGCAAGCTGCTCTTCTCCGGCGACCTGATCTTCAATGAGGGCACGCCCTTCGTGGCCATGGGCTCCGTCTCCGGGTCCCTCCAGGCGCTGAAGCGGCTGCGGGAACTGGGCGCGGAGACCATCATTCCGGGGCACGGCCCGGTGTGCGGGCCCGAGGTGATGGACGACATCGAGGCCTACCTCACATTCATCCAAGAGACCGCGCGCGAAGCCTTTGAAGCCGGGTTGACCCCTCTGGATGCCGCGCGGCAGGCCGACCTGGGCCGGTTCGCCGGTTGGCACGACTCGGAGCGCATCGTGGGCAACCTGCACCGCGCCTATTCCGAACTCCGCTGGGAGCCTGCAGGCACCGTCTTGGACCTGGGGCCCATCGTCGCCGACATGGTCGCCCTGAACGGCGGCCGGCCCGTCCGGTGCCTGGCGTAGCCGCCGAGCCGGTAACCGAACCCGGCGGACGTCACTCAATGTTGTTGACAATGACCGATACATCGCTACAATCTTTAGGCTTCAAAGTCGCCTATGCCGCGTGAGCAGAGCAAATAAGGAGGCCGCCATGGCAGAATTCGTATTCGCTACGGAAACGAGGGGTAAGGGAGTGCCTGTCGAGGGTCGAGAAAACACTTTCCATGTGGAATGTTCTGGTACGGGCCCACAAGGGGAGAGCATAACGTTCGAGTCTGAGGTGGTATTAACGGGTGACGGGTTTGACGAAGTTGGGACCATCAACTACGCAGGCCGCGGCGGTTTGAAATTCACCACCGTTGGCGTAGGGCACATGGGTCCCAGTGCGGTATCGGGACTGAACCACGGCGCCGTCATTTGGAGAATCACCGAGGGCGATGGGGAGTTCAGCGGGGCCACCGGACTGATCACGTCCAACTTTACGTTCTCTGAGCAGGGTGACGTGGTAGACAATGAATATGTCCGGATTTACACGCCGTAGATGGTGACCCCGGCCTGGCTCGGACTTCGTCGGGGACCAAAGGGCAGGGCCTTGGGCTCCGGTCCGGTGTTGGCCTGACCACTGAATCCGGAGGCGGAGATAGAAATCCATCCGGCGGGCAGCCAGATGCGTATCAAAGGCAGAGGATTCCAGTACCTGCTGTATGCCGACGATCACCAAAAGAAAATTACTGCCCTTTACCGCGCTCCTGTTTGCGCTGGCGTTAACCGCCTGCGCCGGGGCGCTTACATCCGCGGAAGATTCTTTGCCGCCGTCGGCCGGAGAGGTTTTAATCGCCGAGGCTGCGTACCAGTTCACGCTGCCCAGCGGCCTGCGTCGCGATGTGTCGTTGGCCTCATATGCCGGAGAGCGGAACGTGGTGTTGGTCTTTTACCGGGGGTTCTGGTGAATCTACTGCCGCGAGCAACTCGTCGAGTTGCGGGAGGACTACGACGCTATCCGCAGGTTGGACGCGGAGGTGCTGGCGGTGAGCACCGACACATTGGAGGGAGCAGAACGGGCCGTCGAGTTCCTGGACCTGGGATTTCCAATCCTGTTCGACACGAAAGCCGAAGTGGTCCGGCAATACGGCGTTTACAATCTATTGAGGGACCGCCTAGCCACGCCGTCAATCTTCATCATCGACAAGAGCGGCAACATCCGCTGGAAGTACATCGGCCGAAACTACGCCGACCGGCCATCCAATCAACAGATCATCGCCCAATTGGAAGCCCTCCAAAGGGGTTAGCCCTTAGTCTGGCCATAGCCATTATCATCATCCGCTCGTCCTTGGCTCCGTCGAAGGACCGTGTCTGCGGCCTGTTCATGGTTCGACGGAGCTCACCACGAACGGTTCTGGTAACCCCGGTCATTACCCAATCAGCGGCCCTGCCAAGGGGCTAGCCCCCAAATAACTCGTCTACTTTGCGTTTCTTCTCTGCTTCGGAATCCCCGCCACCCTGAATCGTCTCATAGAACTTGGGGCCGTAATCACGGATCCTGACCACCACCGGCAGGGGCAGAGCGTGGCCGAACACCAGGGCCTGTTGTTTCGCCTCCAATCGGGACAACACGGAACGGAGCGCCCGGCTTCCAGACGTCCCTGAAAGCACCGCATCGATGTCCCGTTCATTGTCCAACAGGCAACTGAACCGGGTGCCCACCTGACTCAGCACTTCAGGGTCGATGCCGCTGGGCCGCTGGTCGATGACCATCAGCGTCACGTTATACTTCCTCAGTTCCCTGGCGATGATGCCGAAGATGGTCTGGGAAGCCACGCTGGAGTTGAGGAACTTGTGGGCCTCCTCGATAACGATGACCAACGGGCGCGGTTCTTTCCCGGCGCCGCCCATGGCGGACTCTTTGGCCTCGACGTATTTGCGGTGTATGCGGCGGGTGAGGAGGTTGCTGACCAGGATATAGGCCGCCTCATCGTCCCCGTAACGGCCAAACTCCAGCACCACGTGTTGTCCCCGTTCCAGGTGCTCGATCATCTGGGCGGCGGTGTCCACCCGGCTATGCTCCACCATGAACCCGTGGCGAGTGAAGCGGACCATGCGGTTGTAGAGGGCGCGTAACGCGCCGGCGTTGACCTGGAGCTCGTCGGCCAGCTCCAGCAGCGAACCGCCCCGGCCGGCGTCCAAGAATTCCTTGAGCCAGCTTTCCTCGCCGAACTTCTCCCGCAAGTTGTAGGCGGCGGAGGCGGCGACTTCGGACAGGTTCAGCGACTGGCGGAGCAATTCAACATCTTCTGGCTCGATGTGATTGAACCCCAATTTCACCGTTTCGTCGGTGGACACACCCCGCCGGCGGGAGTGCTCCTCGTCCAGAGTGAAGGTTGAGACCTTGGCGCCGAAGAGTTGTTTCAGGCCCTTGACCGTCACTCCCTTATCGGTGTCCTGGCCCTGCCAGCCGTATTCGCTGTGCATGTCAAAGATCAGCGACGACGCCTGGCCGCCCTGAATGATCCCGGCCAGCAGCAGGCGGGTGAGGAAGGTCTTGCCCGTGCCGCTTTTTCCAAACACCCCTATGGACCGTTTCACCAGTTCACCTAGGTCCAGGCACAGCTTGGTTTCCATGTCCAGGGGACTGCCGATCCAAAAATTGCCGTCTTCTTCGCTGCCGAAGACCGTTTCCACGTCCTTCTGCGAAGCGGTGAACGCCCGGGAGAAATGGGCCGGAATGCTCTTGGCCGCGGCCGGACGTTGTTCGTCACCCAGCACGTCGGGCATGGTCAATTGTGGCAGCACCGATACCGTGCCAAAGGCGACGGTGCCCTGGAGGGCCTGGACCACGAAGGGGTCATCCACCGGCAGCGGAGTGTATTTCAGGCGGGGGTCGGTGCTGCCCAGGCCTACGTCGGTGACCACGCCGAAGAACCGGCTGTTGGTCCCCTGCAGCGTCACGAACGTCCCGACCTTCACCTGTTCCACCGAGACTCCGGGGTCCAGCCGGACCTCGACGCCGTTGGACACCGAGCCTTCGATGACCATGCCCAACGGCTGGCCTTGCTCCGGGGCCGTCTGGCCGCGATTTGCGCCGTTGGTCTCATGAGACTGGGTCACGGCGCGATCCTCCGCAAAATGGAGTTCAGCCGGGCAACGTCGGCGGCGAGTTCCACGGCCAACGTCCGGCAGACATGGGCCAGGAAATCGTCCGGTTGGTCATGGGACGGGGCCGCTTGCCTGATGAATGCCCCGACTATCTCATCAGCATGGGACGCACCCGAGTTGAGCAACAGCCGCAGCAGGTCCAACCGGCTAGTGAACAGGGAAGTCTCTTCCGGGCTGCAGGCGTAGACGAAGGAATGGACCCGGGGCGGCCTCGGAGGGAGGTATTGGTGGGTGACGCCGTCCTCCACATGTCCGGCGATGAAAACCTCAAAGCGGGAGGTCAGCAGCCGGGCCAGTTGGGGGTTGTCCCGGATCACGTCTTCTTCCGAACCGGCGTCTTCGCCACGGGCCAGCACGGGCCGAGCCGAGTCCAAAGGCTCGGTGGTGACGCGTCCGACCACACCGTAGATATCGGGGGAATCGGTGCGCACCAGTCCCCCCAGGGCCGGGGCGCCCTCCAGTTGGTAGCACTGGGCCACAAACGACGTGGATGTGGACTCAACGACCTCCCCCACCCTGCGGGCCATCAACGGTCCGGAGTTGTTAGCCGATGGCGAGGTCATCGCCGTGACACCATAAAAAAAGCCCACCCGCGGCATGTGCGCGGTGGACTTAAAGACCCACAAATATCATTGGCCCAGTGGCCGGTCCGAATCGCCCCGAATATACGGCCCATCCTCAACCCTTCTCCCCCGGACTCTCAGCCTATCCTGAAGTAACCCGAGGCTGTGCTGGCAACGATATCACAATATGTAAACCGGCTCCCGGTGTCAATGTCACCGGGAGCCGGTATTGGAGTTCAATCTTGGGAGCAGGCTGTGGGCTAGTTCAGTGAAACCGGCATTTCCATGATCGAGCGGAAAGTGATGCTTTCCCTATACTCCATGTCTTGGTTCTTTAGCTGTAGATTGGGGTACCGTTCCGCCAACGCCCTGAATACTTCTTGTCCCTCGACCCTGGCGAGGGTGGCTCCCAGGCAGTGGTGGATGCCGGCGCCGAAAGCCACGTGGGCGTTGGGCCACCTGGTGATGTCCATAGCGTCGGGGTTCTCGAACTTGTCGGGGTCACGGTTGGCCGAGGACATGAACCAGCGGATACGGTCGTCCTTCTTGATGTGCTTCCCGCGTATCTCCACGTCTTCCGTGGCGATGCGCTGGAGAGACTTTACCGGGGAGTCGTGACGCAGGGCTTCCTCAGTGGCCCGGACCATCAATCCCTCGGGGTCGGTAATTAAAAGGTCCCATTGGTCGCGGTTGTTCATGAATGACAGGGTGCCGTTGCAGATCAGGTTGATGGTCGTCTCGTGCCCGGCCAGCAGCAACAGCGCTGTGTTGCCCAGCACCTGCTCCCGCGTGAAAACACCGGATTTCTCTCCGCCGGCGAGCACCGATATAAAGTCGTCTTTGGGGTTGACCATCCGGTCTTCCACGATGGGATTCACGTAGTCGTTCATCCCCTTGATACCTTCGACTACGATCCGCATGCGGTCGGGTTCGCTTCTGCCGTTATGCAGCAATTTCTCGGCCAGCATCCTGATGTGGGAACGCTCCGACTCAGGCACGCCCATCATCTCGGCGATGACCAGGACCGGCAGGGGCACGGCCAGGTCCCGCATCAAGTCCACCTCACCCCTTTCTTCGGCCGCATCCAGGAGGTCGGTAATGGCCGATTTAATAAGCGGCCGCCATTCCTCCATGGACTTGGGAGTGAAATAGGCGTGCATGACTTTCCGCATCTCCAGGTGTTCCGGGCGGTCATACTGGATGAAGCGCTGCTGATTGGCAGCCTTCATGAAGTCATACAGCTCGTTGTCCGACTCATTGATCGGCGGATAGGCCGGGCGGGGGTCGTTGGCGAACACGGCGTTGGAGAATTGCTCATGGTTCCGGGTCATCCAGACCAGGTCGTCATGCCTGGTGATTACCCACAGTTCGTATAGCTCGTTCCAGTGGACCGGGTCTTCATCCCTGATGCGCCCGTAATAATGGTAGGGGTCTTGCATGACTTCCGCAGTGAACATGTTGTCGTTGATCGCAGTTACCATTGCTCCACCAAATACCTGCATATTGTGCCTGAGCGCGGCTGATGAAACCCTAATGGAATAGTGATTAATTGTCAACGAAGGCAGCGCACCGATGGGTGCGTCATAGTCCGGAGTACTCTCGCGGCGGCAACCGACCGGGGGTTACAGAAACATACCGGCTCCCGGTGTCAATGTCACCGGGAGCCGGTTCTGGAACTCCAACTTGGGGCAAGCCTGCGGTTTAATTTAGAGAAACGGGCAGGCTCTTGATGGAGCGGAAGGTGATGCTGGGCTGATACTCCATCTCAGTGGTCTTCAATTCCATATTGGGGTACCGGTCGGCCAGCGCACTGAACACTTCTTGCCCCTCAACCCTGGCGATGGTGGCGCCCAGGCAGTGGTGGATACCGGCGCCGAAGGCCACGTGGGGATTCGGCCACCGGGTGATGTCCATCACGTCCGGGTTCTCGAATTTGTTGGGATCGCGGTTAGCCGAGGACATGAACCAGCGGATACGGTCGTCCTTTTTAATCGTCTTCCCGCGCATCTCCACGTCCTCCGCGGCGATACGCGTGATGGACTTGACCGGCGGGTCGTACCGCAGGGCTTCTTCGGTGGCCCTGACCATAAAGCCTTGGGTGTCGGACTTCAGCAGGTCCCATTGGTCGCGGTTGTTCATGAAGGCCAGGGTGCCGTTGCAGATCAAGTTGATGGTGGTCTCGTGACCAGCCAACAATAGCAGCGCGGTGTTGATCAGAACCTGTTCCCGAGTGAACACACCCGACTTCTCGCCGCCGGCAAGCACCGAAATAAAGTCGTCTTTAGGGTTGAGCATCCGCTCCTCGACCATGGGATTCACGTATTCGTCCATCCCTCTCATGCCTTCGGCCAGCACCTGCAAGCGGTTGGGCTCACCCCGGCCGAGGTTCAGTAATTTTTCAGCCAACATCCTGATATGCCCGCGTTCCGATTCGGGCACGCCCATCATCTCGGCGATAACGAGAACGGGCAGGGGCACGGCCAGGTCCCGCATCAGGTCCACTTCACCCTTGGCCTCAGCCACGTCCAGAAGATCATTTGTGGCCGACTTAACCAGTGGCCGCCATTCCTCCATGGATTTGGGCGTGAAGTAAGCGTGAACGACCTTCCGCATCGCCAGGTGCTCCGGCCGGTCGAATTGGATGAACATATCGGCCTGGTAAGCCCGCGTATATTCGTAGAGTTCGTTATCCGACTCGTTGATCGCGGGATATGCCGGGCGAGGGTCATTGGCCATCACGGCATTTGAGAACTGCTCGTGGTTCCGGGTCATCCAGACGAGGTCGTCGTGCCTGGTGATCACCCAGAGTTCGTATAGTTCATTCCAGTGAACGGGGTCTTCGTCCCTGATCCGGCCGTAATAACGGTAGGGGTCCTGAATGACTTCCGGGGAGAACATGTCATCGTTGATCGTCGTTACCATTACACCACCATAAACGTCCAAATTTGGGTCTATTTTGGTTACTGGAACACTAATAGAATAATGATTATCTGTCAACGATACCAGCTTACCTGAGGGAAAGAGATACTGGCAAAACGTAAACCGGCTCCCGGTGAAACTTACACCTGGAGCCGGTTTTGGAAGTCACGATTGGGGCTTGGTCCCCAGTACCTTTACCTGAACGCTAATTAAGCGAAACGGGCAGACTCTTGATAGAGCGGAAGGTGATGCTGGGCTGGTACTCCATGTCATGGGTCTTCAGTTCCAGATTCGGGTACCGCTCCGCAAGCGCACTGAACACTTCCTGACCCTCGACCCTGGCGATGGTGGCGCCCAGGCAGTGGTGGACCCCAGCGCCAAAGGCCACGTGGGGGTTGGGCCACCGGGTGATGTCCATCGTGTCGGGGTTCTCGAACTTGTTGGGGTCGCGGTTGGCCGAGGACATGAACCAGCGGATACGGTCGTCCTTCTTGATCTGCTTCCCGCGCATCTCCACGTCTTCCGAGGCGAGCCGTTGGATCGACTTCACAGGCGAGTCGTACCGCAGGGCTTCTTCGGTGGCCCGGACCATCAAGCCTTGAGGGTCAGACTTCAACAGGTCCCACTGGTCGCGGTTATTCATGAACGCCAGGGTGCCGTTGCAGATCAGGTTGATGGTGGTCTCGTGACCGGCCAGCAACAGCAGCGAGGCATTCACCAGCACCTGCTCCCGGGTGAAAACACCTGCCTTCTCCCCGCCGGCGAGCACCGAGATAAAGTCGTCTTTGGGGTTGTCGATCCGCTCGTCGACCATGGGGTTCACATACTCGATCATCCCCTTCATGCCTTCGGTCAGAGGACGCATGCGGTCGGGCTCGCCACGGCCGATGTTGAGCAATTTCTCGGCCAACATCCTGATGTGCCCACGTTCCGACTCAGGCACACCCATCATCTCGGCGATGACTAGGACCGGGAGGGGGACGGCCAAGTCCCGCATCAGGTCCACTTCACCTTTTTCCTCGGCTGCGTCCAGAAGTTCCGCGATGGCCGACTTCACCAGCGGCCGCCATTCCTCCATGGATTTGGGGGTGAAATAGCCGTGCACGACCTTCCGCATCGCCAGGTGTTCCGGCCGGTCGTATTGGATGAACTGCTTGCCGTTATAGGCCCGCACGTAGTCGTAGAGTTCGGTGTCCGATTCATAGATCGCGGGGTATGCCGGGCGCGGGTCGTTCACGAACACCGCGTTGGAGAACTGCTCATGGTTCCGGGTGAGCCAAACCAGGTCGTCGTGCCTGGTGATCACCCAAAGTTCGTAAAGCTCGTTCCAATGGACCGGGTCTTCGTCCCTGATCCGGCCGTAGTACGGGTACGGGTCCTGAATAACGTCCGCGGTGAACATGTCATCGTTGATCGTCGTTACCATTACACCACCAGATTAGTTGATTTATGCCTGATTACGGTTGTTGAAACCCTAATAGAATCAGGTTTATTTGTCAATGAACGCCGTGGCATTCTTGAATCGATCGGGCCACGCGGGTCGGATACCGGCGAATCACACTTATCATCCGGGGCCGGCTCCTTCAGTAAAACCGGGCCTATCGGCCCTTTGTAATTCAGATTGTCCTGGGGGATAATGGGCCGGTCACGCCCTGCCCAGCTAGGGCTGTCACCCATAGGAGTACCGAATGCGCATCTTATTGATCGCCACCAACCGCCACGACAAGCTCCAAAGCCGCATGAACGCCCAGCCGATGCCGATAGGTCTGGCCTACATCGCCGGGCATCTGGACCACGAACGCCACGAGGTGAAGGTGCTGGACCTTATGTTTTCCGGCGACCATCTGGCCGACGTGGAATCCGCCGTTAAGGAGTTCCAGCCTGACATGATTGGGATGTCCGTCCGGAACCTGAGCAACCACAGCTATTTGAACACCATCTGGGCGCTGCCCATCAGCAAAGAGGTGATCGGCCGCATCCGGTCTTTAAGCAAAGCCGTCATCGTTTGCGGCGGCCCGGCCTTCAGCATCATGCCCAAAGAATGTTACGAATACCTGGGGCCCGACATTGGCCTGGCGGGCGACGCCGGCGAGACCTTCGCCACGCTGGCCGACCGTCTGGAAGTTGGCGAGCCGGACTACTTCGACCTGCCCGGCCTGGTCTACAAGAAGGACGGGCAGACCTTCCAGAATGAAGGCTACTGCACCTCGGAGTTCGCCAAGCCACCGCGTTTGGAAGACCTGGACATGGCCCGGTACAACAAGGCCGGTTTCGGCATCGGCATCCTGACAAAGTTGGGCGGCTTCTATTACCCGGCCAACGCCTCCCAAGCCCAGATAAACGAGTCCGGCTGGCGGGTGATACGGCCCATTGACGAGGTGGTGGCCGAGGTCAAGAGCATGAAGGAACGCTTCGGGATGAAGAAAGTGTTCTTCATCGACAATGGGTTCAATCTGCCATTGGACCACGCCAAATCACTGTGCAGTCATTTGATCGAGTCCGATGTCAATATCCGCTGGAACACCTGCTTGGCGCCCTTCAATTGCGACACCGAACTCATCGGCTTGATGAAAGACGCCGGCTGCGGCCTGGTGATGATGGTTAACCGCAGCGGCAATCCCAACGACATGGGCAGTATGGTTGAGGAGAACGAACAATTGGCGGACGTCTGCCGGATGTGCGAGGAGGGCGGCCTTCACTACAACATCGGGAAGACCTTCGGCGAGCCCGGCGAGACCCGCGAGAGCGTTGACAGCAAGCTGGACTTCCTGCGCGGCATCAACCCGGCAATGGTCAACCTGCGGGTCGGGGTCAGCGTGATGCCGGGGACCGAAGTAGCCGTCATCGCCAAGGAGGAGGGCCTGATCGGCGACGAGAGCGAATTGGTGAAACCCACCTTCTACATCGCCGAGGGCGTCCGGGACTGGATCGTGGACTACCTGAAAGAACAGGCCGAACAGAATCCCCGCTGGAGCCTGAGCTAGACAACGGCTAACGCCGGCTTTGAAAAAACGTGTCTAGGCGACCGTCCGGGCTATTCCAGTTAATCAATTACCCGCCGCCGCCCTCTTGCCGCCAAATATGAAGTTGCGGCCCAGGACCGTGGCGAGAGCGGCTAAAGACAGGCCCACCAGGATGCCGGCGGTCAAGATGTTTCCGCTGTTCTTCGACGGATTTAGGTCGTGTGGATTCCAGCTTTAGCCGGAAGGGGGTATCAGCTTCGCGATGGGCTCTCCCGCATCGGCGGCGATGGCCGTTTGCATGGCGTGGATGGCCACCTCTATCTGCGCATCGTCGGGCTGCCTGGTGGTCAGCTTCTGCAGCCACAGACCCGGCTGGGCGATCATCTTTCCGAACCAGGCGTCCTGGTGGGCGCCGCTGAACCGGAGGAACTCATAGCTGACCGCGGCGATCACCGGCAAGAGCAGTATGCGGGAGGCGATCCGCCACTCCAAGGGCGGGCCAAAGAGCAGCGCGAACACCACCACCGAAACCACCACCACCGTCAGCAAAAAGGCCGTGCCGCACCGGGCGTGGGGCGTTTTAAACTTCCGCACGTTCTCAACGGTCAGGGGCAGCCCGGCCTCGAGGGCGTGCACGGTCATGTGCTCCGCGCCGTGGTAAGCGAATACCCTTTTGACATCCTTGAGCATGCCGATCAAGGTGATGTAAGTCAGCAGGAAGACCAACCGGATCACGCCCTCCACGATCTCACTGAGCAGGTCCGAGTTAAGCACCGGATTCAGGGCCCAGGCGATGAGCAGCGGCGTTACAAAGAACAGCCCGATGCCGAACACCAGAGACACGCCCAGGGTGGTGGCCATCACCCAGGCGGGGATGCCTTCTTCCGCATCGGGATCACGGTCCATGGCCGCCATGTTGGCGGAGAGCTGCAGTGCTTTGATCCCCAGGATCATGGTTTCCAGCAGCGTGAGAAATCCCCTGAACAGCGGCCAGCGGCGGGGGCGCCCGTTGTAGATCGAACTCAGAGGCTCATGGTGTATTTCAATGGACCCGTCTTCGCGCCGGACCGCCAGACCGAAGTGGTCGCGGCCGCGGATCATTACTCCTTCGATAACGGCTTGACCGCCGTATAAATGGGGGGCCTGATCTGCCAATTTAGGTCCTCTATCTGCCGGAACGATAGGCCGGCATCTGGTCTCTACAGGTCAGAGTAATCTCGTCCTAAATGAAAAATCGAGGGCTACGCGCCCCCGATCTCTCGGCATCCATCTTAGTAACAGGTAATCCCGCCGGGGAGAGGCAAGGACTAACTCAAGTTGTAGCGGCGCTTCATCCGCTCGATGCGGCCTTGGGTGTCCACAACCCGCTGCTCGCCCGTGTAGAATGGGTGACATTTGCTGCACACCTCAACGCGGAGGGTGGGTTTGGTGGCCCCGGTGTTGAACACGTTGCCACAGGAGCAGGTCACTGTGGAGTTATAAAAATGCGGGTGAATATCTGCTTTCATTTCTTACCGGTCAATCTTTCAGTTGTTATTTTAGTGTATTTCCCGAGACAGCCAAGCCTAATTAGACGGCTTCCACCGGGTACACGCTAACCTTGCGGCGACCCTTGGCGGCCCATTCAAATTTCACTTCGCCGTCGATGACCGCGAAGATGGTGTAATCACGGCCCAAGCCAACATTGGTTCCAGGCTTGATGCGGGTGCCCCGTTGCCGGACGATGATGGAGCCGCTGGTAACGCGCTCCCCGCCGTACCGCTTCACGCCTAGGCGTTTGGAACGGCTATCTCTACCGTTGTTGGTACTGCCGCCAGCCTTCTTATGGGCCATTAGTTATTCCCTTCTCCGTCGTCTGCCGGAGCCGCCGCAGCAGCGGCCCTCCGCCTTGGGGCGCGGGCGCGGGGCTTGCTTAGCTCGATGTCTTGAATCCGCAGCCGGGTATAGTTCTGCCGGTGGCCGCGCTTTCTCCGGTAACGGGTCTTGGCTTTGTATTTATAGACCATCAACTTTTTGTCTTTGTAATGGGACAAGACCTGGGCCGTCACTTTGGCGCCTTCCACCAGGGGAACACCGATGGTCACCTCTCCTCCGTCGGAGAGGGCTAATACTTCATTAAACTCAGCGATCGAGTCTACCGGGTTGGGCAGGAGCTCAACATCCAACATGTCGCCGGGCTTGACCCGGTACTGCTTTCCGCCTGTCTTGATTACTGCGTAGTCCATATATTCCTCGACCTTCAATACTACGGGAGCCCCTACCGGCTGTCAAGGAATTTCGTGCCCAATCCCGCCTGAGCCGCTCTTATTACAAGCGTCCGTTCAACCGCAATCCCGATGAGAGCAATTCGGTCCCACCCCGTGGACCATGATATATAATTGCCACGGATTCCCCTTGCAACCTCTTCTCATGACCGCACCCCTTAGATACGAATAGAACCGCCGGTTTTGGCGATAGCGAATGGTTAAGCATGGAACAGCTACGGGGACAGGACCTTAAACGGGCCTTTTCCGCGGCTACCGGATGCCTGGAAGAGTACCGGGACGCCGTCAACGCCCTGAACGTGTTTCCCGTGCCCGACGGCGACACGGGCACCAACATGCTTTTAACCATGCGCTCAGCCGTAAGATCGGCGGCGGAAGGCTGCCCCGACGGCGACGGACAAGAACATTCGGTGGCGTCGGTTTCCTCAGCCTTGGCCCAGGGCGCTTTCTTCGGGGCCAGGGGCAACAGCGGCGTGATCCTCTCCCAATTCTTCAAAGGATTCTCCGACGCTTTGGCGGGCAAGGAGTGCCTAACGTCCCATGACCTGGCATTGGCCTTCAAATTGGCTTCGGCCGGAGCCTACGAGTCGGTGAGCAACCCGGTGGAAGGCACCATGCTTACCGTGATTAGAATGGCGTCCGAAGCCATCCAGGGAGTTGATCATGATGTGCTCGGTCTGTGGCAAGCCGCTTACCAAGCATCTCAGGAGGCCCTGACCCAAACCCCGAAACAGCTGCCGGTGCTGGAAGAAGCCGGAGTGGTGGACGCCGGAGGACTGGGCATCGTGGTCTTGATCGGCGGAGCCCTCCGCTCGATCTCCAACATAGAATCCTGTGGCGGAAACCAATCGTTGGATAAGCCGCCGGTAGATCTTTCGGATCTGTCCCGCTTCGAGAGAGCGGCCAACGGCGGCAACGGCCCGTTCAAGCCCGGTTATCTGGACGCCACCCTGGAACAGGAATGGGGTTATTGCACGCAGTTCATCATCAGCAGCACCGGGGGGCGAGACTTGGACCTCGGCGCAGTCCGCAGTCACTATCAGGAGACCGCACTCTCCACTGCCGTGGTGGGGGACAGCCGCCACGTGCGGGTGCACATCCACGTCGAGGATACCGCCCCAGCTCTCAGCTACGCGGAGTCATTGGGCGCTGTTTCCGAGATCAATATCGAGAATATGGACAGCCAGAACGAGAGGTTTGTCTCGCGAGGCCATCAGGGGCGGACCGAGGGCCCCGCCCTGGCGTTGTTGCCGGTCGTGCAGGGTGAGGGATTGGCCCACATGTTCCGGGACTCGGGTTGCGCTGGGGTGATCGAAGGCGGGCAGACCATGAATCCCAGCGTTCAGCAGATATTGGACGCGGCCCGCGACACCGGGGCCAGCGACGTCATCGTGCTTCCCAACAATGCCAACGTGGTGCTGGCGGCGGAACAGGCCGCGGCCGCCGAGTCATTCATCCATGTTGTCCCAACCAAGAGCGTCCCCCAGGGGGTTGCCGCGCTGCTGGCTTTCAATCCTGAGGGACCGTGGCAGGAGAACGTCACGGCCATGACCGCCGTTCTGTCCGCAGTTGCGTCCGTGGAGGTGACCACCGCTGTCAGGGGCGCCAGAATCGGCGGCGTTGAAGTGATGGAAGGCCAGTGCGTCGGGCTGCTGGACGGGCAGCTCGTAACGGCTGAGGCCAGCCCGGAGAGAGCATTAAGGTCGACACTGGACCTTGCCGGGCTTAACGAAAACGCCATCGTCAGCATCTACTACGGCGCCGGTAGATCGGCCTCCGATGCACAGCAGGTGGCCACAGAACTGGAGAGCGAGTTTCCCGGCATCCAAGTGGACGTTATCGAAGGCGGGCAACCGCACCACCAATACCTTGCTTCGGTAGAATGAACAAGCCAAACGAAACCTAGACGCACGAGAGGATCATGACCGTACGCATAGTTACCGATAGCTCGGCGGACCTGCCCGCAGACCTGGTCCAACAGAATCAGATCACAGTCCTGCCGTGTTACGTGGTGGTGGACGACCAGACCTTCAAGGACGGCGTGGAGATTCAGGCCGATGAATTCTACCGCCGCCTCCAAGCCGAGGGCCGGACTCCCACCACCGCCCAGCCGACGGTGGCCGACTTTCAGGTGGTTTATCAAGACCTGGTGGGCCAAGGCGATCAGGTGATTTCGATACACGTCTCGGGGAAACTGAGCGGCACGTTAAACTCAGCCGAGCAAGCCAGAGCTTCCCTGGATGGGGGAGCAGAAGGCGCGCCGGTGGAGATAATCGATTCCCAATTGGCCTCCATGCCCCTGGGGTTGGTGGTGCTGGACGCCGCGGCGATGGCGGCCGAGGGGTCAGATTATCATGAAGTTGCAGAAAAGGTGCGGCAGGGCTTGAATCTGCATCACGGACTATTCGCGCTGGACACCCTGGAGTACCTGCAAAAGGGTGGTCGCATCGGCAAAGCCCAGGCTTTCTTGGGTTCTGTTCTGAACGTAAAGCCCATCCTTAGGCTACAAGACGGCGTTGCCCATCCGGTGGAGCGGCCAAGGAACCGGGAACGGGCCATGCGGCGACTAGTGGAACTGGTCAAAGAACTGGCCCCCGTGCGGCGTCTGGCCGTGATCCACAGCACCGATCCGGAACGGATGGCGGTCCTGAAGGGGGAGTTGACCGGTCTTTTGCCCGCCGATCAGATCATCGAAGCCCGGTTCGGGTCCACCCTGGGCACCTACATCGGTCCCAACGCTTTGGGTGTGGCGATCACTCAAGAGGCCCATTAGGCCTGGAGCGGCCCATCTTATGTCATTTAACGATTGACGAATCGCCGGCGCACGAGAATGATTAATGTAACCCCTGTACCCACTCGAACCCGGGCGATCCAGCGTGTTAGGGTTACCGCCTGATGGTCACGCAAGAAACCGGCACGAGCTCCTGGGCCGACGCCTTCCAAAACATCCTCAAGCTTGAAGAGTCCCATGGCTTTGATAATAAGGCCGTGATGGGCGGACTGGACAAGTTCGTCGCCCGCTGGGGCAAGGAGATGGCCGCCCAGGCCGCCGGCGACGAGAAGTTCCTGCTGAAAGAATCCTATGACGCCATGTCGGCCAAACTGCGGGCCCAATGGGTCGCTAAGTGGCAGGAAGCCCTAGCAGGCGCATCCGCTCCCATCAAAGCAACCAAACCCACTGCGTCAACCACGAAGAAGAAGCCGGCCGCCAAGAAGACTCCTCCGGGGAAAAAGACCCGATACAAGGCCCCGCCCGCGGAGGTCACGGTCGATGCCCCCGTTGACCGCCTGAGGGGGGTGGATACAAAGTTAACCGCCCGCCTCAAGCGGCTGGACGTGGAAACCATCAGGGACCTGCTCTACCTGTTTCCCCGCCGCCATGAGGACTACTCCACCGCGGTGAAGATCTCTGAATTGTCGCCAGGCGAGGAATGCACGGTGGTCGCCACGGTCTGGGAAGCCCGCGAGGTAGCCAAGGGACCGAGGGGTGGCCGCCGCGACACCGAAGCAGTACTCAGCGACGAAACCGGCAACCTGCGGGTCGTCTGGTTCGGGCAGCGGTATCTGGCCCGGTCGCTCAAACCGGGCAGCCGCATCGCCATCAGCGGCAAGGCCTCTGTCTTCCGGGGGCAGCTCGTCTTCGAGAACCCGGAGCACGAGATGTTGGATGCGGCCGGGTCGGGCGTCCACACCGGGCGGCTGGTTCCCATATATCCGCTGACCGAGGGTTTAACCCGCCGCAACATGCGCCGGCTGACCTGGCAGGCGGTGCAGGATTGGCTGGGCGGACTGGAGGATGCGTTACCCGGCGACATCCTGGCCCGGACCAAGTTGATGCCCTTGTTGGACGCCGTGTACCAGGGTCATTACCCCAAGGACATGGAGACCTGGGAGCTGGCCCGCCGCCGCCTGGCCTTCGATGAACTTTTCACCCTCCAATTGGCGGTCCTGGCCCGCCGCCGGATGCTGCACGACAACGTGAAAGGCATCGAGGTTGACGCCCCGGCCAATGTGATCGATGGGTTCTACAAGATTCTCCC
Source organism: Chloroflexota bacterium (assembly GCA_022563275.1). The sequence goes on along the minus strand of JADFNR010000003.1, from coordinate 43,506 downwards.
ATTCCCACTGACCAAGGCCCAGCGCCGCTGCATCCAGGAGATCGAATCGGACCTGCACCGGGGCACCCCGCCCATGAGCCGCCTGCTGCAGGGTGAAGTGGGCAGCGGCAAAACGGTCGTCGCTTTATCGGCCCTGCTGTCGGTGGCCACCGCCGGGTTTCAGGGCGCCATGATGGTGCCAACCGAGATACTGGCCGAACAGCATTTTCAGACCATCGGCAACCTGCTCAGCGGACTGCCCCGCCCGGTGCAAGAACCCCACCTGATGTCCGTGTACCTGGAGCACATGGACCGCCCGGTGTCCATCGGCCTGCTGACCGGCAGCTCCCGCGCTCCCGCCAAACGTGAGCTGACCAAGATGGCGTCAGATGGAACGCTGGACATCCTGGTGGGGACTCAAGCATTGATCCAAGACGGGGTTTCCATGCCCAAGCTGGCCCTGGCCATCGCCGACGAGCAGCACCGGTTCGGCGTGATGCAGCGGTCCGCCCTGCAGGAACGAGGCCAAGCGAACCCCCACACCCTGATCATGTCGGCAACGCCCATTCCCAGGACCCTTTCCCTGACCCTCTTCGGAGACCTGGACATCTCCACCATCGACGAGATGCCAGCCGGGCGTCAACAGGTGGCCACCAAGTGGCTGGAGCCGGAACAACGTGATACCGCCTACGGCTTCATCCGCAAGCAGGTCGAGCAAGGGAGACAGGCCTTCGTGGTCTGCCCACTGGTTGACGAGTCAGAGACCATCGAATCCAAGGCCGCCACGGAAGAATACCAACGTCTCTCCCAAGATGTGTTCCCCGACCTGTCATTGGGCCTGTTGCACGGCCGGATGCCCGCCAAGGAAAAGGACAAAGTAATGCGCCGGTTCCGGGACGGCGAATTGGACATCCTGGTGACCACTCCGGTGGTGGAGGTGGGCATCGACGTGGCCAACGCCACGGTGATGATGATCGACGGAGCGGACCGTTTCGGGCTGGCCCAGCTACACCAGTTCCGGGGCCGGGTCGGCCGTGGCGAGCACAAGAGTTACTGCATGTTGATGGCGGACACCGCTTCGGAAACCGCCAAAGAGCGGCTGTCCGCCCTGGCCCGAATCCACGACGGGTTCCAGCTTGCCGAGGTTGATCTGGAACTGCGGGGACCCGGCGACTTTTTCGGCACCCGCCAGAGCGGTCTGCCCAGTCTGAAGATGGCCCAACTCTCGGACCGCGAATTGTTAGATCTAGCCAGGACCGAAGCCATCAGATTGATCGAAGAGGACCCAGAGTTAAAAATGCCGGAACACGCCGCCATCGCCGCCCAAGTAGCCCGGTTCGTCGACCAAGCCAGCGCCAACGTGGCCTAAGCGGCTCGGGCGGGGCTTTAAATTTATGATTCATGGTCTGAGATTTAGAGGAAGCGGCATCCGGCTCTTTGCCGCCTTAGCGGCCACTGCCTGGCTGTTGGCTTCGGCCGCCGGTTGTCAGGGGATATCACCGGAACCAGAGTTCCCTACCCCCGATCCCCATGCTTTGATACCCCCACCGCAACTCGTTACCGGAACCGCCGACCTTTCCGTATGGGTCCCGGACGGCTGGACGGCGCCGATCGTTTTCGATGAAGCCTCGTTGGAAATAAGCGTTGCCTGGGCCAACCGGGGTTCGGCGATGGCGGAGAATTATTCCATCGTTCTAACTTCGGATGGGAACCTCGTATATCGTTGGGACAAGCCATTGCTTGCTCCAGGCTCGGAGAGGGTCGAGGTTATCAGTCTGAACGACTTTCCAGACCTATATCTGTTGGTCCAAGGGCGGCACGAACTGGAACTTATTATCGACCCGGATGCAGTGGTGCCCGAACTGGACCGCGAGAACAATTCATTTTCCTTGACCCGGGAGTTCAACTTCCAGTTGCCTGATCTGCGGCCCGGCCCTCCAGCGGCCGCAAACTGGCCAGGACCGGTGGTCATCGGCGACTCCGGCCTGGTCTACGGCAGATTCGATGGGGGCGCTGATCGAGGATATTACCTGGCTTTCGGCGTTGCCTTTCATGGCGACGGGAAGGCTCAGGCCTGGCCGCAACAACACTCCATCGAGATGAACGATTATCAGATCAATCAATGGGAATTTTATTACGACTTAGATTCAGCCTTGTCTCTCGGAGACGTACAGGTCCATGCGGTCCCCATCTGGAAGGTGGCGGTGGGAGGTCAGCCGCTGATATTAGGGGACCAGCGATTCAAGCTGATCATCGACGAATCCAACGCGGTCTTTGAATCGGATGAACGGAACAACACCCTTGCCGGCGTGGTCCGACTGACGCCCTCCCGGGCCAGAGCCTTCCAGGACGAGCCAGACGCCGGCGGCGCGACCGTGCATCCCGTTTATGCGGTTCCGGCGGGAGCGCTTGATGAGCAATGGGATATCAACGGCGCCATCGAGAGCATCGTGGCCGACCTTCAGACCTGGCTGAGGGAACGAACCGGCGGGCGGGGAATCGTCTGGGATGAAGCCGATGGAAGTCTGGATATCACATTCATTCGACTGGAACGGTCCGAGGCCGATCTTGCCGGCTTCCCGAATAGCTGGGAGCCGGTCGCCGAAGAGTTGTACCGCCGGGGTCTTAACGACCTCAACAAGATCTACGCGGTCTGGCTTCCATCGGTCCGCGAGGGCTCCGACACTCTGATCTGCGGAGTGCAAACCGAGTATAACTCCGTGTCATTTTCATTCTCGTTCTTCAAGAGGACCGATGGGAACGCGAACATCTGCGTCGAACAGCCGGTAACGATGTTGCACGAATTATTCCATGCATTTGGCGCCGTGGCGCCGTGCGCCGCCAATTACGTTTCCGAAGATGAATCGCTGCGGTCAGCTCACGTGGATGATGACCCCAATGACCTGATGTATTCTGGGAACCGGTTCGGCATACCCATAGAACTGGACAACGGACATGACGACTACTTCGAGCACGATATCCCTGGGTGCGTGGATACCGCGGACAGTCCATACCTGGAGTCATTGTCCCGGCGATAACTAGAGTAGTCCGATTCTGTCGTTTGCCAGCCCCTCGTACCGGTGTAACGCCGCTGGAATCGCTTTGTCCAGCGGATTATACTAGCGCCATGCCTGAACCGTTGCCCATTCCCGCTCAACCCTCCGCCGGTGTTTTCGTCGGGCGTCAACGTGAGATGTCCGCATTAAAGACAGCTTTGGATGACGCGCAAACCGGCCAGCCGAGGTTGGTGATGCTGGTGGGAGAGCCGGGGATCGGCAAGACCAGCACCGCCAAAGAGTTCACCGAACACGCCGTCGCTCAAGGAGCGCAGGTCCTGTGGGGTCGATGCTACGAAAGCATCGGCATGCCCCCATACTGGCCCTGGGTCCAGGCTATCCGCTCCTACGTTCGTGACCGTGATCCCGATCTCCTGCGGTCAGAGATGGGCACTGGGGCCGGAGACATCGCGGAGATCGTGCCCGGCGTAAGGGAACGCCTGCCGGACCTGGAGCCGTCACCCGGATTGGATAATCCAGAGCAGGCCAGGGTGCGTCTATTCGACTCGATCACCAACTTTCTGGAACGGGCCTCACGGTCGCAGCCTCTGGTGTTGGTCCTCGACAATCTTCACTGGGCCGACCGGCCATCCCTTTTATTGCTGGAATTCCTGGCCCAAGAATTCGCCAACGGCCAGATGATGGTGTTGGGCACTTACCGGGATGCAGAGATTTCGGCTGAGCATCCGCTGACTCGGGTACTGGGCGAATTGACAAAAATACCGAATTTCCAACGTTTGTCCCTGAAGGGTCTCTCCCAAGAGGATGTGGGTGAACTGATCCAACGCATGTCCGGCGCCACGCCGGCGCCGGATCTGATCGAGTCTGTATTCAGCCATACCCAGGGCAACCCTCTATTCGTTACTGAAGTTGTCAGGCTCTTGCTCCAGGACCCCGAGATAACCCAGGAGGGCCAACTGGGAATGACCGGCAGGGAATTGGGTATACCTGATGGGGTGAGAGAGGCGATCGGAGGACGATTGATCCGGCTGTCGGACGCCTGTAATCAAGCTCTCACCATCGCTTCAGTCATCGGGAGGGAGTTTGGACTAGACCAGTTGGAACAGGTCATTCCTGAAGGCTCCGCGGAACTGCTGTTGGCGTCGATGGAAGAAGCGTTGAACGCCCGGATAATCGAGGAGATTCCGCATGCCGTGGGCCGTTACCAATTCTCCCACGTATTGGTCCAGGAAACCCTGGCCAGCACACTGTCCGCCACGAGACGGTCGATGATGCATGGCGATATCGGCAAGGCATTGGAGGTACTCTACGCCGGCGAATTGAATGACCATGCCGCTGAGTTGGCAGACCATTTCTCACAGGCGGGTCCTGGAATAGCCGGTGAGAAACTGATGGGATATTCCCTGATGGCCGGAGAGCGGGCCCTGGCCGGCTACGCCTACGAGGACGCTTTGGCCCACTTTCAACGCGGCCTGGATTCTGGCTTAAGGCCCGAGGACGGCAACCCGCCAGACGAAGTTAGCGCGGACCTCTTATTCGGTCTGGGACGGGCCCAAGTGGCCATGCTTCAGCTTGAAGAAGCCATGGGAAGTCTAAGCGGCGCCTTTGATTACTACACCCAGCGGGGAGATATTCTCCGAGCACTGGTCGTCGCGGAGCATCCGCTGCCGGCCTACGCCGGCCGGTTCAGTTGGGCCAGCCAACTTAGCGCCCAGGCGCTGGACCTGGTCCCAGCCGATTCTCACGATGCCGGACGGCTCCTCTCCAACCACGTGCGGCTCGTCGGATTTCAAGAGGCCGACTACGCCGGCGTTATGTCGGCCTTCCAGCGAGCGTTGACCATCGCCCAACGTGAAAAAGACGCGCCCATGGAGATGCGGACGCTGGCCAATGGGGCGATAGTCGATGTTTACCACCTTCGATACGAGGAAGGCCTGGAAAAAGCGTGGCGGCGATCGAGATCGCCCGCCGGATCGACGCCCCACAAGACGAGGCCATAGCCCATTACAGCGCCGCGAATTTCATGTTGATGCGGGGCGATTCGGCCGGTTCCCGTTTGCACGCCGCCGCGGGCCTGGTGCTGGCGGAGAAAGTCCGCGACCGGAGCTGGCTCTCCCGCATTCTGTGGGCCAATGAAACGGTATTTTTCCTCCAGGGTGATTGGGAGGCCGCCCGCGACTTCAACGACCGCGCGTTGTTGACCGTTTCGTCACGCGACCCTCGCACGCTGTTCCTGCGGGCAACGCTGGAATTTGGGCTCGGAGATTTCGAGAGCGGCGAGGTGTATATCGAAAAGCTCGTGGACCTGATGGAAATCACCTCTCCAGGGCCAGATATTGAGCATGCGATCCCCGCCCTCACCATTCCGGCCGTCGCCCGCACCACCGGCTCCTTGGAACGGTTCGACGTGGCGGAGAATGCCGCCAGAATCGTCGTGTCGTCACCATCCGCCACCCCCTTGATGGTCCTGTTATCCAGGGCTGGCCTGGCCTTGATGGCGGTGCAGCAGAATGATGCGGCCGCCGCTGGTGAGCAATACGCCGCTCTCCAGTCGAGGAAAGGGGTCATGATCTGGCTTATTTCCGTGGACCGGCTATTGGGTCTGCTTGCCTGCGCCATGGGCGATTTGGATTCAGCCATGGCCCACTTTGAGGACGCACACGCTTTCTGCCGCAATGCCGGGTACCGGCCCGAACTGGCGTGGACCTGCTCCGATCATGCCGAAGCCCTACTGCACCGCAACGAGACTGGTGACCGGACGAAGGCGGTGTCACTATTGGATGAGGCCCTATCGCTCACTGAAGCGTTGCGAATGGAACCATTGACGGAGCGTGTCACCAGACTGAGAAAGCTGGGTGATGCGGCGTCCCGGCCAACCCCCTCCCTACCAGACGGCATAACTCAACGGAAACTGGAAGTGCTGTGCCTGATCGCAGCCGGCAGCAGCAACCCGATGATCGCCGAAGAACTGGTGATCAGCATCAACACCGTGGAACGCCACGTTAGCAACATCCTCAGAAAGAGCCGTTCGGCCAATCGAGCCGAATCAGTCGCCTACGCAGCCCGCCACGGTTTGATCTCCTAGCTCCCCCAGGTGGCGGCTAATGGTTGGCCTCGGCGGACTACCGGAACTCCGTTATACAGGCAATATAAACGGCAGCAGAATTGTCCCATGGCATTCCCGAAAAGATAACGGTATACCGTGATGCCTGATACCCGCCCACCATGACAATATGGGTCCGGTCCAATGACCGCAAGGAGGCGTCAAAATGTCATCCAACGGAAAGCATGCACTGATCACCGGAAGCTCACGAGGTATCGGCAGGGGAATCGCCCTGAGACTGGCCGAGAACGGCGTTAATGTGGCGATCAACTATGTTCAGAATGAGTCGGCCGCCATGGATACGCTGGCCCAGGTCCGGGAACGCGGGGCCGACGGCTTCTTAGTCCAAGCAGATGTTTCGCGCCCCGACTCGATCAAGGAAATGCTCGGCAAAGTCGAGTCTGAGTTCACCACTTTAGACATCTTCGTCAGCAACGCCCGGCCAGAGATGCCCGCTTTCTACGCCGCTCCCATGGACCTCACCCTGGAGCAGTGGGACATGGCGATGGACTCTCAAGCCAAAGCGTTCTTGGTAGGGACCAGGGAATCGGTGCGCCTCATGCCGGACGGAGGCAGAATCATCGCCATCGTCTATGCCCCAGGACAATTCGGAAGCTGGCAGCCATGGGTGGCCATGGGTTCCGCCCAGGGGGCCACCGTGTCATTGTGCCGTTACTTCGCCGTGGCGCTGGCCAAGCGTGGCATCACTGTGAATGCCATCAGTCCCGGCGCCACAGACGACAGTGTTTTAAGCGGCCTGCCGCCCGAGGTATTTCAAATGATCCGGGACTGGTCCGGCGATTGGACGCCCAAGGGGCGGTTGGGAACACCGGCGGACATGGGGAAGGCGGTGGCGCTATTCTGCTCCGAAGACGCCGGCTGGATCACAGGGCAAACTATCCTGGTTGACGGCGGCGCGTCACTGATGGACCCAGTGTTCCCGCCGGCGATACAGGCCGGCTAGCTGGACCCACGGAACACGCAAAGCGTTGACGACGGCCAAGGGAGATGGCCTTGGTGGGAATCTTTGGATGATTGCTGATCGGGAGAGTGGCAGACCATGGGTAAGAGATTTACCGGGATTGGCGACGAACGACGGGAGTTCATCGAGCAACAAAAAATGTTCTTCGTCGGCACCGCCGCGCCGGATGGGCGGGTCAACGTGTCTCCCAAGGGAATGGACTCGTTGCGTGTCATGAGCGACAACCGAGTCGTCTGGTTGAACCTGACGGGCAGCGGGAACGAGACTGCGGCCCACGTTCTGGAAAACGACCGGATGACCCTGATGTTTTGCGCCTTTGAAGGGTCGCCCCTGATCCTCCGGTTATTCGGACATGCCAAGGTCATCCACCCCCGGGACCCGGAGTGGCGTGAACTCTTTCCCTTGTTCCCGGTCATACCGGGCGCCAGGCAGATATTTGACATGCAGGTCGATCTGGTCCAGACCTCCTGCGGCATGGCGGTGCCCCTCTTCGACTTCAATGAACAACGAGACCTCCTGGAGCAATGGGCGGAGCGGAAGGGCGAACAGGGCCTGCACGATTTTTGGGAAGGGAGAAACCAGGAGAGCATAGATGGCAAACCCACAAATATCGTCGCCAAAGACCTTGCTGCCAGTACTACGGCTAAACTCTCCGCATGACCGAATCCCATTGCCGGTGACCGATGCCAAGGGCGGCAGATGACCTCAATCTAGGTGAGAAGGGGGAGGGTCAATCCACGCCTGAAACAGGGGTTGCCCCGGTGGTAGTGGTTGGCCGGAACTGGCCAGCCGGCGCTACTTGGCAGCGGCTTTCACCGCCTTGCGGTATCTGAATAGGGCTGGCTCCACGTAGGCGCTGGCAGAGGACGATCCGTCATCGATGATCTGCAACACGGCGGATATAACGGGTTCCTCCAACAGGCCGGACCGTTTTTCCTCGGTGTCCGTCATCGGCACATAATCGGGTTGTCCCAGGTTTTGACGGTCCAAGATCTCGGCCGCCTTTATCACCGCATCCTCGATCTCCGCCTGGCTGACCACGCCGTGCAGCTTCCAGTTGGCGATGATCGCTCCGTCGATCCGCTCGGTGGCCCGGTCCTTCATCTCTTCGATCTGGTCGAAGTTTGGCACGCCGCTGCACCCGATGCCCCGATGCACCCAGGGTTCCACGTAGGCGACCATGCTGTGCGCGTAGCTCAATAAGAGCTTCTCTGCCGCCTCGGGCTCGGACAGCTTCCCGCTATCCAAGACGGGGAAAGTCAAAAGGTCCCTCCTGGATATATTCGGCGAAGGGGAATCCTCCATGGTCCTCTGTACTTGGTCGACATCGATCATGTGGTAATGCATGGAGTGAAGATGGCTGGGGTTCGGCGCCGGGACCCAGGCCGTATTTCCTCCGCTCTTGGGGTGGTTGATCTTGTTCTCCAGCATCTCCACCATGGCCCGGTTCCTGACTTGCATCCCCTTGCCGATCTTCCCCTGGTTATGGACCCCAGCCCGGAGGCTCACATCAACATTGTGCAGCTCATAGCTGGTGTTGAAAACGGACTTGGTCAGATCGTCCCTCAGGTCCACCGGCCCGGCATGGGTCTGCACCCGGATCTGGGAACCCGTGCGGTCCAAGAACCCGGTATTGGTGAAGAAAACCCGGCTCTGCGCCGCTCTGAGGGATTCCGAAAGTTGCAGGGTCATCCCAAGCTCTTCGTTCATGATGCCGATCAGCATGGTCCCCTTCGCCAGCCCCAATTTCTCTTCCACCGCCTCAAAGAACCGGACCTGCTCGGCCACTTCCTCGGAGTTTTGCAGTTTGGGGGTGACTTGGTAAACGTACCCTTTCTTGCTGTTGGGTCCTCTAACGGGTGCGTCACTGGCGCCCGCCTTTGCGTTTGACCCATGGTCGTGGGCCGTGGCGATGAGCGTCGTTAGCAAGACCCCAAGGATCCTTTCGGGAATCTCCTGTCCGTCCACCTTCACCATGTCGGTATACATGTGCAACGAGACGTTGCGGACGGACATCAAGCTGGTGCCCTTAACCGCCTGAGCCGCCCCGTTTGGATCGATGAAGCTGATGTCGGAATTCATGGTCTTGAGAGCGCCGCGGGAGCCGTGCGCCTGGAGGTCGCCGCGGATCAGCCCCAGGTAGTTTCGTAGCGCCAGCACCATGTCCTCGGCGTCGACGATGGCCACCGCGTCCTCAAAATCGACTATGGTGGTGACGGCCGACTCCACCACGAGGTCCTTGAATTGGCCATTCTCCCCATTGACCTTGCCGCCTTCATAGAGCTGGAACCGTATTTTGAGGTTATTGTCTTCCAGGAAGAACTCGGTCAACTGGTCTTCGTGTTGATTGGATCCAATGAACTTGGCCGGGTCCTGCAATCCGGCTTCCGCGCCGTCCGCGGTACGGCCCATGAGCACCTGTCTCCCATCCGAGTTTGGGCGCACGGTGTAAGACACGAAATCGTTGAACCCCAGGCCGTTCTCCCATTGGACGACGTGGTTGTCGAGGTACTCATTGGTCCGGTCAACAACCATTTGCAGCCGCTCGCCGCGGCTCGAATCACGGTCAATCTCCGGGTTTATATCGCTGAGGAAATAGGCATCATAGAGACTGCCCCACCTGGCATTGGCGCCGCCGACCGCCATGCTGGCATTGTTGACCGGTGTAACCAGCTCGGGACCGTTCTGGGACATTTCGAGGTCAAGCTCCGGAGTTGTCATGTTGAATTCGATCTGGGTTTCCGGTTCCAGGTACCCCTCATCGACCAGTAATTGACCAAACTCGCCTGCGTCTTTGGCCGCGGATTCCACCGTGGGCTCCCAACCTCCCTTCCGTTTCCCGATGTAATATCTGTCGATCCTAGATTGCTGGGCCGCGCGCTTGTCCAGCAGCTCCCGGTTCTTGGGACCGAATCGCAGCGCCAGCTCGCCAAGGATGCTGAACACCTCTTCGGCGGTCCTGCCCGTATCCGGAACGACCTCGTCCCTGACGAACGCGTACAGCACTTCGTCGATCTCCATGGACGTTCCCGAGGCCAGTTTTAAGGTCGTCATTCTTGGCTCCGATTTGGATTAGTTCAGGTGCGCCGCCCTAGCCGTGTGTCCGCTCAAATTCTTTCATGAACGACACCAGGGCCTCGACGCCCTCTTTGGGAAAGGCATTGTAGATCGAAGCCCGGATGCCACCCACTGACCGGTGGCCCTTGAGTTCAACAAGCCCCTCGGCGGCGGCTTCGGTGGAAAATCGGGTCTCCAATTCAGCGTTGGGCAGGCGGAAAGTCACATTCATGCGGGACCGGTGCCCGGTCTGGGCGTGGCCACGGAAGAACTCGGACGAGTCCAGTTGGTCATAGATCAGCCTGGCTTTGTCCTCGTTCAAACGTTCCATATGTTCCAGGCCGCCCTGTTCAGCAAGCCATTTGACCACCAACCCCAGGATATAGATCGAGAACACCGGCGGCGTGTTATAGGCCGAATGTCCCTTGGCGTGGATGCTGTAATTGAGCATGGCGGGAAGGCTATCGGGGCTGCGGGAAAGCAGGCCGTCTCGAATCAGCACCAACGTGACCCCCGCCGCCCCCAGATTCTTCTGCGCGCCGGCGTAGATCAGACCGTATCTCGAGACGTCGATGGGCTTGCTGAAGATGTTGGACGAAAGGTCCGCCACCAGGGGAACGCCGTCTACCTCCGGCTCCGTGGGCCATTCGGTCCCGTAGATGGTGTTGTTCCCGGTGAAGTGCACGTAATCGGCCTCGGGGTCCAGTTCCAATTCATCCTGTCCGGGGACGCAGTCGAAGTTCCGGTCCTCGGTGGAACCGGCTACCCGTATGTCGCCCACTTTTTGCGCGTCTTTCAGCGCCAGGCTGGCGAAATTGCCGGTGACTATGTGGTCGGCCTTGCCGTTGGGGGTCAACAGGTTCATGGGCACCATGGAGAATTGCAGCGAAGCCCCGCCCTGAAGAAACAAGATGTGATAATCGTCCGGTATTCCGGCCAGCTTGCGGATGTCTTCTTCGGCGCCCTCGATCATCTCCACGACCGGTTTCGAGCGATGGCTCATCTCCAGCAAAGACAACCCCACACCGGGGACCGACACCAGGTCCCGCTGCGCTTCTTGAAGCACCGCCGCAGGCAAAATGGCCGGTCCCGCGGCAAAATTATAGATAGCCATTAAAGTTTTCTTTAACCCTTCCCAACTTCTTCGATATCAGGTTCCACGGCCAGGCAACAAGTTATGCTATCTGACCCCGAATGCTTTGGCAAACTGGTAATACTGCCGAGTAACTCTTACCCACCAGGCACCCTTTTATATCAACCACTGGGACGGAGGCAAGGCCGGTGTCGCGAGTCTCAATGGAGCTCATCATGAGCGGACGAGATGACGCCGGACGATCAGACGACACTGATCATTGCCGTCAACCACGGTGTCCGCCGCTAGGCCGGCGCTCTGAACCGGTAGCCTACGTTCCAGATGGTCTCGACGAACGAACGGCCGGGAGACTCCACCTTGGAGCGGAGCCGCCGTATGTGAACGTCTACCGTGCGGGTGCCTCCCAGGTAGTCGTACCCCCAGATCTGGCTGAGCAGCGCCTCCCTGGTGTAAACCCGGCCGGGGTTGGAGGCCAGCAGCACCAGAAGCTGGAACTCCTTGTAGGTCAGCGCCACCCGGCGGCCAGCCACGGTGACTTCGTACCGCTCCTGGTCGATGGAAAGATCGCCAACCCTAAGTAATTTGGGTCCGGCGGGGCCGCTCACCCGGAACATCGCCTGTTCCACCCGGGCGGTCAACTCTCCATCGAAAACCGGGCAGACCACCATCTCGTCGGGATTGAGGGTTGGGTCGTAGTCGCTGATCGCCTCTCTGGGCACGGCGGCCAGCACGGGAAGTCTGCGGTCGTGGCATTGTTCGATCATGCGCCGGGCGTCGGGTTGATCCAGGGAAGACATATCCAACAGGACCGCATCCGGAGGCACGGCACCACTCTCGTCGAGTTGCTCCAGTTCGATGCCCACCTGGCACGACATGCCGGCGCGATCGACGGCGTCCGCCAGGGCGCTGGGGGCGCCACCGTGGTTGACCAGAAGGAAGAGGTGATACAAGGGTCCGGCCCAAATCTCCCGTGCGTCTTTGTTTACCAGCAAAAGTATACCAAACAGGCTCCCGCCACTCCGGACACACTTACCGCGTGCAACACAAGGCCCTTGTTCTACGATTGACGCTAAACTGGGGTGCAACTATCATGGCGGTAGCCCCGTCACAGCCATTTGAACGCCCGGGGCAGGCATCTGATCCAGGGTCGCTAGGGAGTGAAGCTATGAGCACCGAGACCATCACCGGTTCAGCCCAAGAGATCCGCCGGCTGATCCGTTCCAATGAATGGCGCGGAATCACTTCCGGAGTGGCGCCGGGTCACGTCCAGGCCAATCTGGCCATCCTCCCCAAGGACCTGGCCTTTGACTTTCTACTGTTCTGCCAGCGGAACCCCAAGCCCTGCCCTGTGTTGGAAGTCATCGAACCCGGAATGACCGAGCCGGTGCTCACCTCACCCGGAGCAGACATCCGGACCGATGCCGCCGGTTACCGGGTCTACGAGAACGGCGAGTTGACTGCGGAAGTGGACACCATCGAAGACTATTGGCGGGACGATTTGGTCTCCTTCTTGCTGGGCTGCAGCTTCTCATTCGAGACGGCCATGGTGGACGCGGGCATCCCGCTCCGCCACCAGCAGACCGGCAACAACGTGGCCATGTATATCACCAACATCGCCACCACTCCGGCCGGCATGTTCTCCGGCCCCATGGTGGTCAGCATGCGGCCGGTTAAGCGGTCCCAGGTGGTGCGGGCGGTGCAGGTGACCTCCAGATTCCCCGCCACCCACGGCGCCCCCGTCCATATAGGCACTCCCCACGATATCGGCATCCACGACCTCTCTCAGCCCGATTTCGGGGATGCCGTGGAGATCAAGGACGACGAGGAGCCGGTGTTCTGGGCCTGCGGGGTTACTCCCCAGGCGATTGCCCTCAACTGCAAACCGCCATTGATGATCACCCACGCCCCCGGCAAGATGTTCATCACGGACAAGCGGGACGCCGATTACGCGGTGCTGTAGCTGACAGTTATCAGCTAACAGCCGTCAGCTTTGAGGTGGAATTGGCCGAAACTATCGAAGATATCATCTTGGACCACGACAAGCGGGGGATGCTGGCCTTGCGGCCTTATCTTCCCCCCGATTATTGTTCCCAGGCCGCCCAGTTCATAATCGATCACCCAGGCGGCGTGATCATTGTCACCGGGTTCTACGTTGTGATGGCCGGCAAGCCGGAAACCGACGGTCCTCCTGGGGCCATCGCCATCGGCGAGGCGTTGAAGGGGTTGGGCCGCACCGTCACCTACGTCAGCGACCATTACACCACCCCGGTGTTGCGCCGGTACGCCGACGGCTCAGAGGTGATCGATTTCCCCATCGACGGAGTGGCGGCCAGCAAAGAACAAGCCAAGGCCATCCTCCAGCGGGTCAAGCCCTCGCTGCTGATCTCCATCGAGCGCTGCGGCCGCACCCGGGACGACACCTACCTGAATATGCGCTACGTTGACATCTCACCCCACACCGCCCGGCTGGATTACCTGTTCGACTCCGATATCCCCTCGGTGGGCATCGGCGACGGCGGCAACGAGATCGGCATGGGCAACCTGGCTGAAGTGATACCCACGGTGGACTCCCTGCCCGACTATCCGGCCGTGAACCAGGTCGACCGGCTGGTCATCGCCAGCGTGTCCAACTGGGGCGGGTACGGTCTGGTGGCCGCCATGTCCCGCATCTCCGGCAAGAACCTGCTGCCCTCGGTGGAGTCCGAGACCGCCATGCTGCACGGCATGGTGGAAGCGGGAGTGGTTGACGGCACCACCGGCGACGCCGTGCCCACGGTGGACAACTTCTCGGCCGAGGAGAACGGCGCGCTGCTGGCCCGGCTGCACCGGCTGGTGGAGGGTGGCTCACCCACCTAACGCCTGGTCACCTCTCCCCAGGGCGGGGGCCTTTTCCATCTGGTTTTCACTGTCTTAACTTGTATTTCCCTTTGAGCAGACCAATTTGCCCTGGGAAATCCAGGTCCGGTGGCCACCGGACCTGGAATAGTCAATTTTCGACCTCCCACGCGGGTTGATATTTGACAACGAGAACTCGTCTCCGGCCGGCCTTTTACCTCCGGCGTTGGACGCTGGTTGCCGGTGAGGACCGAAACCGGCCATCTCCACCTATGTGCGCCAAGCCGTTTGCCCCACAAAGACCATCCATTCGGACCCCGAAATTGCCTACCTTTGGCCAAATCTATTGTGAAAGTTATCACATCATAGTATTTGAAAGGTCTGGAATAGTGACGCTTCAAAAATATCACAGGAGATGATAATGACCATCGTAGCCCCAGCCGCCCGGAAGACTTTGGCCGCCCTTTTTATCACACTTGGATTATTAGCAGTGGCCTGTGGCGCCGCCGCCATAGCCACCCCACCTCCCGCGCCCACATCCATCCCAGAGGTCGAAACGCCCATTCCATCCCCCACCGCAGCTAACGTTGCCTTAGCCAGCAGTGGAATAGAGGGCGGGGACCCGGATTTCAACCTGACCGCCATGATGTGGCAGGCATATTGGCTGTCCAGGGACCAATTTGGACCGTTCGTCATGGCATCGGGAATGGGAATCCCGTTCCAACCTCCCATGGAAACCCTGATGCAGGGCATGGCCATGGTGGCCCAGAACCCTGCCGACAAAGTCGTGATTCCAACGAATCTGATGCCGCTACAGGCGATCTTCGCCTCGGGCAGCCCCAACCTCATAAACGACCCACGTGAATTCGAACCGATGGACCTTGAAGCGTTTCGCCTAGACCCGGAGAGTTTCGACACGACCATTTCGGTCCGAGGCCAGGCGGAGACCATGTTGAAAGAGAGCCAGTGGGCCCGGAATTTTGGCAACGCCCACTTCGGAGAGCCCGATGGCGACTTCGGCGCCCAGCAACGGTTCCTCGGGCTGATGGTTTCCATGCTGGCCCAGATGCAGGGACAGTACGCCATGCAAGAACTCTTGGGAGAGGACGGCCTTTACCATGACTCCGACGGGAACCTCGACTACACCGGAAATTGGGTTATGCTGCACACCTTGGCGGACATCGCCGGTCTGACGGCCGGCGGCCGCTACGCCAACAGCGAATCCAACCCCATGTTCTTCGGGGCCGCCAACGGGTTGTTCCAGGCCCTGGAGGCCCGGAATCCCGACTCTCCCCAGGAAGCGGCGGCGGCGGTCCGCGCTCTGGCGTACTTCTCTTGGGTGAACGACGGTGACGAATCTGCTGGTGCGGCCTTGACTAAATTGCGGTCCATAGCGGATACACTACAGGCCACGCCGACGGAAGCAGGGGTGGTTGAGAAATCTGCCGCCATCGTCGGGCTGACGGCGGCATCGGTTGCGGCTGATGATCAGACCTACATCCCGGCCGCCACCGCATTGTTCCAGTCCATGACCGCTGATTTCGATCCGGACACCGGGGTTTTCACCAGCCAGCAGGTCTACACCTCAGACGATGTCGCATGGATAATCGGGGGGTTGAACTTCTTTGCCCAGCAGACCGGCGGCGACATCAAGAAGGAGGCGTACCGGGTGCTGTTGGCATTCTATGAAAGCACCATCAGCCTGGCGGGCCTGCAGCTATCGGCGCCTCCAGGGAAGAACGGGGCCCTGGCTAGTCCGTGGGAACTAAACCTGCCCAGCGTCGTCTATTATCACCCCGCCGACACACCTCCTCCTCCCATGGCCGGTAAACTCACCGTCCCCGGCGAGGAAATCACCTGGGACGGCTCGGAGTGGCGGATGACCAGCGACCGGTTTGTTCCGGCGAGTGCGATGCACCTGGCCAACGAACTCAACTGGATGGGCCCGCATTTGGGATCGATCCCCTTCCCTCCATCGATCAATTAACCCTCCGCCGATCAAATAACCGGCCGATACCCGATTCCTGGATCCAACGGGCGGGGCTGGACCTTGACCGGGTAACAGATCCAGGCGGCGCCGCCAACAACTCCAGCGCCCTGTTGTTGGCGGCGTTTTTTCTTCCCTAAAAGCCGCCTCTACGCCCTCTTTGGGTGTGGTAGATTATCCATGCTCGGTGTCCCAACAAGATATTTCCCCTGCCACGGCCAGTGGGGCTATCTCGAATGACCGGCCAGGGGATGTGATTCCAGAAGGGCGAATCAAAATTTTAGAGGAGACCAACTGATGCTGATCGTAGACGCGCAAGTACACCTCTGGGCGAACAACATCCCCGGCAATCCCGGCCACCGGCAGATACCCGATTTCACCGCCGATGACCTGCTGAAGGAGATGGACGAAAGCGGCATCGACGCCGCTATCATCCACCCGCCCAGTTGGGACCCAGGGTCCGACGGACTGGCCTTGGAGGCGGCAAAGGCGCATCCCAACCGTCTGTCCATCCTGGGCAAGATTCCCCTGGACAAGGCCGAAAGCCGTTCGCTGGTTGACGGTTGGCTAGACCAGCCTGGCATGCTGGGGTTCCGGTTCAGTTTTACCCAACCACACCAAGCCGCTTGGCCCACCGACGGCACCATGGACTGGCTCTGGCCGGAGGTGGAACGGTTGGGCATCCCGGTTGCCCTGATGGCGTCCAATTACATGTCCATGGTCGCTCCCATCGCGGAGCAGTACCCAGGTTTAAAGCTGATCGTCGACCATCTGGGACGGGTCGGCGGCACGACCGACGCCGAGTGCTTTGCCACCCTGCCGGAGATGCTGGCCCTGGCCAAGTACCCCAACGTGGCGATCAAGGCCACCGGCGCCCCCAGCTATTCCAGCGGGTCTTATCCCTTCAGCAGCATCCACGACTACCTGCATCAGATCTATGACGCCTTCGGTCCGGAGCGCATGTTTTGGGGCACCGACATCACCCGCATGCCCTGCTCCTGGAAGCAGTGCGTGACCATGTTCACCGAGGAGTTGCCCTGGCTATCCGAGGCCGACAAAGAGTTGGTCATGGGGAAGGCTGTCTGCAGCTTCCTGGGGTGGGATATTAAAGGGTAGTCCGGTGAGGGACGGTTCGGGGTACCGTAGGGGCACGGTCCCGATTCCATCGGGATGCCCCTTCATTATTGCGATTGCGCAACACTGTCACCCCGAGCGCTAGCGAGGAGTCTCATTGCTTTGGTTAAGTGCGTTGGTGCCTGACAACGAGATTCCTTCCCGATGCATCGGGACCTCGGAATGACAGGTAAAAAGCGTAGGGGCACGGCAATGCCGTGCCCCTACGCTTTTTTAACGCGCCAACCCAGAACTGAGGTGGCAGCGCAGCCGGCCTACGCCAACTCTTCTTCCACCGCAGCTGGGTCTTCTGGCATGAGGTCTCCAGAGCCGAGGGTCTTTTCTTCCAGGGCCAGAAGGCGGCGCAGCTCGAAGATCTCGTCGCGGAACTGGGCGGCTTTCTCGAACTGTAGATTTCTGGCCGACTCCTTCATCTGCACTTCCAGGTCCTTGACCACCCTGAACATGTCGGTGCGGGACAACTCTTTGCGCGCCACGTCGTAACGGGTCCGGCTCTCGGCGATGGCCTTGATGCCCTCGGTGATGTCGTGGACCTCTTTCTGGATGCTCTTGGGCTCGATGCCGTGCTCCTTGTTGTGTGCGGCCTGAATGGTCCGGCGCCGGTTGGTCTCGTCGATGGCCTGCTTCATGGAGTCGGTGATCCGGTCGGCGTACATGATGACGTGGCCGTTGGAATGGCGGGCCGCCCGGCCGATGGTCTGGACCATGGAGGTCGCGGAGCGCAGGTAGCCCTCTTTGTCGGCGTCCAAGATGGCCACCAGGCTCACTTCGGGCAGGTCCAGTCCCTCCCTCAACAGGTTGATGCCCACGATGACGTCGTAGACGCCCATGCGCAGGTCGCGCAGTATCTCGATCCGGTCCAGGGTCTGGATGTCCGAATGCAGATAGGTGTTGCGGATGCCCATCTCCGAAAGATAATCGGCCAGTTCTTCGGCCATCCGCTTGGTGAGGGTTGTGACCAGGATCCGCTCGGCCCGCTCGACCCTCTCCTTGATCTGCTGGAGGAGGTCGTCGATCTGGCCCTCGGTGGGTTTGACCTCCAGCGTGGGGTCAAGAAGCCCGGTGGGGCGGATCACCTGCTCCACCACGGCGCTGCTGTGTTGCAGTTCGTAAGGGCCGGGCGTGGCCGAGACATAGACCACCTGATTGATGTGTTCTTCGTATTCTTCGAAATTCAGGGGCCGGTTGTCCAGGGCCGAGGGCAGGCGAAAACCGAAGTCCACCAGGGTGGTCTTGCGCGAGATATCGCCCCGGTACATGCCCCGGACCTGGGGCAGGGTCATGTGGGACTCGTCCACGAACATCAAGTAGTCGTCGGGGAAGTAGTCCAACAGCGTCCAGGGGGCGCTTCCAGGTGGGCGCTGGGACAGATGGCGGGAGTAGTTCTCCACCCCCGAGCAGAACCCTGTCTCCTCCAGCATCTCCAGGTCGTAATGGGTCCGGCTCTCCAACCGGGCGGCCTCCAGTATCTTTCCGGCGTCTTTAAGCTCTTTCAGGCGCCATTCCAGCTCTTCCCGGATACCGACAACGGCCAGCTCCATCTTCTCTTTGGAGGTGACGAAGTGGTTGGCCGGGTAGATGGACACCTCGGCTAGGTCGGCCAGCACCTCGCCGGTGAGGGGGTCCACCTGGACGATACGCTCTACCTCGTCGCCGAAAAACTGGATGCGCACGGCGGCCTCTTCGTAGGCGGGAACCAGCTCCAGAGTGTCGCCGCGGATGCGGAACTTGGCTCTGGCCAGGTCCATGTCGTTGCGTTCGTATTGCATGTCCACCAATTGGCGCACCAACTGGCTGCGGTTGCGGGTCTCCCCCACTTTGATCTTGGCCACCAGCTTGAAATAGTCGTTGGGGTCGCCCAGACCGTAGATGCAGGACACCGAGGCAACGATCAAAACATCGCGGCGCGTGAGCAGGGACGTGGTGGTGGAGAGGCGGAGCTTGTCCAGCTCTTCGTTCACGCTGGAGTCTTTCTCGATGTAGGTGTCCGACTGGGGAACGTAGGCCTCGGGTTGGTAGTAATCGTAGTAGGACACGAAGTATTCCACCGCGTTATGGGGGAAGAACTCCTTGAACTCGGAGGCCAACTGGGCGGCCAGGGTCTTGTTGTGGGCCATGACCAGGGTGGGGCGCTGCACCTGCTGGACGATGTTGGCCATGGTGAAAGTCTTGCCGCTGCCGGTGACGCCCAACATGGTCTGGCGGGTGACGCCGTTCTCCAATCCCTCCACCAGGCGGGCCACGGCGGCGGGTTGGTCGCCGGTCATCTGGAAATCGGCAACCAATTCGAACTTCCGGTCCTCGGGCGGGGTCCGTGAGTTCCAAACTTCCTGGATGTCTTTGCCGGCGTCGGCCCATTTCTTGCCACGGGCGTAGGTTGCCATCGTCTAACGAGTCCCTTCCCGGTTTCGTCGTACAAGCATTATATAAGGCGCTATCAAAAGCCGCACGTCCGGTGCGTCTGGAGGCCGGTTAACAATCATGCAACAAGAATTTTGGTTCGCCAACCACCCATGCCGTGTAAAGAGCTATACCGTCCCTAAATCCGAAGTATGTGACCGAATCTGGCTCCGCCGATTTCCCAAACAGACCAACGAAAGCCTGATAATCTTCGAACCATTTATGTTCTTGGCTGAAGGAATGCACGAGCATCACGGCGGACGTAGCGTGGAATCTCTCGGCTTCAATCAATGTTGATGCGGTGCGGTGGAGCAACTGATACCTAATGTGATCGACTCCTGTCCGGGATAGCTTGAGGCGTTTTCTGAGGTCCGCCAGCCTTTCCCGCTTTCCCTTAGACCCGTCTTCTTTCCAGTCACCGATAAGAGGTCCAAATTCCTCGTTCACCTTGCCTTCGACCGTGATGGTAATCAGATCTTTTTCCGTACTCGCTAGCACGAATATGTCACTCTGGGAGGGTCTTCTTCCACCCACCAAAAAGGTTTGATGTTCTGGCAGGCCAATCAGGAATTCCATGTCACGAAGCACGGGAAATCCCGAGTCTGCAAACACCCGACTCACGGATTCAGGAAATCCTCCCGCCGCCTCCCAACAATGCGCGAGTGTTTTCGCCGAGTACCCGGTTCTCCATTGAGTTGCGGGAGACGACAAGAATCCTCGCCAGTCCTCTGGCCCTTTGGTCGGCATGAAAAACTTTGCCACGATACGCCTCCTAATCGGAGTTGGAGATAATGGCGTTCCATGTGGCCGCTTTTATACGAGCCCCTTGGATTCACTCAACTCCGAGTGGCGAACTGCTGCAGGGCGACGCGTATGCGGTCGTCCACCTCGGTCTCGGCCGCGACTGCCGGGGTACCCGCCGCGGACCTGGCCTCGTTGGTGGAGTATCCCAGGGCGGTGAGCGCGGCGATCACCTGACCGTCCACGTCTCCCGAGAGTCCCACTTCTGCGAATTCAGCGTCGTCAACCTTGCCTTTGAGCTCCAAGATTATCCGGCTGGCGGTGCGGGCGCCCACCCCTTGGGCCGACGACAGCGCGGCGGTGTCTCCGGTCACGATCGCGGTCTGCAGCCGGGCTGGGTCGAGAGTGGAGAGCAACGCCAAGGCGGTTCTCGGCCCCACTCCAGACACCGCGGTGAGCATGCTGAACAGACCCAGGGCGGCAGCATCGGCGAAACCGTAGAGGACCGGCTGGTCGTCGCGGATGCGAAGATGGGTGTGCAGGGTGACCTGCGAGCCGATGGCCCCCATGCCGGACACCGTATTGGCCGGGACTGACACCTGCAGCGTCACTCCGCCGACGCGGATATGGACCCAATCTGGGCCGGTGGTTTCCAGTGTCCCATGCACGCCTACTATCATCTACACACCTACTATCATCTGCACAGCGACTTAGCTGCCATTAACTGGGTTGACCGGCTTAGGGTCAACGTTCTTGTCCTGGGGTAATGATCCGCCCCAAGGCTACGTCCGCCTGTTCCTGGATCAGGTGGCAAAGGCCCACGGCTAAAGCGTCGGCGGCGTCGGATTCGGGAACGTCTTTCAGCCCCAGTGTGGCGGCGACTATCTCCCGCATCTGTTCTTTGGAGGCGGCCCCGTAGTCAGCCACGGCGCTTTTCACCTGGGCCGGGGCGTACTTGAAGATGGGGATGCCCTGGCTGGCGGCGCCGATGAACACCGCGGCCTGGGCCTGGCCGACGGCCATGGCCGCGCCCGGAAAGCTTCTTTCCCCCTTTCCCATGAAGGGCTGTTCCACGGCGATGACGGTGGGGTGGAAGATGGCGATGAGGTTGAGGATATGGGTGTGGAGTTGGTAGAGGCGCTGTTCCAGGGGCATCTTGCGCGGGAGAGAGATCACGCCGTAATCGTCGGCATGGGGATTGGGGCCGTCACCAATCACTCCATAGCCCATGCGTAAGGTCCCGGGGTCGATCCCCAAAATACCCATCACACCACCCTTCCACTATTCGGTTACTGGAGGCTAATCTAAATTTCCCGTACTGACCACTGTTGGGTCCTTCGACAGGCTCAGGACGAACGGATAAGACGTCCCAGCCGCTCATGGTGAGCCCCGACCTAAGGTCGAGGGTCTCCCCGATGCATCGGGGGACTTGCCGAACCACTGGTTGCTACGACTGTGCCTGGTAGCGCTCCAAGACCTCGGGAGAGAAGTCCGCGTTGGTGTAGGCTTTCTGCACGTCGTCCAGTTCTTCCAGGGTGTCCAGGAGCCGCAGGGTTTGCTCCGCCTGTTTGTCGTCCAAGGCGATGGTCGTCTTGGGGACCATCGATAACTGGGCGGCGTCCGGCGGGACCCCTTCGCTCTCCAGCGCTTTCTGCACTGTCTGTAATTGGTCCACGGCCGTGAAAATCTCCAGGAAATCGTCTTCCAATTTTACGTCATCGGCGCCGGCGTCGATGGCGAGCAGGACCAGCTCTTCGCCCCGTTCTTGATCCTTCATCTCCAAACCGATCACGCCCAGGTGATCGAAGTTCCAGGCGACACAGCCGTTTTCCCCAAGGTTGCCACCGCCCCGGTTGAAGGCCGACCGCACGTCGGAGGCGGTGCGGTTGCGGTTGGTGGTCAGGCATTGGAGCAGGATGGCCCCGCCGCCGGGTCCGTAGCCCTCGTAGGTGATCTCTTCCAGCACCTCTCCCTCAACGGCTTCGCCGCTGCCGCGCTTCACGGCCCGGGTGATGCTGTCCTGGGGCATGTTGGCGGCCTTGGCTTTGTCCAACACCAAACGGAGGTGGAAGTTCATGTCTGGGTCGGTCCCACCGCCCTTGACCGCGATCGTAAGTTCACGGCTGATCTTAGTGAACAGGGCACCCCGTTTGGCGTCGGCGGCGCCCTTCTGGTGCTTGATTGTTGACCATTTGGAATGACCGGACATAGTCCTGACCTCCTGGGGAGATGGGCTGGCTGAGGCGATTGACGCCAGGGCTTCATTTCCACAAGTGATTGTTTGCCGGCGATCGGTTTGAACGAAATTTTACCAGCGCCCTTTCAGTTTCGATTCTAGCACTAGCCCAAAGCGCGGGTCAAAGCGGTATCAACGCAGACCTTCGGGTAAATCAACAACCATCAGGCCGGCGTCGATGTCTATCTCGCGCACCACGTGGCTCAGGGCGGGCACCAGTATCTCCCCAGCCGCGCCGCTGACCACGTATACGTCGTTGCTGCCTGTCTCCAGTATCTCGGCGAGTTCGCCCAGCTCCTCGCCAGCCACGGTGCGGACCTTGAGGCCGATGAGCTGATAGTGGAAATATTCGCCGTCATCGGCGGCCGGGACCTGGGACTGGGATACGCAGAGCCAAAATCCCGCGAGCCGCAGGGCTTGATCGCGGTCCCGGAAGCCCCGGAACGAGATGATCAGTATGTCGTTGCCCTTGGATCCCGTGGGGCGGCTCTTGGCTATCTGGTAGGTCCGGTCTTCGGCGGAAACGCCATCACGGGACAGAAACAGCGTTTGGCCTGCATCGAAGCGGCCTGGAACATCGCTGGTGACCTTCACCCGTATCTCGCCGTCGCGCCCGTGGGCGCCGATGATACGTCCCACGGCGACAAGTTTTTCGGGAGACGAGGCCGAAGAAAGATCGGAAGGCGGGTCAGAAGAAGTGATCGAAGATGACTCTGCCGGTGAGGGGGTATCAGACATGGCTGGGTTCCGAAGGCGGCAACAAGCCCGCTAAAGAAAGGGAGGGAGTTATACGATTTCCAAGACGGCCTGGGTGCCGTCTTTAACAGCCGCCACCCGTAGGAGTACACGCATGGCCTGGGCGACGCGGCCCTGGCGGCCGATGACCTTACCCTTGTCTTCATCGGCGACTTGAAGCCGGAAGATGATGCGGCCATCTTCCATGGATTCGGTGACTACCACGGCATCGGGATCACTGGCCAAAGAGCGGGCGATGTACTCAATCAGTTCTTTCATAGGTTATTTAAGTACTCGAGGAGAGTGTGAAAGCTGTTATTCAGCGGTCTCTTCTTCACTGGAGGCTTCTTCTTCTGCCGGGGGTTCGTCGGTTGGAGCTTCCTCTGCCGGAGCTTCCTCCTCCGGGGTTTCCTCGGCGGGAGCTTCGTCGGCGGGAGCTTCGTCGGCGGGAGCTTCCTCGGCCGGAGCTTCCTCGGCAGGAGCTTCCGCTTCCGGAGCTTCCTCAGCGGGTGCCTCGTCAGCCGGCGCTTCTTCCGCAGGGGCTTCGGCAACTGCGGCGGGAGCCCCGCCGGTGCTCGGCTGACCACCGGATTGCTTGGCGCCGGTCTTGAAGGTCTCGGTGCGCTCCATCAGGCCACTTTTGGCCAATATCCTGGAAACGGCGTCGGAGGGGATCGCGCCCATGCTGAGCCAATGGGCAGCGCGTTCATTCTTCAAGGTCACCGCGGGAGGGTCCGCCATGGGGTCGTAGTTCCCGATCCACTCCAAATAGGAACCATCCCTGGGCGCCGTGACTTCCGCGACCACTATTCTGTAAGAAGGCCGGCCTTTTTTGCCGACCCTGGCAAGCCGAATCCGAATCATCTAAGTTCTATTCTCCTGGGTGCCGTCATCGCGGCGCCCGTGCGTGGCGATTTTACGGCGAAGGTGTTTTATTGTCAAACTGGCGATGCCTAAAAAGTGCTTTACTTTCTCGGCGTTGCGATGGCCGCCCAACGCCTGATGCGGCCAAACAACTGGGTCCACAAAACTAAAAAAACCGGCGGAACCGCCGGGCAAAAAGATCGGGCCCGGCCAACTCTGGGTTGCTTTTCGCCCTACTAGGTACAAACCGGGGTCGAGGGGCGATGGTAGACATTGGCCTGGGCCCGACGTACGGGGTTTTCTTATTTCGAGCTATCTGCTACGAAATGATCACCTCGTCGTGTCCAGACTGATGCCTACCATCGCCCCTGCGCGTTAAACTATCATCCATAAGCCTTCACCTCCTTCATTTATTCCCGCCAAGCGGTTAAGGTATTTTAGCAACACCTAATTTCGAGTGTCAAGACGATTATTAGCATGTGGCGGCGATTTATGCCCGCTGCATCGACTCCCTGGCTCTTGATGCCGGCCTCAAGGTTTTTAACTCCATGCGCCTTGTCTTCATGGGCACCCCCACTTTCGCCGTCCCCGTGCTCACCGGTCTGGCCGGGCTGGAAGGATGGGAAGTAGTGGGGGTCTACACGCCGCCGGACCGCCCCGCTGGCCGGGGCCGCCAACCCCAGTCCTCACCGGTGAAAGACTATGCCCAGGAGCACGGGCTTCCGGTGTTCCAGCCGGCCAGTCTCCGATCGGCGGAGGCACAAGCTGCGCTGGCGGCGCTGCGGCCGGATGTAATCATCATAGCCGCCTACGGCAAGCTGCTGCCGAAACCGGTCCTCGATCTGCCTCTCCTGGGTTGCCTGAACATCCACCCCTCGTTGCTGCCCCGGCACCGCGGTCCGTCGCCGGTAATCACCGCCATCCTGGACGGCGACCAGGTTACCGGGGTCACGTTGATGCTGCTGGATGAAGGGATGGACACCGGGCCGTTGATCGCCCGGCAGACATACCAATTAAACGGAACTGAAACGGCGGCGGGGTTGACGCGAACTCTCTTCGAGATCGGCGGAAAGCTGCTGATAGAAAGCCTCCCGCGTTGGCAGTCCGGGGAGCTTAATTCGATGCCCCAAGAAGATTCCCTGGCCACCGTTACCCGGAAATTCGAGCGGGCGGACGGTCTGGCGGACTGGACCCAGACGGCCGAGGAACTGGAGCGGCGGGCCAGGGCCTTCACACCGTGGCCGGGGCTGTTCACCCACTGGAACGGCAGCGGCCTAAAGCTGGTCGATGTCTCGGTCATGCCCACCGCGTCCGCCAGCGATGATGCAGATGTTGGGGTGGTGGTGGAGACCGGGGACCCGGCCGCTCCGGCGGCGGTGGTTACCGCCCACGGATTGCTGGGCTTAAAGACTGTCCAACTGGAGGGCCGCAGGCCCCTGGCCGTGAGCGATTTTCTGCGCGGCGCTACAAATTTCATCGGCACCCGATTGTCCAGCGCGGAAAACGACTAAACGTTTAAAAAGAAATGATTGGATGCTATAGGCAGGAGGCGGACCCATGGCGCAAGCAACCTCCCGGGAGATACCCGGCGAAGCTCAGGTGTTGGGGTGGATGGAATCCCTCAGCAACTGGGGACGCTGGGGCGAAGACGACCAACTAGGCTGCCTGAACTTGATCACGCCGGCCAAACGCCAGCAGGCGGCGGCGCTGGTCAAGGACGGCATCCCGGTAAGCTGCGCCCGGCCCATCAGCACCGACATGCACGCCGACGTCACCTTCCAGGTCCAGCGATTCATGGTGGACAGCGGTGAGGGCCGGACAACTGATTCCACGGAGCGGCAGTACACCCGCCGGGGCGCAGCCGAGTTCATCGGCATGGTGTTCCACGGCCAGAGCATCACCCACATCGACGCTATGTCCCATTATTCCTGGCAGGGGAATCTGTACAACGGCAAACCGGCCAGTATGATCACTTCGCGGGAGGGCGCGCAGACCCACTCGATCGAGGCGGCCTACTCCGGCATCGTCACCCGAGGTGTGCTGCTGGACCTGCCGAAACTGCGGGGGGTTGATTACCTGGACCCCAAGGAGCCGGTGATGCCGGTGGACCTGCTGGAGGCCGAAGAAGCCCAGGGCGTCAAGATGGAGGAGGGAGACATACTCCTGGTCCGCACCGGCAACTACAAGATGCGGTTGGACCGCCCGCCCGCCAAGGCCGGTGAGCCGATGACGGCCTGTCAGGTGGCCTGCACCCCGCTCTTCAAAGAGCGGGGCATCGCCATGTTGGGCACCGACACCTCCAACGATTTTCGGCCCTCCCATTACAGCACCGTGGGTTCGCCGCTCCACGTCATGTGCCTGGTCACCCTTGGGCTTTGGCTCATCGACAACGCCAACCTGGAAGAACTGGCCGAGGCCTGCGCCCAGCGTAACCGCTACGAATTCATGCTGACCCTGGCCCCCCTGCGCCTCCGCAACGTGACCGGGTCTCCGGTGAGCCCCATCGCATTGTTCTAGGGAGGCGGGACGGGGCCGGGCATACCGCCCCATAGTCATTCCACCCCGCTGTCATTCCGAGCGAAGCGAGGAATCTCGTTGTTGATGAGCAGCCAACCACTGGTTCCGCAGGGAAAAAACGGCGTTGCGGCTAGGCAATGAGATTCTTCGCCGCTGCGGCTGGCTCAGAATGACCGGTTGAGACGGCGGACTCGAAATGCCAGAATGGCGGCCTCTAACCAAATGTCCAAACCCGCCACCTATTTAACGATCGGTATGAACCGCTTGATGACTATGGTGCAGAACGACGCGCCGAACAAGATCGCCCCAATGATCAGCAATGTGAGGGAGGGCCCGGTAAATCCATCAGTCAACTGAGACCCGAAGGAGATCAGGATGTCTCCGCCCAGGTCGGTTACTGACGGCGGCACGCCCGACACCTGGTCGGCGCCGGTCTCTATAACGTCAGCCAGCCTTTTGGGAACCTCGCTCTCAGCGATCTTGCCCGCGACGAAGAAGAACGCCCCGGTGATCAGCAAGGCGATCCCCGGCCAACGCAGCATGCCGGTGAGAGTGGGTAAAAAGACCAGGCCCATCACGATTGCTCCGCCGATCACCATGACCAGGGTGGTCAACTCACCGAAGCTGCGGGCCCGGGAGACCCATTCCCGCCCTTCATCCAGGTCGGCCCTGATCTGGGCCTCTGACCGATCGGGGTTCCACTCACCCAACTGGCGTATCAGGTCAAAACGGTCGCCTTCGCTCAGGTCCTCCCGCACTCTATCAATGGCCTGGTCCATCAGTGGTTCGGCCAGTAGCCGGGCAGAGACCTTCAGCATACCGAGGGTATCGCCGTCTTCGAAGGGCTTTCTCAATACTTCCCGGTTGCTCCTAAAGAGCCGGGCGGTCTCGGCGTCCAGGCTGCCGGAAACCAGCAGAAGGTCGAAAGCCGAGGCGAACACCAACTGGCGGCAGACCCGGTCCAATGCCTTTAATGAAGGGATCGTCGTTGGCACCGCGCCGCCGGCCAGGGCCTCGAACCTTTGGACGAATCGGCCGGTCAGATCGGTCACCGCGGCGGCCGAGCAGCTACTGATACCCGGGTCCTCTACCAGCAGTTCGTCGATCCGGCCGTCGATGTAGGCGAACATGACCGCTTTTACATTCCTCAGAGGTTCTGCTAGCTCGACATACACGTCCAACTCGTCCACGTCCTCATTGACGTAGGCGATGGTCCGCTCGATGGCCCCTTCCACCTGCGCTTGGATATACGCGGGAGGCATTATCTCGCGCATAAGATCAATGATGTCCTGATGGTTGACGACCTGGATGTCGCCCAGGAACTCCTCGGTCTTGTCCAGCAGTTCCTCGTCCACCAGCACCTCGTCGTAGATGCGGTTATAGGTGTCCTCGGCGGCGATGGTGTCGTTGTAGAAATCGGCGCTCAAGAGCTTGTCGGAAAAATTGTTCAGGATCAGGAAGAATAGGAACCCGACAAAGATGACCACGCCGAGCACCATAGCCGCCCCGCTGCGGAGTATGGAAGTCAAACAACCCATCTCAAGCCCTGTTTCTCCGAATTCGTCATGCCGCGACCACCGTTATGAATGAATGATCGAAGCTCGGCCAGGATGACGATTTTAGCATGGGAAAATCTTTAACACACGCCGAAATCATGACCTGTCCAGGGCAATAAAAATGCCCGGCGCGGGACCGCACCGGGCCGATTCAGATTCAGTTGCCGTGCCGTTCAGTAATTGGGCCTGATGTTCTGCAACCGCCTGATGCGCTCTTCCATGGGCGGATGGGTGGAAAACAGCTTGGCCATTCTGGCGCCCCGGAGCGGGTTCACTATGAACAGGTGTGAGGCTCCCTCCGCCACATTTAACGGGCGGTTCTGAGATGCCAACTCCAGTTTTTGAAGCGCGCTGGCCAGGGCCAATGGGTCGCCGGAGTTCTGCGCGCCCGTGGCGTCCGCCTGGTACTCCCTGGTCCGGGAGATTGCCGCGCGCACCATCCCCGCCGCGATGGGCATGACGATGGCCACGATGAGCAGTCCAATGAAGTTGTTGTCCCGGCCCCGGCCGCCCATCCCGCCGAACATGGCCGAAATCTGGGCGAACATGGCCAGCATGGATATGGCGCCGGCCACCGTGGCGACCATCGCCATGATTAGGGTGTCCCGGTTGCCCACATGGGCCATCTCATGGGCCAGCACGCCGGCCAATTCCTCCCGGGTCAAGATACGCCGGATACCGGTGGTCACCGCCACCGTGGCGTGAGCGGGATTCCGGCCGGTGGCGAAGGCGTTGGGTGACTCGGACTCGATCAAGAATACTTTGGGCATGGGCAACCCAGCCAGGGACGCCTGCTCACGGACGATGCTGTACAGTTCCGGGTCGTCATTCTCGGTGATGGCGATGGCGTGGGTCATCTTCAAAGCGATGCGGTCCGAGAACCAATAGGCGCCGAAATTCATGGCGATGGCCAGGAACAGGGCGAAGATGACGCCCGGGACGCCTCCAAGCATCGCGCCCACCAGCAGGAGCAGGGCCGACATCACCATCATCAAGAAGAATGTTTTAACCGTGTTCATCGCGAAAAGGACCTCTTATTTGGGAGACTCGCCGGGGAGACATCCGGGACGCTTTCGAGGGGGCTCGAGACCAGATACAAAATGCTGTGCCGGCCCGCCAAATTATAGCATCTTGACGGGTTGATATTTAAATCTACGCCCGCCTGGCCAGTCTCGGTTTCAATTGACACCCGTGGTGCTTGGTGATACCTTTCACAAGGTTCCCGCAGACTCGTTTCCGGCCATTAGCCGGCCGTTTCCCATAGGAGAGCTATGGCTATCAGGATAGGCGTTCTGGCGAAACAAGTGATCGACCCGGAGATGCCCATGGCGGCGTTCCGGATCGATGAGGGGTCAAAGAAGGTTGTTCCCCCGCCCAATATACCGCCGGTGGTGAACGGCTTCGACGAGAATGCGGTGGAAGCCGCCCTGAAGATCAAAGACTCCCAGGAAGCCACCGTAACCGTGATCTCCACGGGCACCGAATTCGCACTGGACGTGATGAAGAAACCGCTGTCCATGGGCGCCGACGAGTTGGTCCTCCTCCAAGACGACGCCTTCGAAAACACCATCGACAGCTTCCTGACCGCCCAATTGCTGGCGGCGGCGATACGCAAGCTGGATGGGTTTGACCTGATTATCTGCGGACGCCAGGCCTCCGACTGGGACAACGCACAGGTGCCCCTGGGCGTGGCCGAGATCCTGGGCATGGCCTGCATCTCCCTGGGCAAACGAGTTGACGTTATAGACGGCAAGGTGCGTGTCGAACGGATCATCGCAGACGGTTATGAGGTTGTTGAGGCGCCCCTGCCGGCGTTGGTCACGGTGAGCAACGAACTGGGCCAGCCTAGGTACCCGACCCTGCGGGGAATCATGGCGGCCACCCGGAAGAAGCCGACCATCTGGAGCGCCGCCGACCTGGACCTGGACGCTGCTCAATCGGCTTCACGCATCACCCTGCGGGAACTATTCGTTCCGGTCAGCGACCGGGAATGCGAGATCATCGAGGGAGAGAACCCGGCAGATTCGGGCCGGCTCTTGGCCCTGAAACTGCGGGAAGACAAGATCATCTAACGCCCCTTCCCCCAACTTTTAATAGATCTAAGTCTGACGGTCCATCTGGACCTGCAGAGTGATTCCAAATGCACGGGAGGCCGTGATGGCTGAAGGCACCGGAGTACTGATATTGGGCGACGCCTCGGGCGGAGAACTGAGCAGCACGACCCTTGAGTTGCTGGCCGCCGGTCAGAAGGTCGCCGCCGATCTGGGCGAAGAATTGTTTGTGGCCCTTCTTGGAGACACCCTGGACGTGCCGGCCCAACAGGCCATCGCCCACGGCGCACAGAAGGTCTATGCCGTGAATCACCCGCTGCTGGCCGATTACCAAGTCGACCTCCACTTGACCGCCATAGAAGCTCTTTGCCGAGAGACCAGCCCCCGGGTGGTGCTGGTCGCCCGCACCAATGAGGGCCGGGAATTGGCCCCTCGGTTGGCCTTCCGTCTGGGTGTCGGATTGGCCCAGGACTGTTTGGAAGTTTCAGTGGACGCCGCCGAGAAGAAGCTGCTGGCCAACCGGCCGGTGTACGGCGGCAACGCCATCGCCGTGGTGAGCTGCGACCAGACCCCGCAGATCGCCGCCATCCGCCCCAAGGCCTACGAGCCCATCGAGGCGGACTCCTCACGCCAAGGCGAGGTCGTCTCATTCCCAGTGGAACTTGACGCATCCATGGCCCTGACCAAGGTCGTGGACACGGTCATTGAAGAGGCCGAAGGCGTGAAGTTGGAGGACGCCCACATCGTGATCTCCGGAGGACGTGGACTGGGCGGGCCGGAACCCTTCGCCCACCTGGAAGAACTGGCCAAGATCATGGGTGGCACCGTTGGCGCTTCCAGGGCCGCGGTGGACTCGGGCTGGGTTCCGTCCAGCTATCAGGTGGGGCTGACCGGGAAGACCATCACGCCGGACCTATACATCATGGTGGCGATCTCGGGCGCCAGCCAGCACATGGCGGGGTGTTCCGGGGCCAAGGTCATCGTGGCCATCAACAAGGACGCCGAGGCCAACATCTTCAAAGAGGCCCGGTACGGAGTGGTCGGAGACTGGGAGACCGTTCTCCCGGCGCTCACCGCAGCCGTCCGGGAACTGGTCCAGAGCTAGCGGCCGTATCTGAGCGGAACTGACGTTCGACCCGCTAGAGCTTTTACTCCAAGACTATGTTGTCGATCAACCTGACCGGGCCCATGTGGACCGCGGCCGAGACCATTGCCCGGCCTTCCACCCGCTCCAATTCATCCAACGTCGCCATGCCCGCCACGCTTACGTAATCGATCAGTTCCACCCCGGATTCCGCCTGCAATATCTCCTTGGCCGCCTCCCGCAACGTGTCGCCGTCACGTTCTCCCTCCGCCCAAAGCAGGTACGCCCGGCAGAGCGCCCGGTGCAGGACCGGGGCAGCCTGCCGCTGCTCCGGTGAAAGCTGAACGTTACGGCTGCTCATGGCCAGGCCGTCCGGTTCCCGGATGGTGGGCATCACCACCACTTCCACTCCCATATCCAGGTCCCTGGCCAGCTTCTGGACCACCACCGTCTGCTGGCCGTCCTTCTGGCCGAAGTAGGCCCGGCCGGGCCGCATCAAGTTGAACAGCTTGGATACAACTGTCGCCACCCCCCGGAAATGGCCGGGACGGTGCAATCCCTCCAGCTTTTCGCCCAACTGGCCCACCTCCACCCAGGTGTTGAATCCCTGGGGATAGACCTCATCGACCGTGGGGGTGTAGACCAGGTCGACGCCGTGGCGGCGGAGCAGGTCCAGGTCTCCTTCCAGGTCTCGGGGGTATTTCTCCAGTTCATTTCCGTCGCCGAACTGGGTTGGGTTCACGAAGATGCTCACGACAACCGTGAGGTTATCGGCCCGGGCCTGGTCAACCAGGCTCAGGTGCCCGGCATGGAGGGCGCCCATCGTCGGCACCAGCCCGATGGGCTTTACGGCCTCGCGGCAGGCCTGGGACATCTCTTCGTTGGTGCTGATCACCCGCATCTTATCAGGCAAAGTCTGCGCCATTTGTTAACACTCTGGATCTCGGGCTAATCACGATATTGAAACTTGGGTGGCTAAACCGCCAATTCGCTGATGGACGGGATACCGCCCAGTCCGGTTGCCTGCCGGACGGCCCGGAGCACCGCCTGGGCCGTTGCTTCCACCGCGGCTGCTCCCAGGGCGGTGAGGTCCACGGATGACTGGTTATGTCCGGTGGCCATGGCGAACATGGTGTCGCCGTCCCGGACGGTATGGCAGGGGCGGATGGCCAGGGCCAGGCCGTCATGGCTCACCCTGGCCAGGTAATTGGCGTCTTCCTTGGTGATCTTGGCGTCGGTGGCCACCAGCCCGATGGTGGTGTTGACCGGGCCTGCCGGGGCGTCGGCCCCGCCCTCCAGCAGCAGCGCCACTGAGTCGTCGAACCCACCGCCGGCCCGCCTGGGTCCGGCCAAGAGCTGCCCGTTGGTGTAGTCCCAGATGCCGCCCACGGCGTTCACCGCCACGGCGGCAGCCACTGTTTGGCCGGTGGCGAGGGTGATGGCGGCCGAGCCGATACCGCCCTTCACCGCCCGTTCGGCGCCGCCCAACTTGGCCACGGTGGCCCCGGTTCCGGCGCCCACGCTGCCTTCTGTCATGGGGGCGGAACTGGCTGCGAGGCAGGCGCTACGGCCTTCTTCCAGACCGGGCCGCACTTCCGAAGTGATCAGTCCAAGGTCGTACAGAATGGCTGCTGAAACAATGGGGACGATCACGGGAGCTTCTTTTGGACCCACCTTGAACCCGATCCCCTGGGACTCCAGATAGGCGACAACCCCGGATGCGGCGTCCAGGCCGAAGGCGCTGCCGCCGCTGAGGACGACGGCATGGACCTGTTCGACGCGGTGGACCGGACGGAGCAGGTCGGTCTCTCGGGTGCCCGGCGAACCGCCGCGAACATCCACCCCGCCAACCGCGCCCTCACGGCAGAGGAAAACGGTACAACCGGTGGCGTGTTCCAGATCGGTGTAGTGGCCCGCCTCCAGCCCAGTCACCGCGGTGATGGTCTGGTTCAAGAGGTCCTCAAGTAACTGGAGGGGGCCTGTATCCGGGCAAAAGAAACACCCCGACGCAGCGGGGCGCAATCTACCGGGTGGATAAATTTTCGGGCCGTCTCGGTCATCTCAGATCCCAGCGGCGGTGCTGTAGCCGGTCTAATCGTATGTTCGTGCCTGGCGCTCACCCCCTCTCGGGTGGATGGCAGGTACATTCTAAGCTGGCCCCAAATGGGTGTCAAACAAGAAAATAGTCTTTGGATCAGGTTCCAGCGGGCCTCTCCGCCCGTTGGTTTGGGAAGGGGATAAAGACGATGATCACGGCCGAGACGAGGGTCAAGATGCCCACGTAGTAGAAGATGGAGCCGTAACCGCCCAGGTCCTGGATGATGAACGCCGCGAGGAAAGGCGACCCGAGCCCAAGCATTCCATTGATCCCGAAGATCAGGCCGGAGGCGGTGGCTTCGGTGCCTTTTTCCACCATATCCAGCACCGCGGCCAGGATGATCTGCTGGAGGGCGAAGCTGAACAGCCCGATCCCGCCCAGCAACACGGCCAACATCAGGCTGTCCCCGGCGCTGACCACGAACATGGTCAAGACGGCGGCGATGATCAGTCCCGGCACCAAGACCTGCTTCCGGCCATATCTGTCAGACAGATAACCAAGTATCGGCGCGGATATGATGCCCATCCCCGTGAGCAAGGACAGGTGGACCCCGGCGCTGAAGTAGCCCATGTCCAGCCCGCCGTCGGTTGCGTTTTTGAGATAGAAGGGGGACCACTGAAAGAGGGCGTTGTTGGCCACTCCGCGGATCGCCGCCGCCAGCACCAAGGTTGCGACCACCGGGTTCTTGAACATGGCCAAGCCTTCCCGGTAACCGGCCAGCACCCTCCGTTGGGGTTTCTTGTCTCCCTGTTGGTCCCCATCCTCGATCCCCAGGTCTTTCAGCGACCACCAAACGAATACGGCCATCACGGCGGCGGGGATGGCGTAGATCAGCAGGATGTGCCGCCAGAGCATGAAGGTCAGAAGTCCACCGGCCACCAGCGGGGCCAGAACGTTGCCGATATTGGAGCCGAAGCCATGGATCGATATGGCGAACCCGCGCCGGTCGGGGAAACGCCGTGAAATGGCGGCGGTGGCAGGCAGGTGCCAGAGAGCTCCGGGGAGGGACACGATGAACACGGCGAAAACCAGCACGCCCAGGTTGGGAGATGCGGCTACGATCAAGAATCCCAGGGAGGCCCAGATCATGCAGCCGGTGAGGATCGGCCCCCAACTGGCCTTCGCCTGGTCGACGATAGCCCCGCCGAACAGACTGATCGCTCCGGAACCGCCCTGGCGGATGCCCAGTAAGATGGCCACCTGGAAGTTGGAGAGGCCCATGGCGGCCTGGATGGCGGGCATGAAAACCGGGAAACCTTGATCGTAAAGGTGGGAGATCCCGTGGCCGAAGGAGAGGCTGCCCAGGATGAAGTTCCGGCTCCGCCTGCGTCCCGCCGGTCTCTGTATCGCTTCCGCCATCAAATCCTTTGCCGAGGCAAACGTTTTCGAATACTCCGGGCCACGGTTGATTCTAATGTCTGTGGGTAGGGTGCGCAAGTTGGACACTTGGTTGACGCTTGGCTGACAGCTAACAGCTCTCAGCTTTCAGCCTTCGGTTTTTTTAATCCGGCGGGAATCCCTTATCGTTCCCCAGGGTCCTCAGACCGATTCCAGGCTCGGGACCGGTATGCTATGCTACGGCAAATTTACCGCCCGGCGAGTCTGTTCGTGCGTATTTTTGGCGAGCGGTCTTTACGGTAATTCGTTCGTCCTGAGCTCGTACTGAGCTTGTCCTGAGCTTGTCGAAGGACCGTCGCTTCGGCGCGGTGATGTTTCGACGGAGCTTGCCACGAACGTCCGCGAACCCCGTTCGTAGATGGGAATGACTGGCACGAACCGGCCGATAAATCTACCTGTGATACCGGAGGGAACGGCATGCCCTACGAGGGATTGAGTTTGAAGGGTCAGACCGCGTTGGTGACCGGTTCCGGCCGGGGCATCGGCGCGGCCCTGGCTGTGGGATTGGCCCAAGCCGGGGCTGATGTGGCGGTGTCGGACCGGCCCGACCGCCTCGACCTGGCGGAGGAGACCAGGACCAAGGTGGAAGCCGAGGGCGTCAAGAGCGGCGTCTACCCCCTGGACGTCCTGGACTTGCCCGGTATCCCTAAGGCCATCGACCAGGTGGTGCGGGACTTTGGACGGCTGGATATCCTGGTCAACAACGCCGGGATCCGGATCCCCAAGCCGGCCCTTGAGGTTACAGAAGAGGACTGGGACGCAACCATCGACATCAACCTGAAGGGTGTGTTCTTCTGTGCCCAGGCGGCGGGGAGGCACATGGTGGCGCAGGGATACGGCAGGATCATTAACCTTGGGTCGCAGCTTTCGGTGACCGCTTCCAAGGGGCGGGCCTCCTACTGCGCCAGCAAATTCGGCGTCGCCGGAATCACCAAGGTCATGGCCGTGGAATGGGCGCCCCACGGCGTGACGGTGAACGCCATCGGCCCCGGCCCCACCAGCACTCCCGGCATGCTGGCCGCCGACACCCGGACGCCTGACGAGGTGGAGGAAGACCTGGCAGCCCACCTGCCTTTGGGCCGCCGCATGGACCCGGAAGAGATGGTCGGCGCGGTGATCTATCTGGCCAGCAAGTCCTCGGCGGGGACCACCGGACACCTGCTGCTGGTGGACGGCGGCTGGACCGCGATCTAGGAGGTTGCTGATGGGTAAGTTCGATGGCAAGGTGGCCTTGGTCACCGGCGCGGGCCGGATGCGGGGTATCGGCCGGTACGCGGCGTTGGCGTTCGCCAAAGAGGGCGCAAGCGTGGTCGTCACCGGCACCGGCCGCGACCCATCGACCTTCCCCGATGACGAACGAGAGGCCGGGTGGCGGGACGTGGACAGCGTGGCCCAAGAGATCAACGAAAGATTTGGGCGTGGTCCCGATAAGATCGGGATGCCGTTGGTGCTGGACGTTTCCGACCCGGCCCAGGTGCAAGAAGCTGTGGACCGCACCGTGGCCGAGTTCGGGCGGGTGGACTTCCTGGTCAACAACGCCAGCGCCTCCCGCATGGCCGCGTGGGCCGACTTTGTGGACCTGACACCGGAAGCCTGGCGGCACGTCATGGACGTCAAGGTCACCGGGGCGTTTCTGTGCACCCAGGCGGTCACCAAGGAGTTGATGCGCCAGGGCGGCGGCGGCAGCATCGTAAACATTATCTCGGTGGAGGCCAAGATCAGCCGGCCAACGGACCTGGCCTACGCTACCGCTTCCGGCGCGCTTTACACCTTCACCAAGAAGGCGGGGCGGGCCCTGGCGCCCCACGGCATCAGGGTGAACGGCATCAGTCCCGGCACCACCGATACAGCCCGCAACGACACCCTCTACGGATACCCGCGCACCCAGGACTGGGACGACCGGCTGAAAACCATCCCCCTGGGCCGGGCGGGGACACCCGAGGAGATGGGCAATTTCGCGGCCTGGCTCTGCAGCAAAGAGGCCGAGTTCATCGTCGGCCAGTGCATCGAGATAGACGGCGGCCAATCGGCCTAAAGTAGGATCCATACGATTCTGGAGTGACGTCATGAGCCTCGAAAACCTGGAGAAACGGATAAAAGTCCTCGAAGACATCGAGGAGATCAAAAAGCTGAAACGGCGGTACTGCGCCCTCTGCGACGACCACTATGACGCCGACGCCCTGGCCGAGCTTTTCACCGAGGACGCAGTGTGGGACGGAAAGGAACGTGGCCGCAACGATGGCCGGGAAGCGATCCGGCAGTTCTTTCAAAACGCGCCCAGCCGCCTGCCCTTCGCCATCCACATGGTGATGAACCCAATCATCGAGGTGGACGGAGACCGGGCCACCGGGGTCTGGTACCTGTTCCAGCCCTGCACCTACGCCGAGGGCAACCAGGCGGTGTGGGGCTCGGCCCGCTACGACGAGGAGTACGTGCGGGTGAACGGGAAGTGGATGTTCCAACACCTGACCCTCAGCTCCCACTTCTGGACACCATTCGATAAGGGCTGGGCGGAAACCCAGTTCGCTTCATAAATCCGAGACCCAGGACTGGATGATGCTGGGAGACCACAACAATAAGATGGACGGCATGGTGGCCATAGTCACCGGGGCCAGCAGGGGCTTGGGCCGGGCCATCGCCAAGGAGTTTGCCGCCGAGGGGGCCAAGGTGGTGGTTTCCGCCCGCCGCAGTTCGCCAACGGGTCTGCCGGGGACCGCGATGGAAACCGCCGAGCAGATCCGGTCTCAGGGCGGCGAGGCCATGGCGCTGACCTGTGACGTCTCCGATGAGGAACAGGTCACGGCCATGGTGGGCCAGACCATCGACACGTACGGCCGGATCGACGTGTTGGTGAACAACGCCGGGGTGATGGTGCTGGGCGAGACTATTTTAGACATCGTCCCCGAGGAGTGGGACCTGAGCGTGGCCTCAAATCTCCGGGGGCCCTACCTGTGCTGCCGGGCGGTCCTGCCAACGATGATCGAGCAGGGGCGGGGCAGTATCATCCATATCGGCTCACGCATGGGTAGTGACCACGGGGAGGGCGGCGGAGTCCTCTACAGTTCCACTAAAGCGGCGGTGCACATGTTCAGCCTGTGCCTGGCCGACGAGGTCCGCGAGCACAACATCGCCGTGAATATCCTATCGCCCGGCGCCCTCAAGACCGAGGGTTCGGCAGCGATCCCCTGGACCCAACGCGACTGGGCCCAGAGGGTTGGACCCGAGGCCGTCGGCCCCAGCGCGGTCTATCTGGCCCTGCAGGACGCGTCCACCTTTACCGGCCAGTTGGTGCACCGCGTCGAGTTCGGTGATACCTGGGGGACCTAACCCGTATTCGAGTACTGCCAGTCGCCCTAGCCATGGAGGCTGAATCATGATCAAGGACTTGGAAAAACTCGTCGACGCAGATGCCGGATTGATCAGCCCGCGCATCTTCGCTGACCGGGAGATATACGAGCAGGAGTTGGAGCAGATCTTCGCCCGCTGCTGGCTCTTCCTCTGCCATGAGAGTCAGATACCAAGCCCCGGTGATTTTCTCACGACCTACATGGGGGAGGACTCGGTGCTGGTCTCCCGCGACGCCGCTGGAACGGTGCACGCGTTCTTGAACGTATGCCGCCACCGGGGGAATAGGCTATGCCGGGCCGACAAAGGCAACGCCGGGTCATTCATCTGCTCCTACCACGGGTGGGGATACAGCGCCGACGGCCGGCTGATCGGAGTGCCCAACGCCAAAGACGCTTACTATGATGAACTTGACCAGAACAAGTGGGGCCTGATCCCGGTGGCCCAGCTTGATAGCTACAAAGGACTGGTCTTCGCCACCTTCGATGCCTCGGCTCCTCCCCTCCTTGAGTATCTGGGGGAGACCGCCTGGTATCTGGACGCCTTCATCGACCGCCGCGAAGGTGGCTCAGAGGTCATCGGTGGCATCGTCAAATGGGTGGTGCCCTGCAACTGGAAGATGCCGGCCGAGAATTTCGGCGGCGACGGTTATCACGTGGCCTGGACCCACCTATCCGCCATCAAATCCGGCTTTGCCGGGAATTTCCGGACCGCCGAAAGCAGGGTTGGCAGTGTGTTGTCAACGGGAAATGGTCATTGCATCATGACCATCGGGCCGGACGAGGTGGCCGACCCGCCGGTGGCTGAGATCTTGGAATACGAGGAACAGATCAAGTCTGAGGTTAGAAGCCGGCTTGGCCCCAGGTCCGCCATCGTCAACCCGATGGCCGGCACCATCTTCCCCAACTTCTCCCTGCTGCGGACCAGCGGACGGACCTTCCGAACGTGGCACCCCAAGGGGCCGGACAAGATCGAGATATGGACGTATATATACGTGGACAAGGCCGCCCCGGACAGCGTTAAAGAAGCTGTGCGGCTGGCCGGCGTTCAGGGTTTCGGGCCTTCCGGCGTCTTCGAGCAAGACGACATGGATAATTGGGCAGAATGCTCCAAGGCCGGCCGGGGGACCGTCACCCGCCGGATGCTGCTGAACTACCAGATGGGACTTAACCACGAAGGGTTCAACGACGAACTCCAAGCCTGGACCAGCGAGTACCGTTTCAGCGACAGCAACCACCGGCAGTTCTACCGGCGTTGGAGTCAACTGATGGCCGGGGACGCCTGGGGGGCGTAGCTATCAGATGTTCCGTTAGCCAGCGGGTTCTGCGATGAAGACCGGGATCACGCGTTCGGTCTTTTCCTGGTACTCCTGATAACGATCGTATGCCGCCACCGCGATATCCCACAGCCGCTGTCTCTCGACTTGGTCCTCTACCTCGCGGACCCGCATCGAATAAACTTTTGTCTCGTCGCGAATCTCAATATTGGGCTCCGCCTTTAGATTGTGATACCAAAGCGGATGTTTTGCGGCTCCGGCCCAAGACGCCACGAGGATATAGTTGTCTCCGTCCACCACCCGCATCAAAGGGGTCTTGCGGATGGCGCCCGTTTTCCACCCTCGGTTAGTCACGATTATGCACGGCAGACCGGTATCCCTGAGAGTTAGTCCTTCGGTGCCTCCGCTACTTTCATATAGTTCTACTTGGTCTGCCACCCAATCCATGGGGTTGGGTATGTATTCGCTCATGGTGCTCTCCTTGTGACGATAGCTGTCAGCTTTCAGCCGTCAGCGGTCAGCGTTGATGCCAGATTTACTCCGGAACCGAGTCTCTTTGTTCCTGGCAACGAGATTCCTCTGCTTGCGCCCCGGAATGACAGATTCGCGAGATGGGGGACCACTTAATATTGTCACCTGCGTGAAGGGAAGGGTCTCATTCCCACGAACGCACCCACTCTCACCATCACGGCAGACTGATCGCTGACCGGTGATAGCTGTCAGCTCGCGGCTATACCGGCGGCCGGCGGTTGTGCCAGTCGGTGTTCTGTTCGTAGGCGTGGGCTACTTTTAGGACCATCTCCTCGGCGAAGGGGCGTCCCACGATCTGCATGCCCATGGGCATGCCGGCGGCGCTGAACCCGCAGGGGACCGAGATGGCCGGGGTGCCGGCCAGGTTGAAGGGGCCGGTGAAGCTGATGCGTCCGGCAAGTCCGGTGAGGGCATGTTCCTTACTCTGGATGCCTGGCACACTCTCCACCGGCGGCGCGGTGACCGGCCCGGTGGGCAGCACCAAGACATCCACTTTGTCCAGCGCGTCCAGTA
Source organism: Chloroflexota bacterium (assembly GCA_022563275.1). The sequence continues at coordinate 2,974 of JADFNR010000003.1, read as the reverse complement.
TCTGCTGCCGGAGTACGGCCCGTATCTTCTGGGCTTTGTAGTAGGCCTGGGCCGGTATGATGCTTCCAGTCAGGAACCGGATCTTGTTGTTGTGGTCCAGATAGTCGATGTGCGGCTCAAAGACCGGGCGGTGCAGGTTGGACCACTCAACGCTCAGGATTGTCATCGTGAGAGCCCCGGCGTTGGGCGCCAACGGGATGGAAATATCTTCTGAAGATGCACCCAACTCCCCCAGCACGCCGATGGCCTTGGCGACGGTCTCCCGAAACTCCGGGTCCAGGTTGGGAGAGTCCATCCGCTCTTGTATCACGCCCAGTTTGATGCCCTTGATGTCCCCCGTCAGGGCTTTGCGGTAGTCCGGCACCGGCACATCCCAGGTGTAGGCGTCCTTGGGGTCGTGACCGGCAATCGCCTGGATGGTGATGGCCGCGTCCTCGACGCTGCGGGAGATTGGCCCAACGGTGTCCATGGACCAAGAACCGCCCAGCACACCGTAGCGGCTGACCCGGCCGTGGGAAGGGCGCAGCCCCACCAGGCCGCTGAAATTGGCGGGACCTCTGATGGAGCCGCCGGTATCTTCGCCCAGAGAAGTGGCGCAAAGAGACGCGGCGGTGGCGGCGCCAGAACCGCTGCTGGAGGTGCCCGGGTTCCGCTCCAGATCCCACGGGTTCCGGGGCGTGCCGTAGGGGTGGTTGTAGATCTCCGCCATGGCGAATTCGCTCATGTTGAGCTTGCCCAGCAGGACCGCTCCGGCCTTCTTCAGGTTGGTTATCACCGTGGCGTCTTCGTTGGGGATGTTGTCTTTGAGGATGCTGGAGCCACCGGTGGTGCGGATACCGGCGGTGTTGAACTGGTCTTTCACGGCAACCGGCACACCGTGCAACGGCCCCCGGTGCATGCCAGTGGCGATCTCCCGCTCCGCCTGCCGGGCCGCCGCCAACGCCTGCTCCCCGGTGACGGTGATGTAGGAATTTAGCTTGGGATCGACTTCCTGGATGCGGTCCAGGTAAGCCTCGGTGGCCTCGACTGGCGAGACTTCTTTCGTCTCGATGAGCTTGGATAGCTGGGAAGCGGTCAGAAATGGAATCTCTTTCTTGTCCATGTCATTTCCTTGTCGGGGCTCGGTGGGGCCGGTCCGGGTCAAGCCACGCACGGGCCAGGCGTGGGCATATTGACTTAAGCAAAAGTAGCCAATAGAGTACCACAATCATTAAAGAATCTAAGCGGATCCATCGATATTCAGAGCAAGTTCAGTCCGATTCGGCAGCTTTCAGGAGGCGCTAAATGACAATTGTATTGGACCACACCATAGTCCCGGTGAACGACCGCGAGGAGTCAGTGGAGTTTTACACGCGGATCTTCGGCTTTGACGACCTGGGGGAGGTTGGGCCGTTCCTGGCGGTGCGGGTGAACGACAGCCTGAACCTGGACTTCCGCCAGTCCGACGACTTCCGCAGCATCCACTATGCCTTCGCCATGGAGTCCGGGGAGTTCGACGATGCCTTCCAGCGCATCAAGGACTCCAAGATTCCCTATGGGGACAGTCCCCGTGCCCAGGACAACATGCAGGGGCCGGGGATAACGGCGGGGGCCAAGGGCGACGGCAAGGCGGTCTACTTCAAAGACCCCAGCGGCCATGTCTTGGAGATCAAGACTTACTGAGGTGACTACCGCAGTTGATGGGTCCGGCTCAGTCGTCGGGTAATTCGGCGATCAGGTGGCCGTCCTCAACGCTGACGGGAAAGCCGACCATCCTGGCGTTGGGGCCGTTGACGCAAACACCCTCGGTATATTCGAAGCGCCAGCCGTGGGCCGGGCACATGAACACGCCGGTCCAGTCCAGCACTTCATCAGCCTGGTGGGGGCAGATGTTGGAGAGCAGTTGGAAGACGCCCTTCCTGCTTCGCACCAAGAAGTAAGACCAGTCGCCCACTGTCACCGGGGCAGGCAATTTCTTGAAATCAGACTCCAGACCCAGGTCGACGTTGACCTTCTTATACGTAGCCATAGGCTTGATCTCTTCCTAACAGGCTGAAATATCCAGCCATGCCGCCAGCACTCCAAAGTCCCGGCCAGTATAGCCGACCAGCTATAGCGCCTCAAGGCGCGGGCGTTCAGGTTCCAGCAAATCTTGACGGCGAAGATTTTATACAGCAATATGTGCTCACTCGAACGGGGTTAGGGGGATTCCGATGGCTGATCTGACCAAAGACGAGATCCGCGCCATGGGTCATGCCGTGGGTCTTGAGATTGAAGACCCGGAGTTGACCGAGGTTACCTACAGCTTGAACGCCTTGCTGGAATCCCTGGACGCCATCAACCCGCCCGGCCTGAACGACGTCGAGCCCCTCCCCATCATCCTGCCTCCGGCGTAGCCGCCCAACACCAACCAACCTTCAAAGATGTCCCCGACTTGTTGGGGACATTTTCATTTCTTGGTTTCTTGGCCACCACTGCCTGCTCGAAACACGGAGGCCCCATGAACAAGTCTGATTTGCCCTTTCTCTCCGCCGGCGACCTCTCCCGGCTCATTCAGTCCAAAGAGGTATCGCCGGTCGAGGCCACGGAAGCCTACCTGGACCGCATAGACTCCCTGGACCACAGGTTCAACAGCTATCTGACGGTCATGCGGGAGCAGGCCCTGGCCGATGCCCGCCAGGCGGAGCAGGACATCGCTTCGGGTCAACACAAAGGGCCCATGCACGGCGTACCGGTGGCGGTGAAGGACCAGTTCTGGAGCAAGGGAGTGCGGAGCACCGGCGGCTCCCGGATACTGGCTGACTTCGTGCCCGATGAGGACGCCACGGTCATCGCCAATCTGAGGAGGGCCGGGGCCGTCATATTGGGCAAGACCAACATGACCGAGTTCGCCATCACCGGGTTCTCCCACCGGTACAGCACCCCGCGCAACCCCTGGGACCTGAACACCTACACCGGCGGTTCCAGCAGCGGGTCGGGCGCGGCCACCGCGGCC